>JAZQOA010000072.1:0-98526 GCA_045627605.1 Kiritimatiellia bacterium | reverse complement strand
GCTCTCCCTCGACGGCGGGGACTGGGCCTGGGGCGGCCTTGAGATCTGCCCGCCGGACATCCGGTCGGGTTCCATCTGGATTGAAAAAAACATCCACCGCTGCGCAGCCTGGGGCGGCTACCGCTGCGGGCTTTGCGGGGTCATCCACGGCGAACCCCCGTGCGGCCACGACCCGGGCTGCGCGCTGGTCACGGACGAAGGCGGCTCCTGCACGTGCGCCCCCCTTTTCGTCTGCGTCAACCTCGACGACGACGACGGCGACCTCGTCGAAGACCTTGCCGAAAGCCCCGTGGAGGGCGAGGACGACTTCACGGACTTCCGCCCGCTGGGCGACGGGCACAGGTGCTCCTGCGGGGACTGCCTGTTCGGCCCGGGATCGAGCCTCGCCGAGGCCCGGACCACCTCCGTCCCCGCCTGCCTCAGGCTGTGGCGCGGGGGCGCGCCATTCACAGGCGGCACGCTCTACCCGGGGGACGTGCTCGAGCTCGAAGCCATCTCGCCCGGCGCGTCCGGCGCCGTCCTATCCTACGTGGTGGACGATGGCTGCGGGAACACCCGCGCCGTCTCGCGCCCGGTCTTCGCGGCGGGCGCCGCGCTCCGGCCCGACTACGATGACGACGGAGCCTGCGCCCTCGCGGACGCCGCCTTCGCCGCGGAGCGCGGGATGACGCCCGCCTCGTGGATCCTGCCGGTCCGGGCGGCCCCGTACCGGATCGGCGTCCGCCACGAAACCCCGCCGGGCGCCTCGCTCCGCGCGTATGTCGCGGGCGACGGCGCGGGTTGCGTCACCTGCGCCGGGCAAGCCCTCCGCGCCGACGCGGCGGGGAGCTACTTCGAGATGCCGACGGGAAGCGGGACCGACGAGTTGCTGGTCGATGTCGCCGCCGCCGGCCTCTCGGCCACGGTGGCGCTCGTCCTGTCGTATGGCGACGGCCAGACCCGCGCTTTCGGAAGCCAGTCCTTCTCCACGGTTCCCGCGCTGGAGGTCGCGCTCGAACCCGTCACCAGCGAAAGGGCGGCTGACGGCGCGGTCGTGAATCCCGCGGGCGCCGTCCTCGGCGGCGGGGCCGTCTTCAAGGTGGATGTCGAGCCGGTCGACTACCCCGACGGCTACATCAAGTGGGGTTCGGGGACGTCTGGCGCGGCGGCCTTCGGGACGTCCTTCGGGCGACAGGTCGAGGTGACGCCTTCCGCCACAGGCGTCGACACGCTCTCCGTCGACATCCCCTACGACACGCGCCCCGCCCCGCAAATCCAGTACCTCGCCTACGCAGCGAAGCAAAACATAAATGCAAATTTCATTATTGTTTGCGATGATAACGGAAATTTCCCCGCTGGTATTTTCAATCTCAGCGAGGCTGTTTCCGCTAGGCTTGCTGCGATCAATCAGATATTCGACCAAGCCGGCGTAAATTTTGTGCGAGGGAATGTGACAACTGTTAACAATCGCAATTGGTACAACATATCTTTGACCTCGTATCAAAATTATGTAAGCATAGTTAATGCAATATCGTTGTCAATGTCACCGTGCGCCGGTGTTAAGATATTCATTATCAACTCTTTTTACAATCAAGAAGGAGCAGTGTACCATGCCGTAACCCCCTGCATCGGGAACACTTCTTTTGGTATAATTATTCCAAACTACTTAAGTGTCAACTCCCTGGCGCATGAGCTAGGCCATGCCTGTGGATTGGAAGATATTTACCCGAATTTTGATGGCCACACTCAAACAGTATTTCCTTATATGAATGAAATGATTAACAGGTTTGACTTGCCAAACGACTGGACTGGAATTGTCAATTACTATCCCTCAGGAATAACAAAACACGAAATTGCAAGCAGAATCCTTATGTTGGGATACGAGGCAACTTCGGAAGAACACGTGGACATTCCCTTAGGACGTATTAATGGCATTGGCAAGGATGAGCAAAACGATTGCTTTACCACAAATTCAATTGGCGTTGGTTTGTCGGACTTCAACCGAGCGCCGATTTCATACGGAGGGAATATAAATTGAAAATTGTTCTGATTGCCGTTGCTTTCATTTCATGCGTCATGGCAGTTGCTTGTGCCGATATGGTTGTTGACGACGGTTTTGTCGTTAAAATGGAACACATGTACACAGGGAGCCTTCATTCTTATGGCAGGATGGTGAACCCCAAAGCGATAGTGACAAATGAATTTGAGCATCCTGTGATTCGTTACGCTAGGCTTCACGCACTTCAGCATTCAGAGATTTCGTCTGCCATTTTGGATTACGTAGAAGACAACATTGGCAAAATCGACAAGACGGATTGTCTCTCAAAGGCGCTTGGCTTATTGTCGTATTTGGAGGAAACAAATTCCCTGTCCAGGCTTGAAACTCTTTTCAAAGAGAATCAAAACAGGAAACTGACGTTGCCAATTGTCAATGCAATTCTCAGACGCTCGAATCGGGATTTCAGAAAGTATGTCGACGCTGTCAACAACGAATCCGACGCCTTTCTCAGGATGTGCTTTTATGATGGAATCGCCAACATGATGGACGCCTATTCAAAGGTTTCTGATTGTTCCCTGCCATCGCGAAGAACCGAGGAGATGATGTCTGTTCTTGAATATGCGTCAATTATTGAACAAGATGCGCAAAACAAACTTTTCATCGAAAAGGCCATTTCAGACTTTTGCAAAAAGCATGAGTGCGGATATGTGGGGAAATCCATCAGCCATGACAAGAAATCAGATTCCAATCGCAAGAGGGAAATTGTTTTTGCCGTCGCACTTCTTGTTTTCATAGCTTTTGTTTTGGTAGTTTGCGGAAAAATTAAAGTACTGGAAAAGCATTAATGCGGGATGCGCCAATAGAGAATGACATTGCCATTGTGATTTTACCAGGCGACTGGACAGGCCCCGAATGCTACTACCCGGCAACCGTCAAGCGCAAGGATATCATCAACCGGTTGCTGATGCTGGGGAATCCGGAAATCTCCGAAACGGACGCCCATGTCGACATCCCGCGCCAGGGCGTTGTCGGGATAACATTCGGGCATGACAACACGCTTTCCCTTGAATCCGCCGACGTCGGCTTGGATTCCCTGAACCGCAATCCGTTTTGCCTGGGGAGTGAAGACCAATGAAAAGAACACTGATGGTTTTATTTGCGTTGACGACTTGCGCGTTGTTTGCCAACAACGGCGTAGAGGTCACGGAGCAGGAACTGAAGAATATCCCGCGAATTGATTTCAGGGCGAAGTTCCAAGACAATTTTTACGAACCGTCCTGAAAATCAAATTGGGAATCCTTCCGCCTACGGCTTCACAAGCGGTTCGCATCCCCCCCGGCGGCGTATGCCGCCAAGGAGGCGCCAGACAAACCCGATGCGGACCAGCCTCCGGATGAGTTCCCGCTTGCCCCGGAAGTCCATCAGCGCCAATCCGGCGACGACAACCAGGACGCCCTGCAGAAACACCGTGCCCAGCAACACCAGAAGCACGCCGGCCGCATTCCGCCACAGGACGCCGAGGCAATGGCGGAAAAAGCCCCGTCCCGGCGGGCGTTTGCGCGGCGCGAGGTAGACCGGGTTGGTGAAGAAATCGGCGGGCAGCCTGCGCACGACAACCGGCAGGCCAAAAAACAGCGCGATGAAAACCAGCACCGTCACCGCGATGCTGGCTTCCATGAAATACTCGTTGTGGAGAAGTGCCGACCAGAAATCGTCCATGCGACAATTATACCACAAGATGGTATAATAATTGCTTGATTTTCTTTGAACAGAAGCCATCAGGGAACATAAAATGAATCTCGCAGAACTGCAGAAACTCCATGCGGAATCGCTTGACGCCGTCAAGGCCGCGGGCGATGCCGCCGCCCTCGAGCAGGTGCGCATCAAGTACCTCGGGCGAAACGGCCTCATCCCGGCCCTTATGAAACAGCTCAAGGACGTCCCCCAGGAGGAGCGCCCGGCCTTTGGCAAGGCCGCCAACGCCTGGCGGCAGGAACTTGACGCGGCGATGAAGGACCGCCAAGGTGGCTTTGGCAGCTCCGCCGAGGCGGCCGGCGCGGCCTTCGACTGCTCCCTGCCCGGCCGCTGGCCGGCGCGCGGCACCATCCACCCCCTCAACATGGTGATCGCCGAGGTGGCGCGCATCTTCGGGCGCATTGGCTTCACGGTCGCGGACGGCCCTGACATCGAGAACAAGTTCAACAACTTCACGGCCCTCAACACCGCGCCGCACCACCCGTCGATGGACCAGTCCGACACGCTCTGGCTCACGGACGACCTCCTTCTCCGCACCCAGACGTCGCCCGTCCAGATTCGCGCGATGATGTCCACCAAGCCTCCCGTGCGCATCATCTGCCCCGGCCGCACCTACCGCCGCGACACGATGGACGCCACGCACAGCGCCAACTTCCACCAGATCGAGGGCCTCTACGTCGATACCAAGCCGGTTTCCCTGGCCGACCTCAAGGCCACCCTCGCCTACTTCGCCCGCGAAATGATGGGCAAGGACGTCGGCGTCAGGTTCCGCCCGCACTTCTTCCCCTTCACCGAGCCCTCGGTCGAAGTCGACTTCACCTGCCACGTCTGCGGCGGCAAGGGGTGCCGCGTCTGCAAGCAGTCGGGCTGGATCGAGGTCGCCGGCGCCGGCATGGTCGACCCGCGCGTCTACCGCTTCGTCGGCTACGACCCGAAGGAGGTCTACGGGTTCGCCTTCGGCTTCGGCGCCGAGCGCATCGCGATGATCAAGTACGGCGTCCCCGACATCCGCTACTTCTACGAGAACGACATCCGCTTCCTTGAACAGTTCTAAGGCGCGCGGCGAAAAGCAACGAGGAATTTGAAATGAGAGTACCTATCAGCTGGCTTAACGAATACGTCGACGTCTCCGACCTCTCGGTCCGGGAACTTTCCGACAAGCTCACCTTCTCGGGCGTCGAGGTCGAGGCCATCGAGACGAGCGGCCCCTCCTTCGACGAGCATTTCGTCGTGGGCGAAGTGCTCACCTGCGAGCCGCATCCCGACTCCGACCACATGCACGTCTGCACGGTCTCGGTCGGCGACGAGACGCTCGGCATCGTCTGCGGCGCGCCGAACTGCCGCGCGGGGCTCAAGGTGGCGGTGGCGAAGATCGGCGCCGTCATCCCCGACGGCGGCTTCAAGATCAAGCCCGCCAAGCTCCGCGGCGTCCCTTCGAGCGGCATGCTCTGCTCCGCCCGCGAACTTGCCCTCTCCAACGACCACGAAGGCATCATGGAGCTTGACCCGGCGCTCAAGCCCGGCACGCTTCTCGTCGACGCCCTTCCCAAGGGCGAGACGGTCTTCGACCTCGAAATCACCTGGAACCGCTCCGACTGCCTTTCCGTGATCGGCATCGCCCGCGAGTTCGCGGCGATCCTCGGGCGTCCGATCCGCAAACCCGACGTCGCCTTCGAGGAAACCGGCGCGGATGTCGCCACGCTCGCCAAGGTCGTCGTGGAGTCCGACAACTGCCCGCGCTACACCGCGCGCGTCCTCACCGGCGTCCAGGACGGCCCCTCGCCCGACTGGATGGCCAGGCGCCTTGAGCAATGCGGCGTGCGCTCGCTCGGGCTCATCGTGGACGTCACCAACTACGTCATGCTCGAATGCGGCCAGCCGCTCCACGCCTTCGACCACACGCGGCTCGCGGACAGCACGATCATCGTCCGCCAGGCCCGTCAGGGCGAGACGATCAAGACCCTCGACGGCGTCGACCGCAAGCTTGACGACTCCATGCTCGTCATCGCCGACGCCAACGCCCCCGTCGCCGTTGCCGGCATCATGGGCGGCGCCGAAAGCGAAATCGAATGCGCCACGCAGACGGTCCTCGTCGAGAGCGCGCTTTTCAAGGCGCCGTCGATCAAGCGCACCGCAACCAAGCTCGGCATCCACTCCGAGTCCTCGCACCGCTTCGAGCGCACGGTCGACCCCGACCTCGCGGACTGGGCCTCGCGCCGCGCCGTCTCCCTCCTCGCGAAATACGGCCGCGGCACCGTTGCAAAGGGCGTCATCGACATTGACAACCGCCCCGCGCCACAGGCCCCCGTCAAACTCGGCCACAAGCGCGCCTCCGAGCTCATCGGCATCGACCTTCCCGCCGAAACCATCCGCTCCATCCTCGTCTCGCTCGGCCTTGAGATCGTCGAAAAGGACGATGCCTCGACAACCTTCAGAATTCCGTCGTGGCGCGTCGACCTCCTCGAAGAGGCCGACCTTGTCGAGGAAATCGCCCGCATGAACGGGCTCGACAAGCTGCCGGACGTCACGCCCGCCGCCCTTGCGGTCGCCGGCGCCGATGACGCGCCCTTCCGCGCCGAAGCCGCCTGCCGCGAGGCCGTCGCCGCCATGGGGCTTTCGGAAGGCATGCACTACAGCTTCCTCTCCTCCGCCGAGCTCGACGCCTTCAATCCCGACGCCTCACGCCGCCTCGCCCTCCCCAACCCGGTGAGCGGCGACTACGGCATCATGCGGGACTCGCTCCTCCCGCAACTCGTCCAGTCGCTTGGACGCAACTACGCCCGCCAGATCGAGGCGCCCGCGCTCTTCGAGATTGGCCGCGTCTTCTGGCGCGACGGCGACGCCTTCGGCGAGGAGAAGCGTCTCTCGATGGGCTTCTGCGGTCCCTTCGGACGCGGTGCGCTCCAGCGCCGCGCCGCCGTCTCCAACGAGGAGGCGATGCTCTGGCTCAAGGGGCTCGTCGAAAACCTCTGCGCCACGCTCCACGCCCCGACGCCCCGCTTCGAACTCGAAGACTTCGCCGCCTTCGAGAAGGGCTGGTCCGTCGCCATCAAGATCGGCAAGGGCACCGCAGGCCGCATGGGCCTCGTGAAGCAGGCGCTTCGCCATTCCTGGCGCGTCAACACGCCGATGGCCGTCGCCGAAATCGCCACGGCGCCGCTGCTGATGAACTTCGGCACGCACCGCGCGCTCAAGCCCGTGCCCGCCTTCCCGGCGGTCATCCGCGACATCGCGCTTGTCGTCCCCGAGACGCTTGCGCACGGCGACATCGTGAAGGCAATCACCAAGGCCGGGCCCAAGACCTTGACGGGAATCAAGCTTTTTGATATCTTTAAACCGAAAACGCTGGACGGCGCCAAGCGCTCCCTGGCGTATTCGCTGGAATTCCGTTCGCCCGAACGGACGCTCACCGACGACGAAGTCAACGCGGCATGCGAAAAGATCATGACCGTGCTGAAAAACACGCTCGGCGCCGAAGTCCGGGCAAACTGAGTTCACTGGACTCCCGCGGGCGGATCACAGTCCGTCCGCAGGGAATGTGGTACTGAAATTGGCCCTGCCCGCATCGCGGACACGCTTCAAATCTCCGTTCTACATTTCGCTTGGGGAGAAAGAACGCCGTTAGAGAAGGCACGCCTCCGTGGCATACCGGACCTGCGGACTACGTCTCCCACCTGGATTTAAAAAGAACAGGTAGACTTCCGGCATTACGACCGGGCGGGGTTTCTCTTCACGGGCCGGCGACTTGCCTTCAGGTCGCCGGCCTTCGTTTGTCAAGGTGAGGCAAAAATGACAACAGCTGAAACGGTTCGCAAACTCAAGGAAACCTGCCTCGCGAAGGGGCTTTCCTTCGCCACGGCGGAATCATGCACGGGCGGGCTCATTGGCGGTGCAATCACCGCCGAGCCCGGCGTTTCGGCCTGCTACCCCGGCGGAGCCGTTTCCTACGCCAACGAGGTCAAGCGCGACCTCCTCGGCGTTCCGGAGGAAATCTTGCGCACCGTCGGCGCCGTCAGCCCCGAATGCGCGGCAAAGATGGCCGAAGGGGCGCGAATGAAATTCGGCGCCGACTGCGCCGTCGCCGTCACCGGCATCGCCGGCCCGGACGGCGGTACGCCGACGAAGCCCGTCGGGCTCGTCTACATCGCCGTCGCCTCCCCAACCGGCACCCAGGTGACGCGCAACCTCTTTCCCGGCGACCGCGGCGCCGTCCGCGAGGCGACCGTCGAAAAAGCGCTCAACCTGCTGCTGGCAGCGGCAGAAGCCATATAGGCTTGGGGAAACAAACGGACGTAGTTGTCCTTGATCCTGTAACGAGTCTCCCTGCCCATATGCCCGCTAAGTTGTTTTGACTGTCCGGCCTCACCCGAGGCCGGAGGTCATGCCAGTCTCCCGCTTGCGCGGTGCCGACGGCCCGCCCGAACAACCGTCGGGCGGCATGTCAAAGATCAATCACACATGAACAACGAAATCACCGTAAGGCGGCAAGCGGCAATTTGCCATCATGCGAAAGCAAATAAAGACCTTCCACTTGCGCTTGCGCAACCAGCATCCGATCAAAAGGATCATTGTGATGTCTTGGCAGAGTATCGGCGCGTTGAGAATGATCAAATCCTATGCGAAGTTCATCGACACCCGACTCATGGCAGAACCGAACCATCTGTTCCGCTGTGACTGGTATCGCCTCTGGCTTGATGGAATGTTTAATCGCCGTTTCCCAGACCGACACAGCACTAACGCAAAACTCGTTATCTGGATTCTCCAGAATCTCTCGCGCACAAGGAGAGAGGCGCGGACTTCCAACCATCGCCCAAATGACAATCTGCGTGTCGAGAAGGAATCTCACGGCATCGCTCCCTCGAACATCTCGGAAACTTGAGCATCCAATCCACTAAATTCCTGTTCAAAATTCTCCGGCAGACTGATTTCATCCTTCATGGAACCAATTCGCATCTGACCGCGCCATTCCGCATCCTGACTACGACTTTGCACAACCTCTTGAAGCGGAATGACTATCACCCTGCAGGAATATGCACTGAATTCGCGGGGCACCTCGACAGACACCCTGTTTCTCCTCGGGCGGACTGTTCTTTCAATTACTGGCATAGCACCCCTTGCGGCGTTTGACAAACAGCAATAGACTTTTCCGTTTTTACATCGCTGAATATCCAGACATCCGGCGACGCCTTACGCTCCCGCGCAAAGCACAACTTCAAAGCGCAAATATCATAGCACACCGTCAGCGCAAAAACAAGCGGATTTTCGATAAAAAACGGCGCGGCGGCTTTCGCCGTCGCGCCGTTTCGCCTGAAGCGTCTTCCGATTACATCTCGGAGAGCTTCTTGAGGAGAGCGTAGTTCTCCTTGAAGCCTTCCTCCTATTTGCTATGAGTAGGCTGTCGAAAACTCATTTCAAAAGGGCATCTTCCAGAAAACACTCGTCAAGCAAAAACGGAATCACGCCGATGTGTACGATGCCGAATTCATCTTGCATCGGCCGCGCATACCCTTCCGATACGATGATCTTCTTGAAGAAATCGCCGCTACGGCGCAGGGGCAAAAGTTCCTGCTGGAGCTTTTCTTCCGAAGGCAGTCGCCATGCAGACTGAATGTAGATCTTTCCTGGCGCCCGATTTACCACAAAATCAATCTCGTGCTGCCGCAGGAACTGTTTCCCATTTTCACCCCTGCCGGAAATCTGAACGACCCCGACATCCACCGAACACCCCCTGCGAACCAGTTCGTTGTAAATGACATTCTCCATCGAATGCGACGGTTCCACATCGCGGAATTCAAGCCGGGCGTTTCGCAGCCCCGTGTCTTCGGCATAATACTTAACCGGATAGTCGAAATACGACTTTCCCTTTACGTCCCAGCGCTTGGATTCCGAAAACAGGAATGCGTCTATGAGGTACTCGATGTAATTGACAATCGTATGATCACCCGCCTTGATCTTCAACGTTGACTCAAGCATGTCCCGCAGCTTGTGCGGATTCGTCAAACTCCCCGTGGCACTGGAAAGCACATCAATCAATTTTCCAAGGACAAAGTCATTTCTCAGTTCATACCGCAATTTGATATCCTTCAAATACACTTCCGAAAACAATCCTTTCAGGTAGCGAGCCCGACCGTCATCCGTTGTCTCCGCCACGGCCAGCGGCATCCCTCCCCAAGTCAGATAGCGGCTGAACGCCTCTGCCTTGTCTTCCGGCTGAAGTGCCTGGCAGTATTCCGAAAAGGAAAATGGGTGCATGCGAATCTGATAGCCACGGTCTGCGAAATTGGTGTCGATGTCCTTGGAAAGTGTTTTTGAATTCGATCCCGTGACATACACGTCCACATTCTTCATTTGTCTGATGCCGTTGAGGACATCGTAAAAAGTGACATAAGCCTCATCTCGGTCTTCAGGCGCATAACGGCTGATGTCCACACCGTCCGGCAAGACCTTTTTCGCTAGCTGTACCTCATCCACGAAGACATACGTCCACTTGCCGTCATCCACAATCCGCGTACGAATGTACTCGCCCAGTCGAATCGCGTCGCGAATTCCGCGAAATTCATCTTTGTCAAGAGCAACCTCGATGATGTGCGCCTGATCGACGCCGATGGACTCAAGATACTCCTTGAAAAGAACCCCAAGAAGATAAGACTTCCCGCAACGTCGAATGCCTGTGATGATTTTCACCAAACCGTTATGCATCCGTTCGCGCAATTGCTTCAAATATCGTTCTCTGACAACCTTCATGCGGCAAACTCACTCTTTTTGTTAACCAACTTTGCCGTATAGTATATCATTTTTAACGCCTGCTCGCAATCGCTACGGCAATTAAAAAAGGCGCGGCGGCTTTCGCCGTCGCGCCTTTTTGCTAGAAGCCACCAGGGACTTACATCTCGGAGAGCTTCTTGAGGAGGGCGTAGTTCTCCTTGAAGCCGTCCTCGGCGCGCTTGAGCATCTCCTGGGCCTTTTCGGGGCCGGCGATCTTCACAAGCTGCTTGAAGCGGTTCTCGCCGCAGTCCTTCGAGAGGGCGCGCTCCGCGAACGAGACCTTGTCGGACTTGTCCGCCGAGTCAAGCTGCAGCTTCTTCTCCGCGAGCGTCGGGTTGTAGCGCCAGAGCGGGAAGTGGACCGAGTCGACGGCCGCCTGCTGGTGGGCGGGGCCGGTCTTGGTCGCGAGACCCTGCTCGATGCAGTGCGCGTACGCGATGATCAGCGCCGGGCCGTTGTAGTTCTCGGCCTCGTTGAAGGCCTTGACCGTCGCGGCGGGGTTGGCGCCCATCGAGACGTAGGCGACATAGACGTTCTTGTACTGCATCTGCATGAGGCCGAGGTTCTTCTTGGCCTGGGTCTTGCCGGCGGCCGCGAACTTGGCGATCGCGCCGATCGGGGTCGACTTGGAGGCCTGTCCTCCGGTGTTGGAGTAGACTTCGGTGTCCATGACGAGGATCTTGATGTTCTTGCCCGAGGCGAGAACATGGTCGAGCCCGCCGTAGCCAATGTCGTATGCCCAGCCGTCACCACCGAGGATCCAGACGGACTTGCGAACCAGGTTGTCCGCAACCGCGAGGAGCTGGCGGCCGATCGGGCA
Source organism: Kiritimatiellia bacterium (assembly GCA_045627605.1). Lineage (GTDB taxonomy): Bacteria > Verrucomicrobiota > Kiritimatiellia > RFP12 > JAAYLN01 > RGIG5952. The sequence continues at coordinate 87,208 of JAZQOA010000072.1, read as the reverse complement.
CGTGCAGGCAACGCCTTCCTTGCCGGAGCAGCAGTTGCCGCCGAGCGCGGCCTTGAGTTCCTTGACCGCGGCGCGCATCTGCTCGACGCCCTGGCCCTTCTCGTCGTACTGGTCGATGGCCTTGATCTTGGTCAGGACATCCTTGATCGCGGCGGGAGCCTCTTCCTTGGCGAGGACCTTGTCGACGAGCTCCATCGCGTAGCCGTAGAGCTTGTCGGAGGAGACGCGCATGCCGAGACCGAACTGGGCGTTGTCCTCGAAGAGCGAGTTCGACCAGGCCGGGCCCTTGCCGTCCTTGCGCTGGCAGTACGGGGTGGTCGGCAGGTTGCCGCCGTAGATCGACGAGCAGCCCGTCGCGTTCGCGATGAGGAGGCGGTCGCCGCAGATCTGGGTGAGGAGCTTGACGTAGGGCGTCTCGCCGCAGCCCGCGCAGGCGCCGGAGAACTCAAAGAGCGGGCGCTTGAGCTGGGAGTCGAGGAGCTGCTTGGTGTCGAGCTTGGCGGGATCGACTTCGGGAAGGTCGAGGAAGAACTTCCAGTTCTCGGCCTCGCTCTTGCGGAGCGGGATCTGCTCGACCATCTTGAGGGCGCCCTTGGCGGCCATCGGGCACTTGACGACGCAGAGCTCGCAGCCCATGCAGTCCTCGGGGGCGACCTGGATCGTGACCTTCGAGCCAAAGCCCTTCATCTTCGGGGTCTTGGCGTCGGCCGACTTGAACGTGGCGGGCGCACCCTTGAGGGCGTCCTCGCCGTAGACCTTCATGCGGATCGCGGCGTGCGAGCAGATCGCCGAGCACTGGCCGCACTGGATGCAGGCCGCGGGATCCCACTGCGGGATGAAAGCCGCGACATTGCGCTTCTCCCACTGCGTGGTGGCGGTCGGCCAGGTGCCGTCGTCGGGAATCGCGCTCACGGGGAGCTCGTTGCCCTTCTGGGCGATCATCTTCGCGGTGACGTTCTTGATGAAGTCGGGGGCCTCGGCCGCGACGGCGGCGGGCATCTTGGCCTTGCCGGCGGGAGCCGCGGGATACTTGACCTCCTCGATGGCGGAGGCGGCGGCCTCGATGCACTTCCAGTTCATCTCGACGACTTCCTGGCCCTTCTTGGAGTAGGCCTTCTCGGCGTAGTCCTTGAGGACCTGGATCGGGTCGAGGATCGTGCCGTCGGCCTTCTTCAGGGTGATGCCGGAGAGCTTGAAGAACGCGGTCTGGAGCACCGTGTTCGTGCGGGTGCCCATGCCGTTGGCAAGGGCGATCTTCGCGGCGTCGATGACGTAGAACTTGAGCTGCTTGTCGATGATGGCCTGCTCGACCTCGTCGGGCATGTGGTCCCAGATCTCGGCCGGCGGGAACGGCGAGGCGAGGAGGAACACGGAGCCCGGCTTCGCGGCCTTGAGCATGTCGTACTTCTCGAGGTACGGGAAGCAGTGGCAGGCGGTGAAGTCGGCCGTGTTGGTGAAGTACGGGCTGCGAATCATATCGGAGCCGAAGCGGAGGTGCGAGATCGTCACGCCGCCCGACTTCTTGGAGTCGTACTCGAAGTAGCCCTGCGCGTAGTTCTCGGTGTAGTTGCCGATGATCTTGATGGAGTTCTTGTTCGCGCCGACCGTGCCGTCCGCGCCGAGACCCCAGAACATGCACTCCTTGCGGTCGCCCTTCGGGACGACGAAGCTGTCGTCGCCGAGGATGTACTGCGCGGTGGGCGTGCCGTCGTCGACGATGCCGACGACGAAGCGGTCCTTGGGCTGGGCCGAGGCCATGTTGGCGAAGATGTTCGCGCACATCTGGGGCGTGAAGTCCTTCGAGCCGATGCCATAGCGGCCGGCGAGGATCTTCGGGTAGGCGTACTTGACGAGGCCCTGCTGCTTGGCCTGGCCAATCGCGGCGCACGCATCGAGGTAGAGCGGGTCGCCGATCGCGCCCGGCTCCTTCGTGCGGTCAAGGACGGTGATGACCTTGACGGTCTCGGGAATCGCCTGGACGAAGTCCTTCATCGAGAACGGACGGAAGAGGTGCACCTTGACGAGACCGACCTTCTTGCCGGCCTTGACGAGGGCGTCCACCGTCTCGTGGAGCGTGTCGCAGCCGGAGCCCATCGCGATGGCGACGTACTCGGCGTCGGGGGCGCCGACGTAGTCGTAGAGCTTGTAGGCGCGGCCAGTGAGCTTGGCGAGCTTGTCCATGTACTTCTGGACGATCGCCGGGGTGGCCTGGTAGTACTTCTCGCAGCTCTCGCGGCCCTGGAAGTTGATGTCGGGGTTCTGCGCCGTGCCGCGCATCGTCGGGTGCTCGGGGTCGAGCGCGCGCTTGCGGAAGTCCTCGACGAACTTGTCGTCGATCATCTCGCGGATGACGTCGGTCGGGATTTCCTCAATCTTCTGGACTTCGTGGGAGGTGCGGAAGCCGTCGAAGAAGTGCATGAACGGAACCTTCGCCTCAAGCGTGGACGCATGGGCGACCATCGCCATGTCGTGCGCCTCCTGGACGCTGTTGGAGCAGAGCATCGCGAAGCCCGTCTGGCGGCAGGCCATCACGTCGCCCTGGTCGCCGAAGATGCAGAGGCCCTGGCAGGCGAGCGAACGCGCGGAGACGTGGAACACGGTCGGGGCGAGCTCGCCCGCGATCTTGTACATGTTCGGGATCATGAGGAGCAGGCCCTGCGACGCCGTGAAGGTCGTCGTGAGCGAGCCCGTCGTGAGGGAGCCGTGGACGGCGCCGGCGGCGCCGCCTTCGGATTCCATCTCGACAATCGAGGGAACCGAGCCCCAGATGTTGGTCTTGCAATGGGCGGCGAGCTCATCGCAGGTCTCGGCCATCGGCGAGGACGGCGTAATCGGGTAGATCGCGGCGACTTCCGAGCACGCGAACGCGATTTGGGCTGCGGCGGTATTGCCGTCAACCATTATTTTCTTTGCCATGTTGGTGTTACTCCTGAATGCGTGAAAGCCGGTCCCCCCGGCAAGTGAAAAGCATTGCTACTATTTTAGTGTTTATTCATTTTTCCCGCAAGGGAAAATTTCAAGAACCCCTCCCTCTCCAGCGCTCTTTTTGGATTGACATTCCCGGTTCCCGATGGTAGGATTTTGAAAAAGGCAGCCAACATGACAAAATTCCAACGCATCTACAACGACATGAAGGAAGGGGCGCTTCTCCGCGCGGGCGGTGAAGCCGCTTCGTTTGCCTTCAATGCGGCACCGGAGGCGAACCGAAAATACCGCCTGTTCTTCGCCGGGGAGTCCGCGATCTCCAAGTTCTGGAAAAACGAACCCGACTTCCAGTGGCAGTACCACACGGTGACGGACGCGCTCGACACCACCCACGCCGGGAAATCGCAGTACTGCCTCGACTTCTCATCGAAAACGCCCGCCGAATACACGCGCCGCGCCTACCGCAAGGTCGCCTGGCCCCCGTCCCTCTCCTATCTGTGGTCGCCGCCGACGGACGACCTCCGCCTTGGAATCCGACTCCGCTCCGAGAACCTCGCCCTCGAACCCGGGGGATTCCTGCGGATGCTATTCGAGGTCCGCCTGCGCAAGGACGGCGTCAATCCAGACTCCGTCGCGCTTCCGCCGGATCTCGTCTTCGCCATCGACCTCGCCCAAAACACGGGCGGAAAATGGATCGAGCTGTCGAAGGCGTGCAAGGTGCCGGCCAACGATGTCGCACACATCGCAGTCCTCGTCGAGGGGGCGCGTTATTCCGGCGATGTCTTCGTGGAGAAGCCTTCGCTTGAGACGGCGCTGGGCTGGAACCTGCTTCCCGACTTCTCCGTGCCAGTCCCCGACAAGCAGCAGTTCGACTGGACGGCGCAGTATCTCAGCCGGAAGGAATGGCCCCGGTTCCACGTCGAGCTTAACGGCGCGGTTGTCTTCGAAGGCGAAGTCTTCGAACGCTGCCACACCAATTCGGAATGGGAGCTGCCGCTCCCCGCCGGCGCGCTCCTCGCGGACAACGAACTGAAAGTCCGCCTCGTCTCGGACTACCACGACGCCCTGCCCTACGCGCTCCACGAAGTTGGGCTCGTCTCCGAACCGGCCGGCTGCGCCGTCCTTGTCGCGGCCGCCAAAATCGCCCCCGCGGGCGGAATGGCGCGCCTGCTCTTCGAAACGGAGGAAGACGTCGTCGACGTGACTGTCTCGTCGCCCGACCCGCGCCTCACGGGCGGGGTTTTCCATTTCGAAAAGGCGGGACTGCACGGCGTTCGGCTCGCCTGTGGCGAACCCGGCGCCCACATTCCCTTCGAGGTGGACTGCGGAGGCAAAAAGACCGTTGGCGAAATCGAACGGATCGTCTTCCGCGCAAATGACGGCGTCGCCACCGGGACGGGCGACATGGTCTACGTCCACCAGGACCCCGACAGTTTCCGCGAATATCTGAAGTGGTATCTCGAAAATGAAGTCGGCGATCTCGTCACGGCGCGCCCCACCTACCGCTGGAGCGGCTCGCGGCAGCTCGACGCGGAGTCCTGGCGCGACTTCGCCCGCGTCCTGAACGAGCTCGGCATGGAATACGTGCACATGTGGGACGGCCGCGAACTTCCCGGACAGAACACCAACCCCGATGCCGCGCTTCTCTCCGGCCCGGGGTTCCGCGGCGGCCAAACGCACGAACGCGACGGCGCCTGCTTCTACTGGGGCGTGCGCGCAAGCAACCGCTCGAAATTCCTCCAGCAGCTGTGGGAGATGCAACAACGCGTCTACGACGAGGACGCCCCCCACGTCAACCCGCAGTACTGCCACGAGAACTACTTCCAGATAGACGGCGAGATGTACTGGCACCGCCATCCCGTCACGCCTCCCGACACACGGCTCGCCCACGACCGCCAAATCGCCCATCTCGCCGAAATCCGCAAAGACGCCGCCACCCGCCACACCGGCCCGACGGTGATGTTCAAGTATTTCTTCGAGGCTGGTTACAAGTGGGTCGGCTACGAGTCGATGTATGGGGCCATCGAACTCTACATGGCCTTCCTGCGCGGTGCGGCGCGCTTCGGCGGAGTTGCGCGGCCGGGCGTCCACCACGCCATGCAGTGGTCTTCGTCGCCCTACGACGTCCCCGAGCATGTCCGCCGCTACCGCCTCGCCCTTTACTCCGCCTACATCCAGGGCGCTTGCGAAATCAACACCGAAGAGGGCCTCTGGCACATCGAGGAGTACTACGCCGGATTCAACCGCTTCGGCGAAACCTGCCAAAACCACCTGCGCCAGCAGCAGGACTTTTTCCGCTATGTGCGGACGCACTCGCGGCCAGGCACCTTCCGCACGCCCCTCGCCCTTCTCCACGGGCGCTTCGACGGTTGGCATGGCTTCGGCCTGCGCCATCCCTGGGGCATTCAGGAAGTCGAGTCCACCGACGCCGAAAAAAGCTGGGGCCTGCTCAAGGTCTTCTATCCTCTCGCCACGCCCGGCAAGCCCGCCTACTGCCACTACTGCCCCGACGACTACGAAGTCGGCTTCTTCACGGGAACTCCGCACGGCGGCATCGACGTCATCCCGGTCGAGGCGGGGGCCGGACAACTCCGCGGCTACGGAGCCCTCGCCTTCGTGGGCTACAACTGCGCCGAGGCCGCGGATCTCGACCGATTGCTCGAAGCGGTGCGTGGCGGAGGCAAGCTGCTGCTCACGCGGGCGCACCTCGCCAATACGACTTCGTATGCCGACATTGCCGCAGGTCGCCTCGCCGAAATCGGGCATCCCCTCGGCTTCGCCTGCGGCGCGCCGCGCCTAAGGCAATCCACGGTCAAGGGACATCCCGTCGCCGTCTGCGAAAACATCCAGACGCCCCAGGCCATCCTCGCCGTCACGGACGACGGACTCCCCCTCGTCTGCCGCTACGCCTGTGGCAAAGGGGAAGTCATCCTCGTCAACGCCCTCTCCTATCCCGCCGCCCCCGCGCTGCGCGACCTCTACGAGGAACAACTGCGCGCCCTTCTGAAAGGCGAAACGGAGCGGGAACCCGTCTGGTGCGCCTGCGGCGACGATGTCGAATTCGCCGTCTACGCGCAGGACGACGGTTCGTCGCACGTCTATTTCCTTGCCACCGACTGGTACCGCGACCCCGTCCCCCTCCGCCACGCGACGCTCCGCGCCGGCGAGCGCACATACGACGTCGCCTTCCCGTTCGGCACCCTCGTCAAAGCCGCCGTCCGCGGCGGCACGGCCGTCTGGCCCCATTCGGAGGAAGCCGAAGTCCTCGCCCTCGCGGACAGTTCCGCCACCGTCCAGGGCTACGGCAAGTGTACCTTCACCATTGCCCGGGGCGGCGGCGTCCGCGACCTCACCCTTGATTTCGCGGACGCCCCCGTCAAGGAAATCGCCCTTTGATAAAACTCGACAATTTTCTTAGCCATAATGTTTTAACAACACTACATTAATGGACTGTCCCCTTATCAACGGCAAAATGAGAGTCTGTAAAAACACAATCGGGGCAATTCGCGAATTCGCGCGGAACGGCCGCGTCGTGGTCTTCGACACCGAAACCACGGGCGGGACGAAAGACGACGAAATCTGCCAGATCGCCGCCGCCGAATATGTCGCGGGCACCTTTTCAAGGACGATGAACACCTACCTTTGCCCCACGTGCGACATGAATCCGTGGGCGGAGAGCATCCACGGGCTTTCCATGGACTTCCTCCAGGTCAACGGAATCGCCCCCGAAGAGGCCATGCGGCAGTTCTTCGGCTTTGTCGGAGACCGCACACTCCTCGTCGCCCACAACCTGCGCTTCGACATGGGCATGGTGCAGAACATGTGCAGGAAATTCGACCTCGACTTCGAGCCGGAACTTGTCGAAACATGCGACACGCTTGCGCTCGCCCGGCACCTTCGCCCGGGACTCGACAGCTACAGGCTCTGCAACCTCATCCCCGCCCTCGGCATCGAAGGCTGCAACAGTCACGACGCGCTGGACGACACCATGGCCTGCGCCGGGATCTTCTTCAAGCTCCTCGCCGAATAGTCCGAAACCTATACGCGCATTTCGGCCACGGACTGCGGCACAATGACTTTGACGCCGGTGTCGCGAACCAAGTCCAGGGCCCTGTCAACGGTCGCGCCGATGAGTTCCGGTGAATGGGCGTCGGTTCCGATGATGGCCGTCGCCCCTTCCTCGGCGGCAATCTGCCAGAAGGGTTTCCAAGGGTATTGGGCGCGGCGAGTCCCGTCCTCGTCGTCGATCCACGGCTTGCGAAAACCCGATGTATTGATTTCGATGGGCATGTGCGCGTCGCGCGCGGCCTGGACGATGGCGCGCGACGCGGCCTCCGCCTCGGCCGTCCACTTCGTGCAGAAGCAACCGATCAAGTCGGGATGGGCCAGGTAATTGAAAAGTCCCGTGCCGACAGTGTCGACGACGCATTTTGCATAGCCGACCAACCAGTTTTTCTGGTCGATCCAGTCGCCGCGGGCAAAGGAGTTGAGCCATTTTTCATCTCCCCAGTCCATTTTGAAGGAATGCGGCGCGGCGCCAATGAAGTCGAGCCCGAATTTTCCATTGAGCTCGTCCTCGTAGTATCCCCTGCCGAACTCCGGGCACCATTCGCATTCAAGCCCCTTGAAAAGCGTCAGCCGGGGATATTCGCGCCGTGCCTTCTCAATCGCCTCGATGTAGGAAGGCATGGAGGCATAGTCCATGCGGACGCGGTCCCAGCGCCCGTCCCTCGTTGGCATGTGGTCGGAAATCCCCAGGACCTTGATGCCCGCCTTGGCGGCTTCGGCGCAGTAGTCTGCCACGTCCCCGGCCGCATGCTTGCAGCGAAACGTATGGCTATGCCAATTCGCCGTAAATCCAAAAACATCCATTTGACTCTGCCCGCCAATTCCCGGAACCATCGACGACCGGCTACGCCATACCCGGACCAGCCTTGGCGACTGGCAGCTTGAAGGTGTCGGAGAGCTTCCCGTAGCGCACCTTGAGGGACCAGTCGATGCGCGGGGAGTTGATGGCCTCGGGCAACGTGAAGACAAACGACCCCGCCCCCGCTTGAAGCGGATTGTCGGTGTCCCACACGTCATCCTCCTTCTCGTAGGCCGCCGCGGAAGATTCCCCTACTCCGCCGCGCGACGAGGTGCGAACCCCCATGTCGCGCTGGACAACCGAGAAGGCAACCCACGGGAGCCGCCCGGCATTTCCCTTGAAAACGTAGTTCACCTGGACGCGTGCGCCGGGAACCAGCCTGTCCGCCGCCGCCACCACTTCGTAATGGCCGGCGACAGCAAGGCGCCTCGCCGCCGTCACCAGGCACGACACGATGAGACCGACGCCAACGAGGGGGAAGACCAGTACGAAAAACTTGTCGAACGTCCAGAACGCCCGCGTCCATGAAAAATTCCCCGACGCCCTGAACCAAATCGAGACGAACATCAGGCAGAAAAGGTTCCAGATCACCGCGAAGATGAGCTTGCCGCCGAAATCGCCCATCTGGCGCTTGAGCTTAAGCCCCGCGACAACGGCGTATTCCTCTTCCCGCGCGGCGCCGTCGCCCAGCATCCCCTTCAGGCAGCCGAGGAAAACACCGCCACCGACGAGGATGAATAGGAGCGGGAAGATCAGGATCAGGTAGTCGAGCGGCGACGTCCGGACTTCGAGGACGCTGTGCGCCGGATTGCCGGGCTTGTAGTAGACCGTGGCCTTCCCCCCGGGACGATAGGGCGCGAGCCTGCCGCCGGCGTCGCGACTGGAGCTTGAAATGTCGAATGTCGAAAAATCGTCGTTTTCGTATTCAAGGCCATTGACGGAATACGAATACGAGACATACGGCGACGAGCTCGACCCGTGCTTTCCGTGGGTGACGCGGATGGCGGTTGAAATCACCGTTCCCTCCGTCGACGCCCACGATCCCGCATCGGCAATGAACTTGCGTAAAAGCAGAGAACCGATGAAAATCCCGATGCCGAGGAAAATTCCGCCAAAGACAAGCGGAATCCACGGGGCGTCGAGCCGGGCCCAGGGCTTGACCGGGGTTCCTGGGGCGTAAGACGGGGGGGCGGACGGTCTGCGCCGGGGCTTCCGCCCCCGCCAGGTGTTGACGAGGATGGTGACGCCAACGACGACAAAGACAAGGGGGATGGCAACGGGGGCCACGCCCCCCCAGCCAGGCCTCTCCAGAATCGCCTCAGAGGGGTTCGCCGGGTTGACGAAGCAGATGCCGGACTTGCCCTTCCCGTATTTTTCAAGAAGCGGGGCCCTTTCGGAGATTTTGGAGAACTTCCGGCTGTCGCCGGAATAGTTGAAACGCGAAGACTCAAAGCTGCCGCCGTCAAACGAGTAGGCGTACTTGACGTCAAGCCGGAAGGAACTCTTCTCGGGCCTGGCCTCGGAAGAGAGAATGGTGCAGGGCGTTTCACGCCAGCCGCGCGCCTTGAATCCGCCGATGAGGTCTGGGAGCTCCGTGACCAGCATGGTCGCAGGCAAACCCGCCCAAAGAAGAACGAAAACTGTCAGAAAAATCTTTCCGGCAATCCCCATTGCCTTTTCCGGTGCCCCGGAACCAATTGCCATCCACCTCATGCCATCCACCACATTGGCTTAGAAATAGAGGTCGCGTTCGCCGGCGGCAATGCGGTTGTAGCGGTCCATGACGACCGGGAAGAACTTCGGGTACGTCTCCTTGATCGCGTCAAGCTCCGCCTGGATGACGGGTTCGCAGGCCTTGATGCTTTCCGGCGAGGCGAAGTCGTCAAGCCACTCGCGGTAGGTGAGCACGGCGTTGATCTTGCAGAAGGTCCCCTCCTTGCCGGTCTTCAGCGCATCCATGATGCAGCCGCCCGTGCGCCCGCAGCGGTAGCCCGCCGTGCAGAACGACGTGATGACCCCCTGCTTGGCGAGGTCGACGATCATCTGCTCGAGCGAGCGGGTGTCGCCGAGCAAAAACTGCTGCTCGTCGAGTTTCTGGTCGACGTTGGCCGCGCTGTAGCCGCCGATGTCGATGCGCGTCCCGGCGTCCATCTGCGTCGAGCCGATCCGCAGGCAGCGGTCGCGGAGCTCCTTGCTTTCGCGCGCCGTGACGATGAGGCCCGTGTAGGGGACCGCGAGGCGGAGCACGAGCACCGCCTTGAAGAAGTCGTCGTCCGTGAACGCGTTCCTGGCGTTGGCGACCTCGGAGCCCGAAGCCGCGTGCATGCGCGGCACCGAGAAGGTGTGGGGGCCGATGCCGACGAAGCGTTCGAGTTCGCGGGCATGGCAGCACATCGCGGCAACCTCGTACTTCCAGTCGGGGTTGAGGCCGAAGAGAACGCCGAGGCCGACGTCGTCGATGCCGGCGTCAAAGGCGCGGTGCATGCAGGTGACGCGCCACCCGTAGTCGCCCTTCACGGTGTCCGCCGGGTGCATGGTGGCGTAGAACTTGTGGTCGTAGGACTCCTGGAAGACCTGGAAGGTGCCGATGCCGGCCTCGTGGACGACCTTGAGGTCGTCGATCGACATGGGGGCGGCGTTGACATTGATGCGGCGGACGTTGCAGACGCCCTTGCGCATCTTGACGCTGGCCGAGTAGATGCTCCGGAGGGAGTCGGCGATGAACTGCGCGCCCGTCATCGGGTGCTCGCCGTAGACCGCCATCACGCGTTTGTGGCCGATCTTGATCATCGCCTCGGCCTCGCGCTTGATCTCCTCCATCGTCATGCAGCGGCGCTTTTCGTGGGGGTTGTCGGCGCTGAAACCGCAGTAGCGGCAGCGGTTGACGCAGAAGTTGGAGATGTACATCGGCGCGAAGGTGACGACGCGGTTGTCGTAGACCTTGTGCTTGACCGACCAGGCGGCCTCGGCCATCTCGGCGAGAAGTTCGGGGTCGTCCACGGCGAGGAGCGCCGCGACTTCGGGACCGGAGAGGGTCTGGATGGCGAGCGACTTCTGGATGATGTCGCGGACGCGCTGCTTCTCGGGCTTGGCATTGGCCTTGATTTCGGCCTTGATGGCGTCGTCGTCGATGAAATCGCGGCCGTTCCTGCAGTAGCGGTCGATTTCGTCGCGCTTGATCATCTTGGCGAGGAGGGCGTTGTTTGAAGGATACTGGTCTTTTGCTTCCATTTGAATGTCCTTTCCCGGCTTTCACCGGGGTGTGAAAAGCTGTGTGCCGTCGAAGGGCTCGGCGTAACGTTCGTCGAGCACGGCCCAGACGATTCGCGCGAAATTGAATGCCGACCAATCGGTCTGCTCCAGGCCGTAGTAGGCGGCGGAGGCGAGGTAAGGCGCGGGCGGCGTTTTTTCCCCGCGGAGAGCCGCAAGGAGGGTGCCAAAAAGGCGGATGCGCAAGTCGGCGCCTTGGAGAAGAACGTCCAGAAGCGCCGTTCCACCCCGCGCCTGGCGCATCGCGGACGCCGCCGCCTCGGTGCGCCGCAGGAGCGCCGCGACGGTTTCAAGCCGCCTCTCCGCGAAATCCGGCGCCTCCCTCCCCTGCGTGGCGAGAACATAGGCGAACTGGCCTTTCATCGGCACGGAGGCGTCCTTGTAGGCGTTCCAGCTGCGGCCTTCAATCCCCGCCAGGTAAAAATGGTCCCAGTCGGTGAGGTCGAAGAGCTGCGCCGGCGTGACGTCGCCAAAGAAGCGGCGGCAAACGGCGGAGAATTCTGCTTCGGCATCGAGCCCGGGGTTCCTAAAGCACCGCGCCGCATAGTCGATAAGCGGGTATTGCTCGGCCTTGAGCGAGCCGCGTATCGACCACGAAGTCACGCAAAGCCCGAGCAACCCGTCGCCGTTCACGAGTTTCGCCGAAGCGGCAAGGTTTTGCGAGTGCCACTCGTACCGCGGGAGAAAGGGGTCTTCGCCGCCGCACTGCGACGCGCCGCAGAAGACGACATCGTAGCCGTGCGCCTGGAGGAAACGGGTTTTGTCGGACCATCTGCTCACGGGCCTGTTGCGGCAGCCGTAGTAATAGTCCCAGTGCCAGATGACGAAATCGGCGGGGATTTGGGCGACGGCCTGCTCATCGTCGCCGGCGAGGAGCATGTCGCACCAGCAGCCCGGGCGAATCCCCTTTTCAAGGAGTTCGCCCGCGACGGCCTTGAGATGCTCGGCGTAGAGCTCCATGCGGTCGCGCACGGCGCAGACCGGGCACTTGCCGAAGGAATAGGCTTCGTCGCCGCCGAGGTGGAAGAACCTCACGCCGTCGCCGAAGAGCTCGAGATACTCGTGCAGCCAGGCCCGGAGGAAGTCGCGGACATCGGCGCGGGAGACGCAGTAGCAGTCCTTTTTTTCGGGGAGTTCGCGCCAGGCGCGGTATTTTTCGTGCGAAAGCACATACTCGGCGTGGCCGAAGGTCTGGAGAAGCGGGATCGGGGCGAGCCCAAGGGACTTCGCCTCGTCGAGAATCTCGCGGAACTCCTCCTTGGTGAAGGCATCGGGATGTGCGCATTCGGGGCAGGTTTCCCAACGCACCTTGTCCTCGACCTCCCAGAGGACGGAATCGTACCCGCACGCCGCAACGAAGCGGAGAAGCGCCGAGATTGTCTCGCGCCTCAACGCCACGGTGTTCAAGTCTATGTGGAAAACAAGCATAAGGGCCTTGCGGAGATGACCTATTATTATACCACAAACGAATATTCGCCGGACTTGAGCCGCCTCGCCCGCCGCCCGGGCAGGAGAAGCGTGGCGGACGTGTTGGCGGGAAGCGAAACCGAATAGCGCGCCCGGCCATCATCCCGCCGCTCCCAGCGGCACGCAACCCTGCCGTAGCGTGTGTCGACATGGCCTTCGGCCCAGGCCAACCCCTCCGCCGCCGGCTTCCCGGCCGCGGAGACCGGCGGCAGACACGGGCGAAGCACGACATTGTGGTAGGCGGGATCCGCCGGGTCGACATCGATGCCGAGCACGGAGGCGTAGAGCCACTCGGCGACGGCGCCGAAGGCGTAGTGGTTGAAGGAACCCGTTCCCTTGCTGCCGAAGCCGTAGCCAAGTTCCTTCGTGTAGCCGTTCCAATTCTCCCAGACCGTCGTCGCCCCCATCGTCACGGGATAGAGCCAACCGGGGAAATCGCGGTTGAGCAGAAGCTTGTAGGCGAGGTCGCCGTAGCCAAGCCGCGTCAGCACGGGGCACAGGAGCGGCGTGCCGAGGAAGCCCGTTGAAAGATGGTCGCCGTAGTCATGGATGCGCCGGACGAGATGCGCGCCGGCGGCGGCAACACGTTTTTCCGGCACGAGGCCGAAACCCAAGGCAAGCGCATAGGCCGACTGCGTCTCGGAAGCCACGCGGCCCGAAGGCGTCACGAACTCCTTCGCGAAGGCCGCCTTAATGCGCCGGAAAAGCGCGCCGTAACGGCGGGCGTCGTCCGCCTTTCCCAGTGCCGCGGCGATGTCGCGCATCAATGCCGTCGTCCGCGCGAAATAGGCCGTGGAAATCAGGTTGCGCGGCGTCAGCGACTTCTCATAGGCCGGCTTGAAGGAGCAGACGTCGAGCGCGAGCCAGTCGCCGTAGAGGGACGAGTTGAGGATGAGCTTGTCGCTCTTCGCCTCCTGCCAGGCGATCCACTTCGCCATCGACGCGTAGTGGCGTTCAAGAAGACGCCGGTCGCCATGGCAAAGGTATTGCATCCAGGGGCAGATCACGCCGGCGTCGCCCCATCCCGAATTGCCGCCGGGATATTCCTTCTCGGACTCGCTCCACCCGCCGGCGACGAGGAAAATGTTTGGGGCGTTGTCCGGGAAGGCGCCCTTGGGCGACTGCGAGTCGAGGATGTCCTGGTTCCACTTCGTGAAGAAGCCGGCGGAGCCGTAGAGCGTCATCGCGGTGCGGGCGAAAATCTGCGCGTCGCCCGTCCAGCCGAGGCGCTCGCCGCGCTGGGGGCAGTCCGTCGGCACGTCGAGGAAATTGCCGCGCATCCCCCAGCGGATGTTCTCGTGCAGCTTGTTGACAAGCGGGTTGGAACACCGGAAGGCGGACCGTTCCTCCATTTCGGAGAAGACGACAACGCCGGTGACATCGCCCAAATCCGGCCGTTCGGCGAGCCCCGTGAGTTCGGCGAACCTGAAGCCGCGGTAGGTGAAGGTCGGCTCGAAGATTTCCTCGCCGCCGCCCTTGCAGATGTAAGCGTCGGTACACTTGGCGTGGGTGAGGTTGCCGCGGTAAAGCGATCCGTCGGGGTTGAGCATCTCGCCGAAGCGCACCGTGATGCGCGTGCCGCGCGGTGCGCGTACCTTGATCCGCGCCCAGCCGACCATGTTCTGCCCCATGTCGAAGATGAAAGTGCCGGGCGCGGGTTCCGTCTGCGCGACGGCGGCAAGCTCGATCTGGCGGCGCACGGGAAGCGACCGCGCGGGATCGACAGAGATTTTTGTCGGCGGGGAAACCCGCACGGCGGGCTCCCACCCCGCGTCGACGAAGCCCGGCGAATCCCAGCCCGGCATTTCAAGCCGCGCGTCATAAAGTTCGCCGTGCCAGAACTCCGACGAGAGAATCGGGCCGAAGGATGTCCGCCACGACTCGTCCGTGGCGATCATCTGCCGGGAACCGTCCGCGAAGACAACCTCAAGCTGGGCGAGCAGCGCAAGCTGGCGGTGCGGGATCACGGTGTTGTAGGGCATCAGCCCGGCATACTGCCCCGCCCCGAGAAAGCCGCCGATCACATTGCGCCCCTTTCGGAGCTGCGCGGCGACGTCGTAGGTCAGCGCCTGGACGCGCTTGTCGAAATAGGTCCAGCCCGGCGCGAAGACGTCGCGGCCGACTTTGGCGCCGTTAAGGCGCATTTCGAAAAGGCCAAGCGCCGAGACGTGGAGACGCGCCGAGACCGGTTGGGCGGGGAGCGTGAATTCGCGGCGGAGATAGGGCGACGGCTGGCCATCCGCCTCGCTGAACCGGGCGGGACGGGCGATCCACGTGCCCCGCCAGTCGCGCGCCTTGAGAAGCCCGAGCTCGAAGATGGCGGTTTCACTCCAGCCGGACGCCTCGCCCTTGTCATCCCAGATGCGCACTTGCCACGCCACACGCGAACGGGACTTCAGCGGACGCCCCGCGTATTCGTGGTCGAGCGACTCCCATCCCTCGACACGGCCCGAATCCCAGGCCAAGGCCCCGGAACTGCCATCGGGACGCACGAAATGCGCCCGCACCTGCCAGGCCGACTGGCGCGCGCCCTTGCGACCGTCCTCCATCCGCCACGAAAGGCGCGGCTTCACCTCGCCTATCCCAAGCGGGTTCTTCTCGAACTCGCAACGCAAGTCAACGACCTTCATCTTCCTCCTTTTCACACCACACGAGCACTCCTGGCATCGAGTCGTCGTCGTCGGCCTCTTTTCCGATCCGCGCAAGCAAATCCCCGGGGAGCGTTGCGACACCGCCGGCGAAACAGACCGACGCCGTGATGTCGCGGACGACACCGCCCGCCAAATCCCGGGCGAAAACCGCCACGCCCGGGGCGCAACGGATCGTCACCGACCTGAACGAGCCAAAGACGCCCAGCGGCGACGCAGGGGAGAGCGCGGCGTCAAGCCGGACGTCCGCGAGGGGCGTCACGTATTTCCCGCCCGAAACGCGCGGCTGCGCGGCGACGGAGATCGCGCCGCTCGGATTGCGCGCGCACAGCACATAGGGCATTTCCCCGTCGGCAACGACCTCCGGCAACGGCATCCCGCGCGAAACGCGCGCCGGGGCACCCTGGCGGATGTCGCGTCCACAAAGCGGCTCATGCCAGAACTCGCCTTTTTCAAAGTGCCAGCTGTCGAAAAGCGCATCGTCGGAATAGGCAATCGCATAGCCGGGCCGCGGCGCATAGGCGGGGGCGATCCGCTCCCACCGCACGGCACGGTCAACCTCGGCGAGCCGCCGGCTTGGAAGGGACGGCCACCGGCGACTGTCGGCAGTCCGCGCCCCGGAGCGCATGATGCCAAAGGCGCAACCCAATGCGGCGCCTATGTAGAGGCCGTCCTCGGTGGAGACCACAGTCCGCGATCCCGTCTCTTCGGCGATCTTGATGTCCGTGACCGTGCGGTCAATGCCCTGCGGCATGGCCAGCGGGTCGATCCAGTCGTAGATGCGCCAGGCGTCGGAGCACTTCATCGCCAGCCTCTCCCACTGGCGCAGGTCCTCGTCCTCGGGGCCGAAAAGACGGCGTCCGCCACCCGTGCCGTCCTCGCGCATCCCGTTCACCGGCAGTTGGCAATGGCAGTGCTCGACGACGACATGGGGCGCGATTTCATTCTTGAGATCGGTCAACATCTGGCGGAAGGCAATGTCGCCGCTGCACTCGCCCCAGTCCACCTTGAGATACGAGACGCCGCCCTCGGCGCACCAATCCAACTTGCGCTTCCACTCCTCGCGCCGCGTGAACCCCGCCCATTTGGCAACGCCAAGTTCCGCCTGGCTCTGGATGGCGACCCACAGTCCCGAACCGCGC
The DNA here is from genome assembly GCA_045627605.1 of Kiritimatiellia bacterium. Classification (GTDB taxonomy): domain Bacteria; phylum Verrucomicrobiota; class Kiritimatiellia; order RFP12; family JAAYLN01; genus RGIG5952. Next base: position 70,889 of record JAZQOA010000072.1, on the reverse strand, counting down.
CAGCCCTTGTCCTTGACGCGGCGGGTCAGCTCCGCAAGTTTCGCGCCGGGCGAGCCGCGGAAAGACGGGAAACGCACGGGGTCGAGCTCCATTGATCCAAAAGGCCACTTCATCAACTCGGGCAGGCGGCCCGCGCCGTAGGGCACATCCCAGCCGTCATCGAGCAGGAAGACGAGGTCGGAGCGTACGCGGGGGTAGAAGTCCACCCATCCGCCCTTGCCGAAAAGCACCTCTTCGCAAAGGCCGTCACGGACGCCCGGCTGCCCTTGGTCGCCGATGAAAAGCGGGGCAAGCCGCGCCTTCGTTTGCGCAAGGCAAGTACTCTGCGTGCACCAGGTGCACCAATAGTTCGGCGACGCCGCCGAAGGTTTTTCAATCGCCGCCGCGACATTGGCGGCTGAACACAAGTCCGATTTCATCCTTGGGAAGACCGGCATTCAAGCCTCGAAGCCCATCTGGCGTCCGCCTACCTGACGAGCAGGATCGTTGCGATTTTCCGCAACGAAACCCACCCCATGTCGGGGTGCGATCCGCGAATACGCGCGTCACCATACCAGTCCCTGGAGAGGGCGTCCAATGGGTCGGTCATCCAGGCGAGTTCAATGCCGTCGCCCTTGCACCACGGTGCCGTCGCGGCATATTCCTTGCCTTCAAAGGTACAGAGCCGAGGATCCCTGGCCGTATTGCCGTTCTCGCCTTCAATGGCGGTCGGATAGCACGAACAGGCCGCGCCTATGAGACTGGAGACCTCCGTGCTGCTCGCCGTGATTTTGTTGCCGTATACGACGGAATTGGTCATCGCGACCTTGCTGACGATCGACTGCACGGTCGTCTGCAGGTTCGTGTTCGCCGTTACCGTCGAGTTGACCAGCTGGACGCTATCGACGCCGTAGGCGAAGATGCCGCCCTGGGCGGACGCCGTATTTCGCGCGATCAGCGTGTTGTAGAACGCCGTGCTCTCCGACGCCCCGCCGCCCTGCCCGTAGGCGTAGTTGTCGACGATCATGCAGTTCCGCGCCGTCCCGCCCGCCATGCCGCCGCCGCGGGCGAACGCCACGTTGTTGGAGACGAGACACCCGACCAGCGTCGAGTTGTGGGCGCCGCCCGCCCCGCCATGCGTCGCGTCGCCGCGCTGCGCGAGCGACCCCATCGCCCGATTGCAGATGATCCAGCAGTTCGTGGCCGTGCAGGTGTGAAGACCGCCGCCCGATGTCGTAACTGCGGAATTGCTGGCGACATTGCCGACGATGAGCGAATCCACAAGCGTCGAATTGTACGCCCCGCCGCCATAGCTCTTCGTGAAGCAGTTCGAGATAACCAGCCGCTCGCCGAACGTCAGGGACTCCACGCCACCGGCGGTCCACTTCGCGGCGGCAGGCTGGTTCGTGTCGCCGCAGCTGATGATCGAGCAGTCCGCCCAGCTGCCGCCCGAAATGCCGCCCCCGCCGCGGCCCGACTGGCACTTGTAGATCGAGAGGCCGAAGCCGCCGCCGCAACGCGCAAGCGCCCCGCCACCCGCGCTCGCCGTGCAGTTTGTGAAGGCGCAGTCCATCACCAGTGTGCAGTTGTCAAGCGCACCGCCGCCGCCCGCCTGGTGCGAGGCGTGGTTGATCTGCGAGGGGTTGCTCGCCGTGCAGGCGGTGAACGTGCAGTTGCTCACGACCTTCGCGCCGGAGATTCCGCCAGCGTTCCCGTTGCTCCACCCCGAACCGGACGCGTGGCAATCATCGAATGTGCTGTCATAGACGTTATGGACGCCGCTCAGGCAGGCCCCGCTGCCGCCGATGCAGACATTGTTGGTGAAGACGCAGTTGGTGATCGTCCTACCCGAGGACTTGCAGAAATAGCCTCCGCCATTGCCGTTCGCCGTGCAGTCCGCCACCAGGCAGTTCACGAGGTTGACGCCGTATGAGCCCGTGACGTTGATGCCGCCACCGTCACCGTCCGTCGCCGTTCCCCCGACGATGCGCAACCCGATGAAGGTGTCTGACCCCTGTCCGTACACGCACCTTGTCGCCGCGTCCCCGCGGATCTCCGCGCCCGTGCGCCAGTCGCCGGACCGGCTGCGGAGCGTGAGCGACTCGCTCCAGCCGATGCACCTGATGCGATACCCGCCGGAGCCGCCTTCCGAAACAACGAAGCCGTCCTCGATCCAGATCGTGCTGCCGCCGAAGCCATTGTCGTTGCAGTACTGGATCACCTGCTGCAGGTTCGTGTAGGCGTCATGCGCGACGCCGTCATCCGTCACGTACGTGCCCCAGCCGAGATCAGAGCCCTCGACCGCGTGGATGTCGTTGGTCGAAACGTAAAAAAACGAGGCCTTGCCAAAGACCAGGACGGGGACGGCAACGGCAAGGGCGGCACACGCCAGAAAACGGGTACGCATTGACGACAGACTCTTTCCAAATTCTGCCGGGGGCAAGGCGGAACTCACTTGACAGGCTCCGGCATCGGGGCATGCGAACCGCGGCCATCCGTGAGTCCACAGCGCACACGGACGAAGTCGGCAACCTGACTGGATTCGCCCATTTGGCCGGCAGCGGCCTTGAGCTTGTCCATCTCGTCGATTGAAAGCGGAATTTTCAGTTCCGAGCCGCCAATAATTGCGCGCCAATCGCGCTCATAGGCCGCAAGCTTCGCGGCGTCGGCCCCAAGCGCGGCGAGGACGCATTTCGCCATCAGGAAATTGCCCGACCAGTTCATGTGGACGCCATCCGCCGTGAGCCGTCCCTCGGGATCGGCGGCATAGGCTTCCCACATCGCCTTGTTGACGTCCGCAAGCGGGAGCTTGCGCGCGGCGGCGATTTCGCGCAGGAAGTCGTTGTAGGGCGCGAGCTTCACGTTGTGGGGGTCCTTTTCCCAGCCGTGGTACTGGAACATCGACGCCGTCATCACCACCACCGTGCAGTTGGAGGCGGCGCACTTGTCGAGGATCGCGGTCACGTTCGTCTTGAAGGCGTCGAGCAGGACGCCGCGCCCGCCGTCCTGGTGCCACACGTCGTTGACGCCGCACGACAACGTCATGACCTTCGCGCCCTTGCCAAGGACATCGCGATCAAGCCGCCCGAGCATGTTGTCGGACTTGTGCCCGGAAATGCCAGCCTTGACGGGTTTCACATCGACCCCTTCCTTCGTGAGCGAATGCAACACGAGGTTGACGTACCCGACAGGCAATCCCTGCCCTTGCTGGGTGATCGAATCGCCCAGAAAGGCGAGTACATCACCGCTCTTGACGATGAATTCCGCCTGCGCCGCAAACGCCGCCAGGAAAACTGCCGCGGCCACTACATGATGCATTTTCATTGTTCCGCTCCCTTTGCTGCAAAAATGGATTTTTGAAAATTATGGCAAACTTCACAAATCATGTCAACGCCCGCGGTCGCAGAGCATCCGAGCATCCGAACATCGAGCATCAGAGCATCCGAACATCGAGCATCCGAGCATCTGAGCATCGAGCCGAAGCGAAGCCTCTCGGCGTGCGTCCTGAAAAATGCTATAATCATTTTCGGCGTTTCATCCAATTAGCAAAAAGGAACCTCATCCATGGACTTCTCAGAAAAACCATTTGGCACAACGAAATTCGGCGAGAAGGCGTCGATCTGGACCCTTCGCGGGAAAGGCGGCCTCGTGCTCGAGGTCACCAACTACGGCGGGCGAATCAACCGCCTGCTCGTACCGGGCAAGGACGGCAAGTCCACGGATGTCACTGTCGGTTTTGACTCCCCCGCCGGCTGGGAAAACTCCGACGCCTTCTTCGGCGCCATCATCGGGCGTTTCGGCAACCGCATTGCAAACGGCAAGTTCTCGCTCGACGGCAAGGACTACACACTTTTCTGCAACGACGCCAAACACTGCGCCTCCCTTCATGGCGGACGCCGCGGCTGGGACAAATACGTCTGGGACGCCGCCCCTTTCTCACGCGGCGACGACGTCGGCATCGTTTTCTCGAAGTCCTTTCCCGATGGCGAGGAGGGCTATCCCGGCGCCATCGACGCCAAAGTCACCTACACCGTGACGGCGGGCAACGCCTGGCGCATTGAATACGAGGCGACAACGACCAAGCCCACCCCAATCAACATGACCCAGCACGCCTACTTCAACATGAATGGCGCCGGCACAATCCTCGACCAGGAGCTGATGATCGACGCCGACACCTTCCTCGCCGTCGACGCCAACCTCAAACCCGTCGGCGACCCGCGCCCCGTCGCGGGCACGCCCTTCGACTTCCGCGCCTTCCACAAGGTCGGTGAACGCATCGACGATCCCGATCCCGTGCTGCAGTTCGGCCCCGGCTACGACCACAACTGGTGCCTCAACGGCTCGGGGTTCCGGAAAATCGCGGAAATGCGCGGTGAAAAAGTCGCGATGGAAGTGTGGTCCGACCAAGTCGGCGTACAGTTCTACGCCGGCAACTTCATCAAGGATGGCTGGACGATGAAGAACGGGCTTCCCCTCGCCCGCCGCAGTTACCTCGCGCTCGAAACGCAGCACTACCCGAACACGCCCAACCGCCCGGACTTCCCCACCACCACGCTCCGCCCCGGCGAGACCTACCGCACCGTGACGGAATACCGCTTCTCAAGCCTCGAGGGATAAAATTCGTTTATAATGGAAGGAAAACATTCACTTCCCGCAATCCGCGGACAACAGGAGGAAACATGAGGAAACAACATTTCGCTTTTGCGGCGGCGATGCTCGCCGCCTCTTCGCTCTTGGCGGCGGACGCCACGCAACCCGCCCCCCTTGAAGCACGGGCCAAGGCCAGCCTCGCCAAGGGCGCGGCATGGCTCGTCGCGCAACAGGGCACCAACGGCGTGTGGTCAAACCCGACCTTCCCCGCCCTCACCGCGCTGCCCGCCTGGGCGCTTTCCGGCACGGGCGCCAACAAGGATGCCGTCGCCAAGGCGGCTGAATTCGTCCGCGCCTGCAGCCAGCCCGACGGCGGCATCTACGTCACCGTCCCCGGTCGCCGCGGCGGTGCGCTCGGCACCTACAACACCGCGATCTGCATGACCGCCCTGCACTACGCCGACAACGCCGGCTCCACGCGCATCATCCAGAAGGCGCGCGAGTATGTCGCCGCGACGCAGCTCACCGGCGACGACGGCGCCGCAACCGCCGGCGGCTTCGGCTACGAGAAAAACTCCCCGGGCGGGTACGCAGACCTCAACAACTCCGCCTGGTGCATCGCCGCCATGCGCGTCACGCAGGACGTCGAGGAGCAGCGCCCCGCCGGCGAGAAAAAGGTCGACATCGACTGGGACGCCGCCCTCTCCTTCGTCGAGAAGATGCAGATCAAGGACGGCGAAAAGGGCGCCGATCCCGACGACAAGGGCGGCTTCCTCTACAAGCGTGAATCGGGCAAGCCACCGGCCCCGCCCGAAGGCATGAAGGGCAAACGCCCCGAAGGCGCAGCGGCCGCGTCGCCGGGGAAGCGTCCGCCCCTCCGCTCGTACGGCAGCATCACCTACTCCGGACTCGAGGCCATGATCTTCGCCCAACTCGGGCGCGACGACCCGCGCGTCGTTTCGGCCGTCGACTACACCCGCCGCCACTGGACGGTCGACGAGAATCCCGGCATGGGCGCCCAGGGGCTCTACTACTACTACACGATCATGGCCCGCGCCCTCTCGCTCCTCGACGTCAATGAACTGCCCTCGGCCAAGGAAGGCCAGCCCGCCGTGAAGTGGCGCGACGAACTCCTTGAAAAGGTGGTCGCGCTCCAAAAGGAAGACGGCTCCTGGGCCAATGACAACAACCGCTTCTGGGAAAACGACCCCGTGCTCTGCACCTCCTACTCCATGCTCGCAATCGAATACGCCCTCCGCATGTTCAAGTAGGCGGGCATCCGCCGCGACGTCCACGCCACAGGTGGGCGCCCCTTGTGAAACCGGGGACTTGAGCCCCAGGCGAACTTGAAGAAGGGATCAATGCCGGCAAGTCCAACGGCACGGTCCGTTCGGCAGTTTGCACAATGATCGGACACCGGCATCACCGGGCAATCCCCGTGGATGCCCGAACAAAACCAAGGCGCAGCTTATGAAGCCCACCATTCCATTTTTCATCGCGGCAGGCCTCCTTGCCGCACCAATGCCTGCGGACACGCCCCCCGTCTTCGCGCCGCGGGATCTCACCCCGCTCGTGGCGGACGGCATGACCGTCGCCAAGGCCGCCGCGCCAGACGGCGCCGACGCACTCGTCTTCGACGGGACGTCCGCCAAGGGCGCCGCACCCGCCTTGGGCGACAAGGCGTCCAAGATGTCGGGCGAGGAGGTTTCCGCCTCCTTTTGGTTCAGGATGGACGCCCCGTCCGAGGCCGATGTCGCTTTCGGCTTCAAGACGGTCAAGCCGCCCTACGACTTCGCGCCCGTGCGCCTCAACCTCAAGACCAACCCGACCGACTTCGGCGTCTTCGAGGCGTGGTCGCACATCGAGCACCGCGTCGCGCCTGGCGAATGGCACCACCTCGCCTATGTCTTCTCGCTCTCGAACCTCGCCTACTCCGTCTATTTCGACGGCCAGGAGCAAATGGCGGCGAAATCCATCGACGCCGACCTGCCGTCGCCAATTGACTTGAAGAGCCTTTTCGCGCCATTCGGTGCCAAAGGCTTCAAGGGCGCAGTCGCCTCGCCCCGCGTCTGGAACCGCGCCCTCACGCGCGACGAGCTCCTTCGGTTCGCGCCCGCGAAGGCCGCGGCCACCGCGCTCGCCGCGAAATACGCCGCCCAAAAGCAGGCGGGCAACGCCAAATTCGGCGCGGCCTGCTCTGCCCTCGCGGACAAAATCGCAGCCCTCGCGGACAAGCCCGCCGACATTCGCGACTGGCAGGCCTACGCGCGCGTCGCCCGCGACCTCCCCGCCCTCGCCAAGCTCGCGGACGCGGCAAACGGCACGGGCGACAAGTTCGTCGCCTCGACCTTCTATCCCTATTCCGCCGAAAAACGCCTGCCCTTCGTCCTGCCCGCCGACGCCGCGCCCACCGCAAAGCTCCGACTCATTCTCGCGCAAGGCGAGTTCGAGTCCGCCACCTTCATGCTCCACCCGCTCGGCGACATCCGCGACCTCGCGGTCGAAGCCAGGCCCCCGGTCTCCGGCAATGGCGCGGAACTCCCACGGGACGCACTCGACATCCGCCTCGTGAAATGCTGGTACACCCCCTTCGGCGTCTGGAACTCCTATTTCCACGTCGGCTCCGAATTCAACACCCTTGCATCGGAAATCCTCCTGCATGACGACTCGCTGATCGTCGCGGACAAGGCGAAGCGCAGGAATTTCCTCCGCGTCGACTACAAGAGCGGCTCGCGCTACGTAGACATCTCAAAGCCCGGCGTCCAGTCCAAAACGACGCCCTTCAACTATGTCAACTCGCCCGTCGCGGACACCAAGGGCCCGATGCCCGCGAACGTCTCGCTCGCCTTTGGCGAGAACAAGCAGTTCTGGATCACGGTCCACGCCCCCGCCGAAGCCGCCCCCGGCCTCTACAGGACTTCCATCGCGTTCGCCGCGGACGGCGCTCCCGCGGGTTCGATCCCGCTCGAAGTCGAAATCCTCCCCTTCAAGCTTCCCCGCGCCGCCACGCGATACGACCTGGGCCGCGAGTACATCGGCGGCATGATGAACCACTGCGGACTCTCAATCCAGCTTGAAATGGGCCATTCGCTCGTCCTCGCCGAAAAGCGCTTCTCGGCCGAAATGAGGAACATGGCCGAACACAACATCCTCCACCCCTTCGTCGCCTCCTTCTCGCAGACCGACCCGGTCGCGGACAAGCTCGCCGAACGCGAGTACAGGCTCCTCGGCAACGCGGGCGGCGACCTCGGCTTCATGTTCGGCGGCGGCGCGGCCTTCGAGCAGGACTGGATCGGGGAAATCACCTGCGGCGGCGATCCCGCGAAAAACAACACGCCCGAAAAGCTCGAACGCTGCAAGGCCAAGTACGAGAAGACCGTGCAGTACGTCGCCAAACGCTACGACGAAGTCCTCGACCACCGCAACGCCACCTTCTACGGATGGGACGAGGCCGGGCCGGCGACTGACCGCGAGGAATTTCCCTTTTTCAGCATCCTCGGCAAGTACGGCTTCAAGTCCTTCATCACCTCGGGCGTCGCCCCGTACGCCAACTTCGCGGTCGACTGCAACGACTTCGCCGCCTCGATCCGGGGGTCGGTTGCCGCCGAGTGGCACGACGCCAACGCACTTATGTTCAGCTATGCGGCGCCCTTCACGGGTCCGAAGAATCCCGAGACCTGGCGCCGCAACAAGGGCATGCGCATGTACGTGGCCAATTACGACGGAATCGCCGAATACGTCTGGTACGAGGGCTTCGACATCTGGAACGACAACATCCTGCCCGGACGCTACAAGAACTTCAACATCGTATACCCGACCGCCGACGGCGTCCTCGACACCGTCGCCTGGGAAGGCATGCGCGAGGGCTTCGACGACATCCGCTACGCCACGCTCCTCCGCATGCGCTGCGAAAACGCCATGAAATCCGCCGACAAGGCCATCGCGCAGTCCGCCCGGGAAAGCCTCTTCTGGCTTGACACATGCGATCCCGAAACCATGGACCTCGATGCCTTCCGCGCCGAAATGGCGGCGCGCATCGCCCAGTTTCCCGCCGCCCCCGCCGAAACCGCGCCCAAGGCGAAGACCATCGCCCCGCCGCCCCCCGCCGCCGGGATGTTCGTCGCGGAACTCCCCGAACCGGCGTCCTTCGACGCCCTCGTCGACGAGGCCGCGAAACTGAAGTCGAGGCACATGTGCGACCTCGCCCTCCCACTCCTCGAACGCGCCGTCGCAATGCCCGACGTCGAGGAGGGCAAGCTCCGCGACGCCCAGTTCGAGCTCGCGGACATCCGCCGCCTGCTCCTCGACGACGAAAGCGCGGCCCAGGTCTTCCGCGGCATCGTCGCCGATCCACGCGCCTCCGCCGATGTCAAGGCCAAGGCCTACCTCGGTCTCATGCGGACCATCGTCGCCCCCTCTGAATTCGACTGGTCGCCCACGCCGGCCGCGCTCGACGCCGCGGAAAAACTCTACGGCGAGGCCCTTGGGGAAAGGCGCTTCGCGACCAAGGCGCGCGCCGACCTCCTCTGCGCCCTCGCCGACGGCATGCTCCGCGGCGGACGCGCCGCCCGGTTCGTCCAGCTCTGCGACGACTTCCTCGCCTTCGGCACGCCCAAACAGCTCAAAGGCCCCGTCACCTACCCCGTCCTCGAGCGCCGCGGCGACGCCCTCGTCAAGCTCGGGGAATACGCCAGGGCCGTGAAATCCTACGACAGCATCGACGACGCCGGCTACAACCGCATGAAAATCCTCGAGAAGACCGGCGACAGCGCCCGCCTCGCCAAAAACTTCCGCCGCGCCCAGCAGGCCTACGCCGACATGATCCCGATGATCGACAAGGAGGAGGGCAAGGACCTCTACAACCGCATCTCCCGCATCGTCGTCTCCCTCACCAAGGCGACGCGGAAATCCACCAAGACCGACGCCGCCGCCTCGCTCGACCTCGAAGCCGAATCGGACTTCGGCGACCTCTCCCTCGACGAATAGGATGCCCCCGAAATGAACTTCGCAAAAACAGCGGGTCTCGCCTCCCTCCTTCTCGCCCTGCTTGCGCCCGCAGGCTTCGCCGCCCTCTCCTACGCCCCGGCGGACCCCTTCTCCCCGGTGCGCATCCTGCCCGACGCCGAGGTGGAAAAAGGCAACGCATGCCTCGATGCCGTTGCCGCCGGCAATTCCACCGCCGTGCTCTCGGCCGTGGTCAAGTCGCCCGCCGATGTCAAGGCCTTCCTCGCCCAATGCGACGGGCTCAAATCCGACGCGGGCGCAATTCCCGCCGGCGCGATCGACATCCGCGTCGTGAAGTGCTGGTACCAGGCCGGCAACGCCTGGTTCTGCGAATGGCGCGACGCCTCCGGCCGCACCCTCGTTCCCGAACTCCTGCTCCACGACGACGCCCTCGTCGCCACGGATGACAAGACCTCCGCCAACACGATCCGCGCCAAGGGACGGTACGTCCCCGCCGATTCGGGCACGCTCCCGGACGCCGACGCCCCGCGCCTCCTTCCCTTCCCGCTCAAAGCGAACTGCGCCCGCCAGCTCGTCGTCGCCATCGCCCTGCCCGAAGGCACCGCGCCCGGGCTCTACAAGGGCGCGCTCGAATTCGTCGCGGACGGCGCCGCGGCCGGCAAACTCGACATCGCCCTGCGCGTCATGCCCTTCTCCCTCAGGGCCCCGCGGCGACGCTACGAAAAAGGCGACTATCTCTTCCTCTCCGGCGACACGGCCGCGGCAAAGCCGGCGGACGCCTTCCTGACGCGCCTCGACCCCGCCGCCTTCGCGGAGGACTCCTACGTGGTGGACGCGGACCGGGAAGACATCCGGAAAGCCGCGTCAAGGCACTACCATGTTTTCACGGCCTCCGCCACCCCGCGCCAGCTCCAGGCCCGCCGCGCCATCGGCGCCGCCTCGATCTGCGACTTCCCAGCCGTCGCCGCCATTGAGAACCCCTGGGTCTGGCGCGTCAACAAGGGCATCGCCCCCTTCCTCGCCGGCTACGCGGGCGTCGCCGTGCCGGCCCCGGCCGAAAAGGAAAACCCGTGGAGCGACGACCACGGGCGGCTCCGTTCCGCCACCTTCCGCTACCCGCTCGCGGACGGCGGCTACATCCCCACGCTCGCCGACTTCGCCCTGCGCCAGGCCTACGGGGACGTCTGCCTCCTCAGCCTCGTCAACGAACTGGCAAGGAAACTCCTCGAATCCGAAGACCACCTCAAGGTCGTCGAAGGACGCCGCGCCCTCGCCTGGCTCACGGACGCCCAAAGGGACACGTCCGCCCCCGAAACCACGAGGCTCGACGCCATCGCCTGGGCCGACCGCCTGCTCAAGATTTCAGAAATGGAGGCCCGGTAATGAATCCCCGCCGCATCCCCGCCGCCCTTCTCGCGGCCGCCCTCGTCCTCTTTTGCGCCGCCCCGCTCCCCGCGGCCGAATTCCAGGTCCAGCCCGCCCCGTCGGGCCACTGGATGTGCCTCCTGCAGGCGGGCTCGGTCGATTTCCTCGACACGACGGCCACCACTTACGCCGAAAGCCTCGGCACCGGCTTCATAGCCTCCGGCAACCCGGCCGCGCCCGCCGAAACCGGCCATGCCGTGACGGCCGTCTACAACACGACCGGCGTCCTGATCCTCCTCAAGTTCGACGGGCACGAAGGCGAAGCTGATCCCGGCGGCGACATCGAGTTCTACCTTGGCACGGACGCCTCGGCCGCCGCCGCGCGCACCCCCGTTCGCCACTTCACGATCCACGCCCCGGAGGCCGCGGCGGTCAAGATGGTCCCCGAATACTCCGGCGCGTGCGTCCCGGTCGAGGAACGCGAACGCCCCGACCGCACCCGCCGCTACATGACCGAGGACGCGGCCGCGTGCGGGCCTGGGCCGACCGGCCCCCTGAACAGGAAGTTCAACGTCCAGTGGAGCAAGGCCCGGAAATGCTGGTACGTCTCCGTCTTCCTCTCCTGGCCCTGCTTCGCGCTTGAACTCCCCTTCTTCCAGCCGAACAGCGAACGCGGCGCCAAATGGCGGCTCAAGATCGTCCGCCACGCCCCCGGCGGCGCAAAATACACCTGGGGGACGGACGACATCCCCTTCTCCGGCTACGGCACGATGAAATGGCCCCGCTTTGGCCAGGATACCCGCGTCGCCATCTACCGGCAGCTGATCATCGACGGGATCGGCGGGGCCGGGGCGTCCGTCACGGGTAACGCAAGGGAATACTGGCGCATTTCGCCGAAGGAGTCCGCCTACGGCTTCCTCAAGGCCGACACCTTCCAGCCGCGCGAAGCCGATTCCGACACGCTCTTCCTCAACGCGCGGCTCCAGCCGTTTTTCGACGGCAACGCCAAGATGATCGACGCCCTCGCCTACACGCCCGAAAAAGGCGCCAAAGCCCTCGACTGGCCCGTCGATGAAAAAGACCGGTTCTTCTCTTCCGAAATCAAACGCCTCTACTCCGTGCGCGACGACATCGCCCAACTCCGCCGCCAGTACCTGCTCGACCGCTTCCTCGGCCGCGAAGTCAAGGTTCCCGAAAAGAAGGCCGCGCCAAGGAAAGCCGCCATCGACCCTGGCGACTTCGACTCCATCGACGCCGGAGGCAACGCCATCGAACTCGACGACGAAGCCTTTTTTTAGTTGAGAGTGGTGAGTTCAGAGTTGGGAGTCTCGTCTTGACTCTCGGTACGGGAACGTCACGCGGGAACTGGCGCGGTTCTCGGAAATGATCACATCCCAGTCGCGGGGGCGCGTTTCGCCGTCCTTGAGGGGGATGGGCCAGAAATAGTCCGTCTGAAAGAGCGCCAGTTCGGCGCGGTCCGAAAACGTCCGCATCGTGGCATAGCCGATGTCGCCGTTCCAGCCGGTGGACGGCAGACCGGCCGACCGCTTCAGCCGGCGCGTCGAATAGTCGGCGAAGTGCCAGTACCTGTTCCAACGGTGCTTGTGCCCGTAGATGTAGCCCGCGAACATCGCGTTGTCGGCGAGCGCCTCGACAATCCCGCGGTCGCCGATCCCGACGTCGTCGGACGGATGATGAGCCCCGACGAAGAATGGTCTTTCCGCCTCCCCGGCACGTTTCCGAAGCCATTGCCACTGGGCCTCGTCGAGCTTCCCGCCGACATTGTTGTTGGAGCCCTCGCCATCCTCGTTCTCCCAGAGCGTATCCAGCAGGATGAGGTCGGCCGCGCCAAGGTCGATGACCGAAACGAAGCGCCCCGGAACCGGCGAGGCGGCGGCCTGCCGCGGGAAATACCGGGCCATTGAATCGCGGTGGTCGTGGTTGCCGGTGGTGACGAAAACCTCGATGCCGGCATCCGTAAGCCGCCGGAGCAGCGGCAACGCCGTTTCGTAGTCCTGGTGGAAGCCGAACCAAAGCGCGACGTCGCCGAAGCACACGACGCGCGCCGGGCGCGGACGCATCGCGAGGATATCGTCCACCGTCCGCTTGAAATAGGCGTTCTGGTAGGTCGGCTGGGTGCCCCAGGCCGTCATGACCTCCGGGCCGCTGATGTGGATGTCGGAGACGAAGACCGACAGGTTCGGATCGGCCGTCAGGCGCCTCACCTCATACCTGTGCGGGACGGGCTTCACGAGTGCGCGCGCGGCCTGCTGGTCGGCAAGGAGCGCCGCGCGGGACTCACGGTAGGTCGGCCAGTACTTGAGGTAGGCGGGCACGAAACCGGCGAAATAGGCGGACTTGTCCTTCTCGTTTTGCTCGAACCACGCGGCGAAGGCGGCCACGTCGTCCACCGGCGCCCCCCGCTGTCCGTAGAACCAGCGCCCCGAATGCGCGTTGCGCATTAGGCGTTCGCGGGCGGCGAGTTCGGCGTTGCGCTCGAAAAAGGCCCTCGCCTGCGCGTATTGCGGCGTCTTCGGGTTGAAGCCAAGGCGCAGCCCCTCCGCGAAAGTGGCGGCACTGCCGCATGCCACCTCAACGCCGTCGATCAGGAGCGCGTAGTTTCCCTCCGGCAGCCCCTTCACGGCGAAAACCTCGCGGTTCAGCGCCTCCTCGACGCCGAACTCCCCGAGGAATTCCCGCGCCTCGTCCGGCACGGGAAACGGCAGCGACTTCTCCAGCACCGTGCAGGCAAGGCCGTCTTCCTGGCGGACGACCTCGCCGACCGTTGCGTTCTCCGCGCGGACGGCCCGCCCCGACGCCGCGTCGATTTCAATGTCGGAAACCGTCGCCGAAACGCCCTGGGCCTTCAGGAACTCCCACGACATGATCGCGTGCCCGACGACGCCGGGATGGACGCGGTCAAACCGGGTCACCCTGAAATGCGCATCCCCCGCGCGGCGGCGGCGGTTCACGAATTCGTCGAGCGGCGCGTGCCAGTCTACAACCGGGGCGTTCCTTTCGGCGGCATAGTTCTTCACGAACTCGCGGAGACGACGGAGCGCCGCGTGGCGGCCGACCTGGTTGACGGTCGCCCATTCCGCCGCGTCCGGCGGAATGTCGTCGACCACGGCCGTCTCGTCGTAGATCGTCGGCGTCGCGAACATCTCGCGGACGCCCGGCACCGCTGCGCGCACCCCCTCGGCAAGCGCGGCGAAGTTGCGCCTAAACGCCCCGGCGGCATCCGCCGCCCGCTTCACTTGCTCCGGTGTCGGGTTCGGGACGTAGGCGCCGCGGTTCACGTCGTTCATGCCGAAATGGTAGAAGACCCATGTCGGCCGGTACTCGGCCACGTCGACGGGAATGCGCGGCATCGCGCCTGCGGCCGTGTCGCCGCCGATGCCGGAATTGACAAAGCGGATGTCCGCCTCCGGGAAGCGCGTGCGGTAGAAGTCGGCCAGATACTCGTGGTAGAACCCGCCGTGCGTGAGCGAATCGCCGAAAAAGACAACCGTGTCGCCGTCCCTGAAGGACGCCGCCGGTGGCGCCGGGTGGGCGCGTTGCCCTCTTGCATCCCCTTCATCCGCCGAGGGGCCCCCGGAATTTGCTTCATTGAATGACATGCGCCAAATCTAACACAACGCGATTTCATTGTCAACGCGGTTTCGCGGAACGAAAGCCGCACGAAATCAGGATGTTTTGATTACTGTCTTGGCGTCCGGTACGCATGGCGCACGAAACGCCGCGCAACGCCCCGTCTTTCATTGTGCTATAATCATTCAAATGCCCAGCGCGGTTTAGGCGCGGCGAATCCGCCGCGGACCGCGCGGGCCCGGAGCTTAACCATGGGTATCAAAATCGGCCTTGTCGGCCTTGGTTCGTTTGGCGGTTGTTTCGCCCACCTCTTCACCTCGCACCCGCTTGTCGACGCGGTCGCCTTGTGCGACGCGCAGCCGGAAAAACTCGCCAACTGGAAACAGTGGCTTGCCTATTCCGGGAAAGTCGCCGACAGGGACGTCTATGAATCGTTTGACGACATCTGCAACTCCGACTGCGACGCGCTGGCGATCATCACCCAGCCCATGCTCCATGCCCCGCAGGCGATTCAGGCGATGAAGTGCGGCAAGGACGTCTACAGCGCCGTCCCGGTCATCTGCCTCCCCGACGACGAGGAAATGCTCGACTGGTGCGGGAAGATCATCGACACGACACTGGCCACGGGCAAGCACTACATGCTCGGGGAGACGACCTACTACCGGCCGCAGACGATGTTCTGCCGCCGCAAGTTCAAGGCCGGCGAGTTCGGCAAGGTCGTTTACGCCGCCGCGGAATACGCGCACGACGTCGATTGCTTCGGCTGCTCCCTCCGCGAGGTCTCGAAATCCCGCAACACGGGCGTCATCGGTTCGCAGCTTGCCGCGAAACTCAAGCCCTACTATGACCGCGGCCTCAAGAGCCACCCGATGAACTACCCGACGCACTCCGTCTCGGGCCCCCTCAGCGTGATGGGCGACACCTACGCGCTCAAAGTCTCGGCCTACGGCATCGCCAACCAGTTCGGCGCGGCCGACCCGCACTTCGCGCACATGGACTTCTCGAGCATCGTCGCGCTCTTCCAGCTCGCGAACGGCGTTCCCTTCCGCGTCGCCGAACTGCGCGAAATCTGCCCGGGCATCGGGTTGCGCGACGAAGACTTCCGCATGTACGGCACCCGCGGCGCCTACGCCTACAACAAGTGGGGCGACAACGGGCGCGTCGAGTTCAACACCGAAAAGAAGGCCGTCGTCGAGAAGGATGTTTCCGACGCCGAAATGCGCGATCCGCTGCCGCCGGAAGTCGCCGCCGCCTACAAGAAGGTGCTCCAGCCCGACGCCAAGCCCGGCGACGACTTCGTCCCGCAGGGCCACGGCGGCTCGCACCCCTACCTCGCCAACGAATTCGTCACGTCGGTCTACGAGCGCCGCCGCCCCGCGATCGACATCTGGAAGGCCTCGTCCTACATGGCGATGGGCGTCGCCGCGCACAAGTCGGCGCAAAAGGACGGCGAAATCGTCAAGGTCTTCGACTTCGGCCGCACCCCCGCCGAATAAAACCGCCCCCGCACCAGACAGAAAGAGAGCGTCCCCGCATGACAGGAAAGCCCCCCGCGATGAACGTGCTGATGATCGGCAACAGTTTTTCGATCAGCTGCATGACCTACCTCCCGAAGGTCGCCGCCGACTTCGGCGTCGACCTCGACCTCATGTCGCTCTACATCGGCGGGTTCCCGCTGGAAAAGCACTGCCAGAACCTCGAGCTTTGCGCGGCCGACCCGTCGCTCAAGCCCTACCGCTCGGACCGCGAAACCCGCGGCGGCGGGCGGGTCATCGGCGAAGAAGACATCGCCACGGCGCTCGGCCTCGCGAAGTGGGACGTCGTGACCATCCAGCAGGCCTCGCACCTTTCGTGGGTCCCCGACTCCTACCATCCCTTCGGCGACAAGCTGGTCGAAACGATCCGCCGTCTCGCGCCCCAGGCCGAGATCGTCGTCCAGGAGACCTGGAGCTACACGCCCTTCGACAGGCGCCTCGCGGACTGGGGCCTCACGCCCGACGAAATGTACGCGAAGCTCCACGCCGCCTACGGCTTGTTCGCCGCCGGCTACGGCTTCCGCGTCATCCCGACGGGCGCGGCGGTCCAGGTCTTCCGCAAGGCCCTGCCGGTAAGGTACGCGGCGGACTCCTTTGGCGGCGACGTCGTCGGCGGCAAAGGCGGCAAGCCCCTCCCCGACTGCGACGTCTTCCATCTCAACGAAGACGGCGAATACCTCCAGGCGCTGGTCTGGGCGGCGACGCTCTTCGGCAGGGATCCGCGCGCCTGCGGTTTCGTGCCGCAGGGGCTGGACGGCAAACGAGCCGACGCCATCAAGGAGGCGGCGTTCGCGGCAACGGCGGGGAGGTAGGGCATGGCCGGCGAAAAACCAATCCGCAAGGCCGTCTTCGCCTCCGGCTACGGCGACCAGGTCAAGTTCATCTGCGAACTGTCCGGGAAAAAATCCCCGAAGGTGCTGGTCTTCGCCACGGCCGCGCGCGACAACCCCGAGGTCACCGGCCCGATCGTGGAGGCCTTTCACGTCGCGACGCGCAAAATCGATGTCGTCAAAATCTGGGAGGAGCAGCCGAAGAGCGTCGCCGCGCTGAGGAAAAAGATCCTGTCCAGCGACATCGTCTGGTTTTCGGGCGGCATGACCGAGAGGCTGGCGGACAAGATCTCCTTCTACCACCTGGCGGACACCTTCCGCGAGGCCTATCGCCGCGGCACGGTGATGACGGGCACCAGCGCGGGCTGCATCATCCTTTCGCACGCCGGCTACAACGACTTCACCGACGGCCGCTACGACTTCATCGCCGGCATGGGCATGCTTCCCGTCTTCTTCTGCCCCCACTACCAGGGAGCCCCCTGGAAAGGCTTCGACAAGCGCCTCGCAAGGGAAACCTATCCGGGCACGCCCTCGAAAGCCTGGGCCCTCGAAGACGGCGCCATGGTCGTCTTCCGCAACGAAAAGCCCTCGGTCAAAATCTTCGCCGAAGGCACCTCGCCGCACCGGTACGTCCGCAAGGACGGCGCCTGGACGAAGCTGGACTAAACCCGCCATGCAGCAAGGCCCCGCGAAACACAACCCCGGCGACGCCGCGCGCCGCAGACGGCGCAAGCTCCAGATCAGGCGCGAGGCGGAACGCCGTCTTGCCGGGATTTCGGCGACGCCCACGCTGCGCGAAATCTACGCCCCGCGCGTCATCTTCGCGGCGATTTTCATCCTCGCCATTGTCGGCGGGCTCCTCATCGGCAAGGTGGGGCGCACTGTCCGCGACAACTCCGACCGCCCCATCCCGCACCTCACGGCGGTCAAGTCGCTCGATGTCCTCGCCACCGCCCTCGGCCGCTACAAAATGCACGTGGGGCGCTTCCCCGAAACGGAGCAGGGCCTCGCCGCGCTCAACAAGGACCTCGGCGAACCCGGCTGGGACGGCCCCTACCTCGTCCAGCTGATGGAAGACCCCTGGGGCCGCCCCTACTTCTACGAACGGGGAACCAACGCCCTGCCCGTCCTCTTCTCATGCGGGCCGGACGGACGCCCCGACACGAAGGACGACCTCCGCCCCGGCGAGGAGTTCTTCGACCCGGGGACGGACTGGACCAACGGCTGGAAGTCGAAGGAGGAGCGGCTTCCCGAAATCATCCTCGAAGAAGACGAGTGACCCCCGCCGCCCGCGCCCCCGCCGCGATGAACCTCTACCTCCACGTCCCCTTCTGCCTCTCGAAGTGCCGCTACTGCGCACTCTATTCCATTGCCGGCTTGGAGGGCGCCCGCGACTTCCCAAGGCGCATCGGGCGCGAATGCGCACTCCGCGCAGGCGGCCATCTCGCCCCCGGGACCATCTATTTCGGCGGCGGCACACCCGGATTGCTCGGGTCCGACGGCCTCCGCGAAACCGTGGCGGAACTCGCCGCCGCGGGCATTGACATTTCCCGCGCGACGGAATGGACCGTCGAGCTCAATCCCTCGCCGGAAATCACGACCCCCGCCCTTCTCGACGCGCTCCGCGCCCTCGGCGTCAACCGCCTTAGTTTCGGCGCGCAGTCGCTTGACGACGCCGTCCTCAAGGCCATGGGCCGCCGCCACACGGCGCGCGACGTGGCAGACGCCCTTGCGCTCGCCCGCGCACACGGCTTCGGCAATGTCGGCTTCGATCTCATCGCGGGCTACCCCGGTGTCGAAGCCCCCGCCTGGGAAAAGACGCTTGCAAAGGCGCTGGCGCTCGCCCCCCGCCACCTCTCGGTCTACGGCCTGATTGTCGAGTCCGGAACGGCGTTGGGCCGCGACATCGCCGCCGGCAGGCTCGCCCCCCTGGCGGACGACGCGCAAATGGACCTTCTGGCGCGGACGGAGGACATCCTCGCCGCCGCCGGTTTTGTTCGCTACGAAATCTCCAACTACGCGCTTCCCGGCTTCGAATGCCGCCACAACCTCGCCTGCTGGCGCGGAGAGGACTACCTGGGGCTCGGCCCCGCCGCGGCCTCGCGCCTTGGGCTAACGCGCCGCACCATCGCGCCCGACGTCGCGAAATGGCGGGCGGCGCTCGGCGCCGGCTCGCTTCCGCCCGCCGAGAACGACGAGACGCTTTCGCCGGCGGACGACGCCGAGGAACGCTTTGCCTACGCGCTGCGCATGGCGGAAGGCGCTTCGCCCGCGGCCTTCGCCAAGACCCACCCCGCCGCCGCGGTGCGCGTCGCCGAATGGGAATCGACGCTAAGGCGTCTCGCCACGCACGGCATCACGCAGGAAATCCGCCCCGGGCGCTGGGCGCTCACGCGGCGCGGACGCGAAGTCGCGGACGCCGCCATCGCGGAACTGCTCGCGTGAAAGCTGGCGCGAACCTTTCGCGTCTCGTGTCTCTTGTCTCGTGTCCTCATGTGATGAGCAAGGGCGTGAGACAAGAGACGAGAGACATGAGACGAGAAGCACCGATGTTTTGCGCGGCGGTACCGATGCCTACCGGCTCTTGCGGGGCACCGGGCGGGAACCTTTCGCGTCTCGTGTCTCTTGTCTCGTGTCCTCATGTGATGAGCAAGGGCGTGAGACATGAGACAAGAAACGAGAAGCACCGATGTTTTGCGCGGCGGTACCGATGCCTACCGGCTCTTGCGGGGCACCGGGCGCGAACCTTTCGCGTCTCGTGTCTCTTGTCTCGTGTCCTCATGTGATGAGCGAGGGCGTGAGACATGAGACAAGAGACGAGAAGCACCGATGTTTTGCGCGGCGGTACCGATGCCTACTGGCTCTTGCGGGGCACCGGGCGCGAACCTTTTGCGTCTCGTGTCTCTTGTCTCGTGTCCTCATGTGATGAGCGAGGGCGTGAGACATGAGACGAGAGACATGAGACGAGAAGCACCGATGTTTTGCGCGGCGGTACCGATGCCTACTCCCCACTCGCACCTCCAACCTTCAACCTTCAACCTCCAACCTTCAACCTACAACCTTCAACCTACAACCTCCCCTGACGCGGGCGGGATATTGCAATGCGTCGTTTCCCAGAAGGACGCGGCGGCAAGGTTGAGACCGAAGCCGCCCGCCTTGAGGCTGACAAGAAGGAAGTCGCCTTCAGGCCTCAAATCAAGGGGTGTATTTCGCAAAGTGGCGGCTGAGGCTGTCGAGCGTAAGCGGCTTCATGATCACGCCGTCGAAGTTCCGCGTGTCGCCATTCTTGGCGAACTCGACATCAGCCGTCACGGCATGGACGGGCATTTTTTCATAATCCTTGTTGGCGCGGATTTCCTTCACGAGGCCCACGCCGCCCATGCCCGGCATCAGGATGTCGGTCAGTACCATGTCGACCGGTTCCTTCGCCAGCACCTGCAGCGCCTCCTCCCCGCAGGAAGCCATCAGGCATTTCGCCGCGCCAAGCTTGCGGCAATACGACGACAGCACCATCAGGTTGAGCTTCACGTCGTCCACCAACAGCAGGCGCTTGCCGTCGAAAGGCAGGAGCTTTGACGCCTTCAGTCCGGTGTCGGCGGCCTTTATCTTCCCGACCTTCACGTCAGGCACGACGACCGAGAATTCAGACCCCACCCCGACGAGGCTCTGCACCGAGAGTTTGCCACCCATGCGTTCGACAAGAAGGTTGACGATTGCCAATCCGATGCCCGTGCCGCCCGTCTGCGTCCGGTTTTCAACCTTCACGTAGGGCTTCAGGATGCGCTCCAGGTCGTCTCGCGCGATGCCGCAGCCCGTGTCCTTCACACGCAGTGTGAGTACCTCCGACACATACGACAGCGACACCTTCACAGAACCCTTTTCGGTGAACTTGACGGCGTTGTCGACGAGATTCATCAGGATCTGGCGGAAATGGCGGCGATCGACGACCAGCAAGGGCATGTCGTCGGGGAGGTCGAGCGTGAACTCAAGGCCCTTCGCCTCGACGGCGCCCTTCAGCGCGTCCCTGCACTCCCGGGCGAGATCGCCGACCTGGAAAGGCTCGGCCAAGACAGCCGCGCCACCATTGTCGTACTTGACGAGGTCGATCATGTCGTCGACGAGGCGCATGAGGTCGCGGCCGCTGGACTTGATGTTTCGGATGTACTCCTGGCGCAGCGCGGGGTCGTCCTCGCGCTCGAGCATGTCGACGAAACCTATCACCGAGTTGAGCGGCGTTCGGATGTCGTGGCTGATCGCGGAGAAGAAGAAACTCTTCGCCTTTTCGGCGGCGACGGCCACGTCGCGCTCCTTCTTGACGGCCTCGTTGATCTGGCGCTCCTGCTGGAGGATGCGATTCGCGTCCTCGACGCGCTTCGTGACCTCACTGAGTGCGCCCAGAATGTAGCGCCGCCCATCCTGGCCGTCGATAACGACCTGCCACTTGTCCCAGAGGCGGTGTTCGCAGCCATCGGCACCGCAGCCGTGGGTCGGGAAAAAGCACCGCCCGTCAGGTGCGGCGAGGGTGGCCTTGTCATGCGCGACGAACGCCTCGGCAAATTCGGCCGGGAAGATATCGCGGTCGAACATTCCGATAATCTGCTCGCTTGTATGGCCGTTGGCTTCGACGAACGCGGGGTTGCACCGCAGGTACTGGGAGTTTGCCGCATCCTTGAGGAAGACCGGCTGGGGAAGCGCGTCGAACATGTGGTTGAAGAACGCGCTGGCGGCCTTCTGGGTGTTGAGGAACGACGTAAGCTTGCGGTTGTCCTCCTTCAACTCGGAAATGCGGCGGATCCTGGTGAGCTCGACGTTGGTTTCGGCCTGGGGCGGCAAATCGAGGAAGCGGCGGAGAATCTCGACGAGGGCCGAGCGCGTGAGCGGCTTCAGGTGAAAGGCGCTGGCACCGACCTCGCGCTCGCGAACGGTGATCAACGGGTCGGCATCGCCCGAGACGATGACGATCGGCAGCGTCTTCGCCAGCGGATGGGCCGAATTGCGGAAGCGCTGCGTGGCTTCGAGGCCGTCGATGCCCGGCGGCATGTAGATGTCCATCAGCACCATCGAATAGGCGGCGTCGCCCGATGCCGGCGCGTTGAGCATCTTCGATATGGCCTCTTCCCCGCTGCTGGACACGTCAACGGTGCCGCCAAAGCACTCGATGGCGTTTTTGAGGATCTCGACGTTGGAAACGTTGTTGTCCACCACGAGGAAGTGCTTGCCCATAAGGTCGGGGTGCTCGGTCTTTGCCAGAGCGCGTTTTTCGTCGGCGAGGATTTTCCCCATCACGCGGCGCACCTCGTCGCGGTCGGCGCTCGGGCGCAGATAGGCGCAGAACCCAAGCCCCGGCGCAAGCGACTCGACATGCGACCAGTCGGAAGTGATGGCGACCAAGTGTCGTGCGGCGATGTCGCCGGCGAGACGGTAGGTCTCGCACATGACGCGGTCTGACAGCGTCTTGGCCGTGCAGTGCACCAGCACGAAGTCGTAGCGGCGGCCGCTCGCGATGGCCAACACGGCGCCAGAGGCGTCCGCAGCGTAGATATCGGTCTCGACGCCGAGTTCGGCAAGGGCCCCGGCCAGGCGCTCGGAGTCCTCGTCGCTCGCACAGGCTATCGCGGCGCTGCGGCCGTTCAAGTCGGTAATCATCTCGTCATTTCCTTTCGGGAAGTACTTTCTGAAGCGTGGCGGAAAGTTGCTTGAAGCGGATGGGCTTCGACACATGGTCGTTCATGCCGCTCTGCTTGGCCCTGGCGATGTCCTCGGCGAAGGCATCCGCACTCATGGCGATGATCGGGATGGTCTTCGCGTCGTCGCGGTCGAGCGCGCGGATTGCCGAGGTGGCCTCGTAGCCATTCATCTCGGGCATGCGGATGTCCATGAAAATGGCGTCGAACTCGCCCTTCTTGGCACGGCGGAAGCGCTCGACGACCAGGCGGCCGTTGGCGGCGATCTCGATTTTCCCGCCGCAAAGCTCGACCATCTGGGTGATGACCTCGGCGTTGGAGGGAACGTCCTCGGCCACGAGGAAGGAGCGGCCGGAGACAATGTTGGTGCTCGCCGGCTTGGGCAAGGCTTTGGCCTCGTCCTTGTCGCCCGTCATTTTTTCGGCGTGCTTGAGCGGCAGTTCGACGACAAACGTGGTGCCTTCGCCCAGCCGGCTCGAGACCACGATCGACCCGTGCATCAGCTCGACGATCTGCTTGGTAATCGCCATGCCGAGACCGGTGCCGACATAGGTGTCGGAGAACTGGCGCCCCTCCTGCGCGAACGGGTCGAAGAGCTTGGGCAGGAACTCCGCGCTCATACCGCGGCCCGTGTCGCGGCATTCGAAACGGAAAACCGAGACGTCGGGCTGATCGCCCGGCTGTTCGCTGATGCGCCACGTGATCTTGCCGCCCTTCGGCGTGAACTTGACCGAGTTGCCGAGGATGTTGATGAAGATCTGGTTGATGCGCATGGCGTCGACCTTCAGCGAGCGGTGGATGATTTTCTCCTCGAAATACTCCACCAGAATGCCCTTGTCCTCGCCCTGCGAGCGGATGAGCGAGAGGACGCCCTTGACGATTTCGTCGAGTTTGATCGGGGCCTCGTTGATCGAGAGGCGCCCGTACTCCATGCGCGACATGTCGAGCACGTCGTTGATGAGCGAGAGCAGGTGGCGCGAGCCGACGAGGACCTTGTCGAGGCAGTCCGAAATCTGCTTGATGCAGACTGCGTCGTCGGTGCGTTGCGAAATATAGGTCTGCGCAATCGTCGTCATGCCGAGAATGGCGTTCATCGGCGTGCGGATGTCGTGCGACATGTTCGAAAGGAACTCGCTCTTGGCCTTGTTTGCGGCGCGGGCGATCGCCAGCTGGGCGGCGGTGTCGCTTTGCTCGTGGGCCTCGGTCACGTCACGGCCCAGAACGTTCGCGACGGGCCGCCCCGATGCGCCGGTGCCGCGGAAGACATTGACCTCGTGCCAGTGCCGGCTGCCGTTGATCGTCGCCGGATACTCGATTCGGTTCACGAAGCCGTCCGGCACGCCCGGCGCGCGCAGGGCCTCCAGGGAAATCAGTTCGTCCACCTCCTTCAAGTGGTCGGGCTCGACGATCTTGCGGCATTCATTGAAGCTCGTCTTGAAGTCGTCCGTCCGTGAGAGGATCTCGCGCACCTCCTCCATGCCCGTTCCCGTGATCAGCGTGTACTTTCCGCTGTCGAGGTCGACCGTCTGGTTGTAGGCGTAGAGGTGCTGCGTGATGTCGGAGAGGATCATGTCCTTCGTCGCGACAGCCTTGAGTTCCCGTTCGCGGATTTCCTGGCGCTCGTGGGCCTCGGTCACGTCGCGGCCGAGGATGTTCGCCACGCGCTCCCCTGTGGCGCTTGTTCCGAAAAAGAGGTTCGCCTCGTGCCAGCGGTGGCGGCCGCCGAAGTCCATCGGGTACTCGATGTAGCCGCCATAGCCTTCCTCGTTCTTGCGGTTGACGAGATAGTCGAACCCGAAGAGACGGCGCACCTCGTTCTCGTGCGAGCCGGCGACGTGGCCAAGCAACTTCTCGATGACGTCGGGATAGAACTCGCCCTCGGAGAACGCCTTCACCGAATCCGGAGTGCCAGTGCCCTCGATGAGCGAGTAGTGACCCGTCTGCAAGTCGACGGTGACGTTGAAGCCGTAGAGTTTCTGGGTGATTTCCGACAGCAGCTGATCCTTCGCCGCGGCGGCTTTCTGCTCCTTGTCGCGCGCCTCCTGCCGGTGGTGGAACTCCGTGATGTCACGACCGAGGATGTTCGCCACGACCCCCCCGTCTTCGTCGTGACCGATGAAGACATTCACTTCGGCCCAGTGGTCGACGGCGTTGTTGTCGGTGTTGCGCTCCATGTACTCGTAGGTGCCGACGTATCCCGACTCAGTGCGGTTGCGCAGGTAGTCGAGGCCCACCAGTTCGCGCAACTTGGGCACGAACTTCGGTTCGATGGTTCTGAAAACGCTTTCGTTCGCCCGGCGCAAGTCGTCCGTCCGGCGGAAGAGTTCGCGCATATTCGTCAGGCCCGTGCCTTCGATCATCGTGTACTTGCCCGTTTCGAGATCGACGGTCAAGTTGTAGGAATAAAGCATCCTCGTGATAGCCGAAAGAATCTGGTCGCTCGACGACCCTTTCGACGCGATCTTCTGTTCCTTGGAGCCTTCCGCCTTTTCAAAATCCTGCATAGCCAAACCTTTCCCTCCCCGCCCGTCAGGCGGGCGCACCGAATCCCCTGATCTCCCCCAGCACCGCCTCGTGGCTGGCCGCGAGCGCCTCGGCTTTTTCAAGCACGCCGTCGAGACGGCCCTGCTCGCCGCGCGTCGCCTCGACGATAACGCAACACGAGCGATACAAGGGCTCAAGCCCCATCGTCGCGTAGAGTCCCTTCAGCTCGTGCGCCGCCTCGAAACACTCCGCGACATCGCCGCCCCGGACAGCCGCGAGCATCTTCTGCGGCGTATCGGAGCCGGCCAGGCGCACAAGTTGCTTCAGGTAAAGCGCCTCGTTGCCCATGTAAGTGTCTTCCAGCGTCTCCTCGATGTTGCAGCCCATGGCAGCAAGACGGCTGAAAATTTGACTAGAGTCTTTAATCATGATGATTGAATCCTATCAAAAACACATGATAAAAGCAACAAAAAAGCAACGGGAAAATGCAACGGGAAATTGCAACAGACGCGGCCGGGGGAAACACATGGCCCCCGCACCACTCCCCGCCGCACTCCCAGCGCGGCGGTCACGCGGGAGCGCGCCCCTCTGCCAACTCTCAGCTGAACAGCCCCATCATCTCGTTCAGCGTGAGCGCGGCGCTGCCGGCGCCTTCCAGAAGGTCGTCCGCGATCTTGAGCTTGTCGGCGTGGAGGGCGACGACGCGTTCCTCGATGGTGTCCTTCGCGACGAGTCGGTAAACCGTCACCGGCTCCGTCTGCCCGATGCGGTGGACGCGGTCCGCCGCCTGGTTCTCCACGGCGGGGTTCCACCAGGGGTCGAGGAGAATCACGTAGTTGGCGGCGGTAAGGTTGAGGCCGAAGCCGCCCGCCTTGAGGCTGATGAGGAAGAAGTCGCCTTCGCCCTTCTGGAAGCGCTCCACCCGTTCAAGCCGCTCGTCCCTCGGCGTGGAGCCGTCGAGATACTGGTAGGACCAGCCGTTTTTGCCGACCATGTTGCCGACGATGGCGAGATAGTCGGTGTACTGGCTGAAGACAAGTGCGCGGTGATCGCCCTCGCGGAGGTCGGCCAGGAGATCGGCGAGCGCGTCGAGTTTCGCGGAGGCGACAAGTTCGGGGAGGACAAGCGACGGGTGGCAGCAGAAGCGCCGGAGCCGCGTGAGTTCACGGAGGACGAGCATTCCCGCCGAGGCGGCCTTGCCGGCCTCCTTCGCCTGCTCAACCGCTTCAAGCGCCTGGCGGCGGCAGGCCTCGTAGGCGGCGCGCTCGGTCGACTCCAGCTCGACGAAGAGGTTCACCTCGGTCTTGGGGGGCAAATCCTTGAGGACGTCTTTTTTCAGGCGGCGCAAAACCAACGGCGAGACGAGTTTCTTGAGCCCGGCGGTCGCCATGCCGTCCTGCGTGTAGCGGGCGACGAACTTCTCCTGCGAGAGCAGCATCCCGGGGTTGAGGAAGTCGAAGAGGCTCCAGAATTCGCTGAGGCGGTTCTCGACCGGCGTGCCCGTCGCGGCCACGCGGAACTGGGCGGCGAGTTTCTTGACGCCCTTGGCGCGTTTCGTGGCGGCGTTCTTGATGGCCTGGGCCTCGTCGAGGACGACGCCGTTCCAATGGCGCGAGGCGAGGATGTCGCCCTTGGTGACGGCAAGGCCGTAGCTGGCGATGACGACGTCGCCACGTCCCGCGGTCTTCACGACTTCGGCGGCGGATTCGCGCGCACCGACCGGCTTCGGGACAAGCCCCGGCGCGAAACGCCGAATCTCGGACTCCCAGTTTCCGCAGACCGAGGTCGGGGCGACAACCAGGGAGGCGCCATCGGCGGCGCGGGCCAGCAGCACGGCGATGATTTCGAGCGTCTTCCCAAGGCCCATGTCGTCCGCCAGGCATGCGCCGATGCCGCACCCGGCAAGATGGTCGAGCCAAACGAAGCCCTCGCGCTGGTAGGGGCGCAACTCGGCGGCAAGCCCCTCCGGCACGGCGACGTCACGCGCCAGCTCGTCGCGGATTTGCGTGGCGCGGCGCTCCATCGCCTCGGGCAGGGCAAAAGCGGCGGCACCGTCATTTTCCGCCGCGCCGCCAAAGGCGCCGTCAATCGCGGGCAAGGCCGCGACGGGCACGTCGAGCTCGCCGTCGCGCATGTCGCCTGCGGCGCCGAGCATTTCGAGCCTCTCGCGCAACTTCCGCGAAACCCGCACGTATTCGCCGTCCGAAAGCCGGACGTAGCCGCCGACCTTGGCGGGCATGGACTTCAGCATTTCCTCGAAGGAGAGCACTTTGCCGTTGTCGAGGTCGAAGTTGCCGGAGACGCCGAACCAATGGCCCGCGCCCTTGGGCCTGGCATCGAGCGCGGCGCCGCTCACGGACGCCACCTTGAGGACGCGGTCGGGGTCGAGCCAGTCGAGGGCCACGGCATCGCCCAGCGAACGGAGGCCGTCGAGGGCGCCGAGAATCTCCGCCAGGCCCTCGGCCCGCCAGTCGTCGACGCCCATGGCCTTCACGCCGGGGCATTCCGCCAGCAGGTCGCGGACGGGCTTCGCCGCGGCTTCCTCGGCGGACTTGTCGCGGACAACGGCAACGGCCTCGCCCGCCTGGCGCGCGACGACTTCGCCGGGACCGAAGCCCGGCGCGTAAACGACCTTGCCCGTGCCTTCGTCCACGACGACGCGAAGGGCGATTTCCAGCGCGTCGTCGTCCTCAAGTGAAAGGCGCAGGTGCGGCAGGGGGCTCGCCGCGACGCGCGGGAGTTTCGAGAGGTCGCCGTCTTCCGTGATGACGCCATGCATCGGGATGGTCTTGGCCGCCTGCGCGATGCGGTTGGCGGCGTCTTCGGCCGCCGCCCCGGGAATCACCACCTTCCCGCCCGAGCCGCGCTTCAAGATGATCTCGGCGGCACGTTGCAGTTCGGCGCCGCAGAGAAGCGCCCCGTATTTGCCGGGGCCCAGGCGCAGCAAGGCGCGTCCCGAACCGGCTTCGGAGCCGAGTTCGCGCAATTCGCGCGGAAGCTCCAGCACAAGTTCGCCTTCGGGCGTCCGCGAAGTCTCGATCTTCGGCGCGTAGGCCGAAAGTTCGATCGGCGTCGCCTCGAAATCTTCGCCATCGACCATCGCGGCGACACGCGGATGCCCGACGAGACTGCGCAAAAGGCAGGCGAATTTCCCGGGATTCCCGACGGACCGGAAGCCACGCGGAAAGCCAAATTCGCCGCTAAGCTGCCAAAGCGCCGCGAAGACCGCGTCGTCCTGCGGCAGCGTCTCGAGTTCGCCGACCATGCGCTCCGCCTCGCCGACGGAGTGGACCTTGCCCTTGCCGAGCTTGCCGCTCTTCAGGACGCGCCGGCGCCAAATGCCGAGATCGACGACCTTGAAGGTCTCGGGCCCCCCAACCCTTGAAAGGGTAAGAAGCCAGAAGAACGGGTCGCGCACCGCCGCGGGGGCGGCATCCGCGCCGTCGATGAACTTCCCAAGCTCGTCGAGCGCGAGCTGCCATGCCGGGAGACGGGGATCCATCTTGAAAAGCGGCTTCACGCCCCAATGCGCCGCCGCGGCAACCACGGCGCCGGCACTCTCGGAAACCGACGGCCAGCCCATGGCGAACCCCGCCGCCGTGGCGCCAAGCACAAGCTGCCCGGCGTCAACCAGGGCGCGCGCCGCCTCGACATGCGGCCGGGCGTCGCCCCCGAGCACCCCTTCGCCCCCGGCGACATGCGCCATCAGCAGGCGGTTGAACGACGCCAGGGGAGGCGGCGTGAAAGCACCGGGGGGGACGGCCTCCGAGCCGAAGGATCCGCCGTCCTCGCCCACCGCCGCAAGGATACGGGAAACATCCGCCAGCAAGGCGCAATCGACCGTGCCGCGAACATCGTCAAGCGCATGGAGAAGCGAATCCACCGTCACGCCGACTGAAAGGCACCGAAGCGGAGCGTCCTTGTAAAGCGCCGCGCACACGGCGGCGTAAAGCTCGAAACAGGGAAGGCGGAGATGCGTCAGCGGGAACTTCCCGCGCATCTGCGGCAGGAAGCTGGCGGCGCCGCCAAAGGAATCGCCCAGCAGATCGAGCCGGGACAGCACGCCTTGCGACGGGCCCCGCTCAAGAAGCAGCCGGTAGGCGGCGAAGACATCGGTGTAGGTCCTGAAGTCGGAGGCGCCGATGCCGGCGCGCACCCCGCGCAAATCGGACAAAGTCGCCAGCCTTTCGGCGTCGCCGGCAAAGACGCAGATGGCGCCCGCCATAAGCACCGCGTCGAAATCGGCGGGCGTGACGCCCTGGATGAAAGCCTCCGCAACCTGCGCAAGGGCTTCCGCGACATCGCGCCCCGAGACAAATTCGCGGTAGAGCTTGTACGGGGCCAGCATGCGGCGGTA
The DNA here is from genome assembly GCA_045627605.1 of Kiritimatiellia bacterium. Classification (GTDB taxonomy): domain Bacteria; phylum Verrucomicrobiota; class Kiritimatiellia; order RFP12; family JAAYLN01; genus RGIG5952. Next base: position 41,509 of record JAZQOA010000072.1, on the reverse strand, counting down.
TTCGTACTTCAAGTCGGGAGGGAACCCGCGGCCCGCAGGCGCGATTTCGTCGGCGATGCGCTGGAGGAGGTAGGCCTTGCCGGACTTCGCCCCGAACCAAAGCGACTGGAATCCGCCCATCGGGAGACAGGCGCCGAAATGCCGCTCGAAGGCGCGCCTGTCGCCCATGCGCACGGCGGCGACAAGCCCATCCCAGTTCGGCTGCGAAAAATTGAAATTGATTTTCATCACCCAATAAGTATACGGGGTTTTACGAAATGCGCCACAAAAAACATCTGGATTTTGCTATACTTGCATTGTCTTCGACAACTCCAACCCAAAGGCAACCATGTCACGCAAAATCGCATTCATCGGAGCCGGCAGTTTCGGCTTCACCCGCAAGCTCGTCAGCGACCTGCTCACCTTCCCCGCGTTTGCCGACGCGACAATCGCGCTGATGGACATCGACCCCGAGCGCCTCGACTTCATCTACCGCGCCTGCAGACGCATCGTCGAGGAAGGCAAGTACCCCGCCAAAATCTTCGCGACAACGGACCGCCGCAAGGCCCTCAAGGGCGCCGACGGCGTCGTGACCACGATCCTCCACGGCAACTGCGACATCTGGCAGCACGACATTCTCATCCCGAAGAAATACGGCGTCGACACCAACGTCGGCGACACGCGCGGCCCGAGCGGCATCTTCCGCTTCCTCCGCACGGTCAACCCCATCCTCGACATCGCGCGCGATATCGACAGGTACTGCCCCGGCGCCGTCTACCTCAACTACACCAACCCGATGGCGATGCTCTGCCGCGCCGTGCAAAGCGCCTACCCGCAAATCCTGGCCAGCGGCCTCTGCCACAGCGTACAGGGCACGGCCGCCATGCTCGCCGGCTGGATCGGCGCCCCCGAGGACGAGATCACCTACACGTGCGCGGGCATCAACCACCAGGCTTTCTACACAGAGTTCAAGTGGAAGGGCAAGGACGCCTACCCGCTGATCCGCAAGGCGATCACCGAAAACGAGGAAATCTACAAGCGGGAGATCGTCCGCAACGAAATGTTCCTCGCCCTCGGCTATTACGTCACGGAGTCGTCGGGGCACAACAGCGAGTACAACCCCTGGTTCCACAAGCGCAAGGACCTGATCAAGAAGTACTGCCTGCCCGGTACGGGCTGGAACCCCGGCAAATACGCCTACATTCTCAACGAATACCGCAAGCGCGAAACCTCGTGGAAGAAGGACATCGAGGACTGGTTCAAGCAGCCCCTCGACCTGAAGCGCGGCCAGGAGTACGCCGCCTCGATCTTCAACGCCGTCTTCGGCGACGGCGAGATGTTCAAGTTCAATGGCAACGTGCGCAACTTCGGGCTCGTGGACAACCTTCCCGAAGGATGCTGCGTCGAGGTGCCCGTCCTCGCCAGCCGCCGCGGTCTCGAACCGATCCACGTCGGCCGGCTCCCGCCGCAGCTGGCGCTCCTCAGCGGCACCAGCGCGCAGATCGAGGAAATGGCCGTCGAGGGCAGCTTCCGCGGCGACCGCGAGATGATCTACCAGGCGATCTGCTACGATCCGCTCACCGCGGCGGTCTGCTCGCTCCGCGAGATCCGCGCGATGGTCGATGAAATGTTCGAGGCCAACAAGGACTACCTCCCGCAGTTCGCGAAGTAACCGGCGGCAAGCCCAAAAGGAGGAGAAGGCAATGGGGAAAACGGCTATCGTGCTTCTCGGCGCACCCAACGACGAGAACGGCGGTCTTTCGCAAATCGCGCTCGAACGCGCCAACCGCGCCATCGAGGAATGCGCGCGGCAACCCGGGGCGCTCGTCCTCCCGACCGGCGGCTGGGGCGACCACTTCAACACCACCGACAAGCCCCACGCCTTCTACTCGCGCAAGTACCTCGTCGAGCATGGCGTCGCGGCGTCGCGGTTCCTCCCCCACGCGGAAAGCCGCAACACGGTCGAGGACGCCGCCCTCGCCAAACCGATCCTCGAGACCGCCGGGGTCGACGCCATCACGATCGTCACCTCCGACTTCCACGTCGGCCGCGCCAAGTTTCTCTTCCGGCGCGCGCTGAAAGGCGTGAAAATCTCCTTTGCGCCATCCGTGACGCACCTCCCCGAAGAGGAACTCGCCAAACTTTCCGCCCACGAAACACGCTCGATCAAGATGCTTGCCGAGCGTTTCCACGGCGAGGAAATCGAGGCGATGGCCCGGGGCATCGGGGAAAACGCCGCCACCGCGCGGCTCGTCCTCATCGGCGGGCCGTCGTCGGCCGGGAAGACAACCTTCGCGAAGCGTCTCACCCACCACCTCAACAACAACGGCATCGGCACGCTGGTGATCTCGACCGACGACTACTTCGTCGGCGACGCCCTCAACCCGCGCGATAAAAACGGCAACCTCGACTACGAGCACATCAAGGCCATCGACCTCGACCAGCTCGGCGCCAACCTCCGGGATCTCATCGCCGGCAGGCCCGCCGTTCTGCCGCGCTTCGACTTCCACACGCACGCCCCCGCGAAGGAAGGCCACGAAGAGCGCCTGCCCGACGGCTCCGTCATCGTCATCGAGGGACTCCACAGCCTCAACCCCGAACTGACACCGAGCATTCCCGCCGCGCAAAAGCACCTCATTTTCGCCGACACCGCGACGAATCTCTACGACGAGATTCCGCTTTCAAAGCCGGCGGACGGCCGCCTCATCCGCCGCATCATCCGCGACAGCAAGTACCGTTCGCGGGGCGCGGAGGAAACCATCGGCCTGTGGCAGTCGGTCTGCGACGGCGAGGAAAAGTGGATACGCCCCTTCACCGGCAACGCGGCGGAGACCTTCGACACGACGCTCGCCTACGAACCCGGCGTCCTCCGCCATTACGCGGAGCCCCTGCTTTCGGCCATTTCCCCGGCGTCGCCCGCCTACATCGAGGCGCGGCGGCTTCTCGGCTCGCTCACCCATTTCAAAGTCGGCGACGAAGAGGGCATTCCGGGCTACTCCATCCTCCGCGAATACATTGGCGGCAGCATCATCCAGTACTAATTCCGGCCATGCACACCTACGAATCCCTCGCCGACGACCTGGCGAAGTCAGGCATCAAGCGCGGCGACACCCTGCTCGTCCACTCCTCGATGAAGTCCATCGGGGAGGTCGAAGGACGCGCCGACACCGTCCTCGACGTCTTCATGGACTACTTCCGCGACGACGGGCTCTTCGCCATGCCCACCCTCACGTGGAGCAACGTCAACGCCGCCCAGCCCATCTACGACGTCCGCGAAACCAAGAGCGTCGTGGGGCTGCTACCGGAACTCTTCAGGAAACGCGAGGGCGTCGTGCGCTCGCTCCACCCCACGCATTCGCTCGCCGCCTACGGGAGAAATGCGGACGCCTTCACCGAGGGTCACGAACGCTTTGACTCGCCCGCCGGCCCCTTCTCGCCCTGGCGCCGCCTTCTCCTCGCCAACGCGAAGATCATGTTTCTCGGCACCGGGATCGGCTGCAACACCTTCCTCCACGGCGTCGAGGAATGGGGCGGCGCGGAGGAAGTCCTCTCCATCGCGAAGGAACAACTCGTCTCCATCGGCTACGACGGCGCACGGCATGCCGTCCCCTCCCGCCGCCACATCGGCGACCACTCCAAGTTCTACCACCTCCTCGAACCGCATTTCCGAGCCCTCGGGGCACTCTCCGAGTTCCGGTTTGGCGACGCCTTGTGCAAGGTCCTCGACGCCCGCCTGGCCGCGCGCTACACCTTGTCGCTCGTCAAGCGCTTCCCACGGGCCTTCACGGACGACTGGAACCTCGCCCACCCCGCCTTCTTCACGGAGACCCTCGCCGAAGACTTCCCCCAGGCCCGGCCCATGCTCAACGGAGACTTCAAATGACCAGCAAAATCGCCATCCCCTACTCGCCCGACGGCGAAATCTTCCAACACTTCGGCAAGACGGAACTCTTCAAGCTCTACACCGTCGCGGACGGCAAGGTCACGGACAGCGAAGTCGCGGACGCCGCCAGCGAAGGCCACGAACTTCTCGCCATCTGGCTCATCCAGAACGAGGTCGACACCGTCATCTGCGGCGGCATCGGCCCCGGGGCGCTCGGCATGCTCGCGGCGGCCCGCATCAAGGTCCTCGCGGGAGTCGAAGGCAAGGCCGACGACGCCGTCGCGCAATTCATCGACGGCAAACTCGCGGCAACGGCGTCCGCCACGTGCCGGCACGACGAAGGCCATTCCTGCGGCGGCAGCTGCAGCCACTGCGGCCACCACTGCCACTAAACAAACCTCGGTTAACTTAACGACGGTTAACTTAATGAAAGTTAAGTAAAACTTTTGCAGCACATTTTGGCGGTCCTGGATCACAGTCTCCGTGAATTTCCATGTTGCCGACCAAGCTCCGGTAGCCGATTGCCTTTTTGCACTGCCGAAAGTGGCAACCCATATCCATTTTCCAACTCACGGAGACGTTTTGCGACTTCGATGCAAAGGGGCCTGCCCCCTCTCCTTCAAGAATTTTCGAGATGTTGCAAATCCAACGAAATTTCCCAATGAAATAGTCCATAATTGATGGCGTCAAACGGGAGGGGCCCGTTCGACGAAACAACAAAAAAGGAGGTATGCGATGAACAAACTGATGCAATATCTGGGACTGGCGACATTGTGCGCCGCAGCGGGATGCACCACGGTGCAAAGTTCACGTGACTTGCCCGCCGTGCAGAACTTCGACGCCGCCAAATACATGGGGACGTGGCACGAGGTCGCGCGACTGCCGCAGTGGTTCGAACGCGACCTCAAGGACGTGACGGCGACCTACTCGCTGGAGAAGGATTCGCTGCGCATCGTCAACCGCGGGACGAAGAACGGCAAGGAGAAAGTCGCAAAGGCCGTCGGCCATTTCGCCGGCGACTCCGATGTCGGACACTTCAGGATCTCGTTCTTCCGCCCTTTCTACGGCGACTACAAGATCCTGTGGCTTTCACCCGGCTACGACCTTTCGCTCGTGACGGGCAACGACCGTTCGAGCCTCTGGCTCCTTTCGCGCAATCCGAATTTGCCGGTCGAACAAAGGGACGCGCTGATCGACATGGCAAAAGGCATGGGATTCAAAGTCGAAGAACTTGAATTCCCGTAATTCCCGCAGGCGCCATGCAAAAGGCCGCCGGACTTCCACGGAAGTCCGGCGGCTTTTTTGAAAAAAAGGACAGTCGACAGACGCGACTCCGCCATCTGCGGACGAAGTCCATAGACAAACTGTCACGCCAACCCTCATTTTCCGCTATTGCTCCGGCGATGAATTGATGAACTTCGAAGTAGTGCAACAAACTGAGTGCGGCGACATGGCCGTCCATTCCAAACGCCTATGACCGCATTTTTTACATTGCTAATGGAAAAAATGCTGCGCTTTTTACATTAGCGATGGAAAAAAGTTGACACTTTAGCCGAAAACGAGTATATTGTCTGCAACCCCAAACCTATGAAACGCTTAAAAAGAGTCTTACCCGACATTGATGGAAGCTACTTTCTCTTTGGTCCCCGAGGAACGGGAAAGAGCACCTGGCTTGAGGAACACTTCCCCAAAGCCCATATCATCTCCCTGCTTGATCCCGCGACACGACGGGAACTCCGCGCCTATCCGGAACGCTTGAAAAACTACATTCATGCAAAACCGAATAAGCGGACTGTCGTCATCGATGAAATCCAAAGAGCGCCGGAAGTTCTGGATGTCGTCCATCAGCTGATGGACAATGAAAACGGGTACAGATTCATCATGACGGGTTCAAGCGCGCGCAAGTTGAAGCGAAATGCGAATGCAGATCTTCTGGGCGGTCGGGCGGCGAAGCGGATGTGCCACCCGTTCCTCGCGAGGGAACTCGGCGAGGCATTTTGCCTTGAAGACGCACTTCGATATGGCATGCTCCCCTTGGTGCGTTTCCCGAAAAGTGGTTCAAGCGAGAACATCCTGAAGACCTATCTTGACCTTTACATTGAGGAAGAACTCATCACGGAAGGCGTCATCCGAAAAGTCGATTCATTTTTCCGCTTTCTGGAAATTGCCAGTTTCTCGCACGGGAGCGTCCTGTCAGCCAGTGAAATCGCACGTGAAGCGGGAGTCAAACGATCAACGGTCGACACCTACTTTGAAATCCTCGAGGAAATGCTGATTGTCTCACGCCTTCCCGTTTTCTCCAAACGGGCCAAACGCCAGCTCATCGGCCATGACAAAATCTACTTCTTCGACGCCGGTGTTTTCCGCGCCCTGCGCCCGCATGGCCCCCTTGACCGGGCAACGGAAATCGAGGGCGCCTGCCTTGAAGGTCTGGTCTATCAGCAAATCAGGGCGTGGAATGATTACCTGAGCGAACCCAATCAACTTTATTTCTGGCGAACGAAAAGCGGCGTGGAAGTCGATTTCGTCATCTACGGGGAAAATGTCTTCCGCGCAATCGAGGTCAAAAACGCCACACGCGCCGACCGCTCGGATGCCTCCGGCCTTGAGGCTTTTCATCAGGATTACCCAGAAGCGGAACTGACCTTGCTTTACCGGGGCGAACGCGCAATGAAACTCACCGAGAATGTCACGGCTGTGCCTGTGACTGAGTTCCTGTTAAGCCTCTAAAAGACGGAACAGACCAGTGCGAGGGCGTCGTGCACGGCCTTGCAGCGGGCGTAGAGCGCGAGTCCGCCGATTACTTCTTCAAGCCCGACAGGGTGGCCAGCAACTTCGGGACGTCGATTGGCTTTGCCAAATGGCCGTCCATTCCGGCGTCCAGCGCGTTCTGCTTGTCTTCGGCAAAGGCGTTCGCGGTCATTGCGAAGATTTTGACCGAGGCCCGCTCCTTGTCCGCCAGGGCGCGAATCCGCCGGGTGGCCTCGTAGCCGTCCATGCGCGGCATCTGGACGTCCATCAGAATCACGTCGTACCGTCCCGGCGCGGAATTCGCCACTTTTTCAACGGCGACCACGCCGTCTTCCGCCACGTCGATTTCCGCGCCGGTGTCGCCGAGGATGTCCATCGCGATCTCGCGGTTCATCTCGTTGTCCTCGACCAGGAGGATCTTCATTCCCTTAAGGGAGACGTCCTGCAGCGCGGCTTCGCCCGCGGCCTCCTCCTTAAATTCCGTGTCGATCTTCAGCGGAACCCGCACGACGAACTTCGACCCCGCGCCGAGCTTTGACGTGACCTCGATCGTGCCGCCCATCAAGTCCACGAGCCTTTTGACGATGGACATGCCCAGGCCCGAGCCCTGGATATGGCTGACCGTCGACGTATCTTCCCGCGAGAACTCCTCGAAGATATGCGGGAGGTATTCCTCGCTGATTCCAATGCCGGTGTCCTCCACCGTCAACCGCGAGATGACGAACCCGGGCTTTTCGCAGGGCTCCTCCTCCACGCAGGAGCAGATGGAACCGCCTTCGCGGGTGTACTTGATTGCGTTTCCGACCAGGTTGTTTGTGATTCGGGAAATGCAGTCGGCATCGCCAATCAGGTGCTTGTGGGTCACGCCGCGGAGTTCGACGTCGAGCGAAATTCCCTTGGCCCTTGCCTGCGCCCTATACACGGCGCGGACGACTTCCGCACCTTCCTCGACGTTGATCTTCTGCTCCTGGAGGACGATGCTCCCGGACTCAATGCGCGACATTTCAAGGACCTGGTTGACCAGGGCGAGAAGCTGGTTTCCCGCGATGTCGACCTTCTTCAGGTAGTCGGTGACGACGGGGTCGGCGGACTTTTTCCTGGCCATGGCCACGTAGCCGAGGATGGCGTTCATCGGCGTGCGGATGTCGTGCGACATGCTGAAGAGGAAGGCCGTCTTCGCCCGGTTCGCCGCCTCCGCGCTGTTCTTTTCCTCGGCGATGATCTTCCGGTACTCCTCGCGCTCGTCCTCGACGACGTAGACGTGGAGGATGCAGCAGCCAATCAGGCAGCCCATCGCGTAAACCGGCAGGAGCGGGTAGAGCGCCTGGAAGAAGTTGGCCAGCATCATCACGGTGCTGAAGAAGAAGATGGCCAGGTGCCGCGACCGGACGATTCCCTTGACGTGCAGGGCCTTCTGGCCGGTGACGAGGACGGTGAAGAAGAACAGCACCACCTGGATCCAGAGGGCCGCGTGGCGGATGGCGCCCGCCTGGTAGGCGTCGTTTTCGTCGAACCAGAAGAAGCAGGGGTAGAAGAAGTTGACCGCCAGCGCCGTGATCTCGGCGTAGAAGAAGGTCCAGGCGACGTACTTGACCGCCTTGCTGGTGAAACTATCAAGCTCGAGGTATTCGATGATGTAGCTTGACCAGCAGGCCAGGGCCGAGGCCATGGCGACGTAGTAGATCGTCGTGTCGACAAAGAGGAGCGGGATGTTGTTGAGCCCGGCGAAAAGCCCCCAGAAGGCGTCCGTGACATAGTAGGCGAAGATGGCGAGCATCAGGAAGGAATACGCGCCGGACTTCCTGCCGTTCGCGCCGCTTCTCCTGAACAGCGACGGATTGACGATGACGTGGATGACAAGCGCAAGCACGCCGACGATCGAATACATGAAATCTTGCATGGGTCAATAACTATTCCGCGAAAAGACGGGCTCGTCTAAATTCTGTCGACAGCGTAGCCGAGGTAGGTGCCGAAGGCTTCCGCGATGGCCGCCGCCCACTTGCCGGCGGCAAAGGAAACGTGGTGGCGGTAGCCGTTCCTCGCCATATAGCGGAGCATGGCCTCGCAATCTCCGTCGTCCTTGCGGAAGACGAAGCCCGTGCCGAAAAAGGCCTCCTCGATCTTGTCGTCTGTGATTTCGCCTTCCGTGACGAAGGCGCAGACCTTGCCGTTCTCCGTCTTGAGGCTGCCAACGGTAAGGGGCGACTTCGCGACGGGGGCGTTGAGGATGCCGACGCCGGAACCGGCGCCGTAAGCCTTCCTGAACATGGCGTGTTCACCGACGGATGGCTTGCCGACCATCATGCCGGCGGGCATCGCTGAACAATGGAACATGATGCAGCGGTCTGCGGCGTCGCCAAAGTTGTTGTTGACGTCGAAAACCGCGACGGGAGCCCCGGAGGCAAGATTGATCGCGCGCATCATGACCGCATTGTCGACATCCATCTCGCATGAGGCGGGTAGGCCGTCCTGGTTGAGGATGCTCATCGCCAGGCACGGGGCGATGCCGTAGCGGAGCTGGAGCTCGTCCCAGCATCGGATGGCCATGGCGTCAAGACCGAAGCGGTCGCGGACAATGTCGAGCGCCACGCCGAGGCGGGCGAGGTTTTCGGCCTTCTCCTCCGGCCACGTGCCGAAATCCGCGTAGTCGGCATGGCGTTTCCCCATGGCGGCAACGGCGGCGGGATCGGCTTCGTCCATGAGCTTGAAGACGAGCGAGAGGTCGATGGTCTCGACGTTGATGCCGGCGCCCATAAAGGCGACCTCGTCGAAGCGCACCGTCTTGAAAGCCGTTGTGCGCGCGCCAATTGCGCCGACGTTGACGCGGCGCATGCCGTTCGCCACCCGGCAGGTGGCGGCGAAGAGGCGCAAGTCCTCGGCGAAGTCGGCGGAGTCCGGCTTGACGCAGAAGCGACGCGTAAGCGAGTGCCTGATCCCGGCCTGGCGCAGCACGTTGCACATGGCAAGCTTGCCGCAAAGCGCGTCGCGGCGGTGGGCGAAGTCCATGAGCCCCGCCTCGTCGGGGTAGGCCTGGACGAGGATCGGCACGCCGGCGTCGCGGAGCGCCACGAAAGCACCGTTTTCATCGCCGAAGTTGGGCTGCGAAAGGATGACGCCATCGTACTGGCCCTTGCGGGCGGCGAGAAAGTCGGCGAACTTGCGCCCCTCCTCCATCGTCTCGACGGCGTCGTAGCGCGTCCCCGCGCCTTCCATGAAAAGCGCCTCGTGTCCACAGGCGGCAAGCGCCTTGCGGAGGTCTTCCCGAGCCCCGGCTATCAGTTCCCCGGGGAAAAAGCCCCGGTTGGCAAGCATGACCGCGAATTTCATCTCATTTCTCCTTGAAGTTGGCTCCGGCGCCGCCCAGGCAGAACCGGCGTGTGTCATTTGCTTTCGGAATAAACCGGCGCGAGGGCATCGTGCACGGCCTTGTAGCGGGCGTAGAGCGCGTCATAGGCCCGGACGGACTCCGCCACCGGCTCGATGCGCCGCGCGATGTGCAGGCACTGGGCGACGGCGGCCTTGGCGTCTGCGAAGACGCCCGTGCCAACGCCCGCCAGAAGCGCCGCGCCAAATGAGGCGTCGGCAGGCGCGGGCACTGCGACGGGCTTGCCAAAGACGTTGCAGACGATCTCGCTCCAGAGCGCGGACTTCGCGCCTCCGCCAATCAGGAAAATGCGCGAGACGGGAAGCCCCATCTCCTCAAGGGTGCCGTAGCAGTCGCGCAACGAGAAGGCCACGCCTTCGAGAAGCGCACGGCAAAAATCGCCGCGCGACGACGAAATCGAAACGCCCGTAAACGAGGCGCGGAGATTAGCATCCCAATACGGGCAGCGCTCGCCCTGGAGGTACGGGTGGAACATCACCCCTCCCGCGCCAATGGGCGACTGCGCGGCTTCGGCATCCATCACCTCGTAAGAAGTTAAATCGCATTGCTTTAAATTGTTAAATCGGCCTGCGGCCTTTAAATTCAACGGCGAAGCCGCATTTAACTCTTTAATGCCCGTAGGGCTATTTAACTCTTTAATGCCCGTAGGGCCATTTAACCATTTAACAAAAAAAGTGTCGCGCATCCAGCGCTGGCAAAGCGCCGCGGCGTTGGTGGCGCTCACACTGTACCACATCCCCGGCACGACATGGGCGTAGGTGAGCGTCTTTGGATGCGGATGCGGCGCGGCGGTCATTGAGTTGACATTGCCGGCCGTGGCGAGCTTGATGATGAGGTCGCCCGGCTCGACGGCGCCCGCGCCATAGTCCTCGACGGCGCTGTCGCTGGTGCCGCAGACAACCGGCGTCCCTTCGGGAATCCCCGTTTGTGCAGAAGCTGCGGCAGTCACTCCGCCGACAACGTCTGTCGGCCTGATGATTTCCGGCATGGCGGACATCTTCAAGCCTGACAATTGGACAAGATCGGAATCCCAATAAGAGGTTAAATTGTTAAATCGGCCAGAGGCCTTTAAATTCAACGGCGAAGCCGCATTTAACTCTTTAACGCCCGTAGGGCCATTTAACTCTTTAACGCCCGAAGGGCCATTTAACCATTTAATGCCCGTAGGGCTATTTAACCATTTAACGTCGCACATCAACGTGCCTTGCGCCTCGATGTAGTCCGTCGCCACATGCCCCGTCAGGAGGAAGCGGACGTAGTCCTTGACAAAGAGGACGTGCGCCGTCTGTTCCAGGACTTCGGGCTCGTGCGCCTTGAGCCACATGAGCTGCGGCAAGGTCCAGGTCGGAGCAGGCATCTGGTAGCAGGTCGCGAAAATTTCATCGCCCTTTTCACGGCGGAGCCAGGCGCACTCCCCGGTGCTGCGCTGGTCAGTCCACATGATCGTGCGGCGGAGGGGGCGCATGTCGCGGCCGAGAAGCACGGCGTTGTGCGTGGAGCCGTCGAGCGCGAGCGCGGCGACCTCGGAGAGACGGACGCCCTTGGCGGCGAGTTTGGCGAGCGCCTGGCACATCGCCGCGTACCAGTCGGAAGGCTCCTGCTCGCTCCAGCCGGGATGCTCGTGATAGGTCGCGTATTCAACGGAGGCGTCGCCGACAAGGCGGCCCTCGTAATCGACGGCCGTCACCTTGCATCCGCCCGTGCCAAAGTCTATGCCAAGCAAGTACATGGGAGTTGAATGGTTAAAAAGTTAAAAAGTTAAATGGTTAAATGGTTAAATTGAGGGTTATTGGCGGTTGAGTTTGCGCTTGTTGGTCTTGACAACATTTACGAGCGTTCCAACGAGCCAGTCGACATCGTCCTTGAGCGAGACGAACTCCCCCCTCTTCAAGATAACCAGCCGCATGAAGAAGTTCAAGCCAATACTGCGTTTCAGACGCTTCCTTCAAGGCAATGCTCAACTTCGAGACAAAATCCGCCGTCGATTGGGCGAAAATCGATTCGCGCAAATTTGCCCCGATGCTCGTCCCGCTTCGCAGAACTTGTCTCGACAGCACATTTTCACCCTTCCCGCCGGAAAGGTCCTGCGCCAACTTCACAATGCGCAAGGCAAAGTCAAAACTACGTGCGCTTAGCTCCCTTCCAACGTCCGTCATCACCCGCTCCCGAAAACTTAAAGCACTCTGTGCAACTTAAAGCACCCTGCGCGATTTAAAGCGCTCTGCGCAATTTAACCATTTAACCATTTAACCATTCTTCACCCACGCATGCGCGGGATCCATGGACGAGATGAGCCCCCGCCCCTGTGCGCCGGCCATCGTCCAGAGGTAGTACATCTGGTAGCCGGGCGCCCCGACGAGCGGGTGGTAGCCCTGGGCAATCGCGACGGTGTCGTAGTTCTGCACCCGGTAGGCTTCGTTGAGCGAGCCGTCGGGCTGGTACACGCTTTGGAATCCGAAGCCACAGGGCGGGTCGAAGAGGTAGAAGTAGGTCTCCTCCATGTCGAGCTCAGTCGGCGGATTGTTGACGTCGTGCCGGTGGCTCGGGTAGCCGGACCAATTGCCGGAGGGGATCATGCCCTCGCCGATATAGAAGTGCTCGGAGTCGAACTTCTCGTCGAGGATGATTTCGGAGGTTCGCGTCCAATTGTCCTTGCCAAGCGCAATGTGGCGGGTGTCCTCGGGCTTGATCAACGTCGGGCGGGCGGTGTCGCGCGTCGCGGGCGAGGCGTTGAAGGCGAGCTCGACGTCCGTCGTCGCGGAAATCGCGTAGGCCGTATGGCGCGGGAGATAGAGGCAATGGGGCTTCCCCGTGAACGGGCTCTTGCGACCGTCCGCGACCTCAAACGCCCACCCGTCGCCTTTCGCGGCGAAGTTGCCGCCGACAAGGACAAGCGCAACTTCCATCTCGCCCGTGTCATCCTTGAACTCGGTTCCCTTGGCGAGGTGGAGAAGGCCAAACTTCGTGAGCTTCATGCCGTATTCGCCCACGTCGAAAATCTTGTTGTAGCCCTGGACAGGCGTTGTGCGAACGAGGAGATTCATCGTGCAGTTCCTTTCGATTGGAGTTTTTACTTCCCTATACTATACCAAATTCGACTTAAAAAAATGCCACCGTCTACGCCGTTTCGATGAATTCGCGCAAGACCCGCGCGGAGTCGGCGCCGAATTCACGGCAGGCCTGCGGCGTCACAACCTTGCCGTTGGCTTTCGCGAAGGGGATTTCGTAAGTGCCGACGAGAAGCGGGCGTTTCAAGATGTCGAAGGCCCAGCCACCGGCGCTCCGCTGCCCCGCGGCGACATTTGACGGCGCGTTCCAACCGAAGTTCCAGGGGAAGTTGTCCGCCACCTTGTAGGCGAGCGAACCGGTCTGCACCCGTTCGAGAATTTCGCCCCAGCGCTTTTTCGCGGCGTTGCCGGTTTCACTCGGGCCATACGTCATGTACACGCGCTCATTCCACTCGCCGCGCACCCACGGGCTGTGAATGTCGAGGAAGACCGCGATGTCGTTCCCGGCGTGGAAGCCGACCCAATCGGCGATGGCGCGCGTTTCCGGATAGAGAAAGTCGTTGTAGTCGCGGTTGTGGTCATGGGGTCTGCGCCCCTTGCCCTGGTCGCCGTCGACAACGCCATCGTAGTCCACGAAGGGGACGACCATGAACTCGACGTTTTCACGCAGCCAGGCACCGAGGGCACCCTGGGCGAAAACTTCGCCGAGGAAGCCTTCGAGCACGTAGGTCGCGGGCGCCTCCTGGCAGTGATGGCGCGACGAAAGGAAGACGCGGTATTTCGCCCCGCCGTCGATGCGCCCGAAACGCGCCTTCGGCACGCTCCGCCCCTTGCGCGACACGCAAAGCTCGTCCGCCACGAAAAGTTTGCCGCGCTGCGCCTGGTGCGCGGCGAGGAAGGCGTCCCATTGCGTCGGGAAATACTGGAACGTGTGGTAGAACCAGACTTCATCCTCGCCCGGTGCAAACGAATACGAGAAGCCATCGGGCGACGCCGAGGCCTCGGCGGCATACGACCAGGTTACGCCGCCGTCCTTCGTCACGGCCGGGCCGCGCACGCTGACGGGACCGCCGCCATAGGGGTCGGTGAAGGCGAACTTCAGGGTCCGCCCCGCCGCGCCGCGGACGCGGAAGGCCCAGTAGAACCAGTCCGCGCTGTCGCGCATGTCCTGGCGCACCTTCACGGTGTCGCCGTCGATTCCCTCGAAAATGACATTCCCCGAGGGGATGCCGCCGTCAACCGTTATTTCGCCCATGGCATTCTCCAAATGCAAGCCGCGCCGACAGCCGAAGGCGGTGCCGGCGCGGCGGTTGTTTCCCTTGCCAGCGCTTAGAGTTCGAATGTGACAAGCCAGGCCGACGAGTTTTTGTCGGGCTTGACAAGCGTCACGACGCCGTTGCGCCAGGACACGTCACAGGGGAAGTTGTCGCGCGTGTCGTCGAGGACGACCGCCGAGACGCACTTCGCCTTTTCGGCGCCCTTGACCGCGACCGTCAGGACCTGGTCGGAACCGCGATAGTCCGTGACAAGCACGGCGAGCTTCCTGCCGTCGGCGCTCCTGGCGGCAAGCGTCGTGACAGTGGCCTTGGCCGAGGCACTCGCGCACATCGCGGGGAAATCGCGGACGATTCCGCCGAAGAGCTTGCAGGCGTACCAGTTCTTGTTGAACTGCTTGTACTCGTCCATGTAGCCCCAGTTGCCCTGGTGGCTGCAGCCGTAGTAGTAGGCCTGCGTGAGCTTAGAGGTCTGGAACTTCGACAGCGAAGTGAGCGTGAAGCAGGCTGAGTCGATCTTGTTGTGGCCCGTGGGCCCGTCAAGCGCGCGCTTGACCATCGCGGGCGTGGAGTTGCGGCCGTGGATGCCGTCCCAGGTGAGGATGTAGTGCCACTCGTTGATGATCAGCTCGCACTTCTTGAAGCCGAACTCGTCGCACATCTTGCGGGCGGCCTCGGCATCGTTGACCATGCGGTCGGGATCGGCGCCGTAGTAGTGCCACGAGATGAAATCGGGCGCGACACCCGCGTCCTTGCAGGCCTGGAGGATTGCGCGGAAGTAGTCCTGGTTGAGCCAGCAGAGCGCGGGACCGCCGACCTTGACGTCGGGGAACTCGCTCTTGATGCGCTTGACGCAAATCACGAAGAACTTGACGAACTCCGCCTGCAGGCGCTTCCAGCGCTTCTCGTTGTAAATGGCGTCGGCTTCGGGATCCTTGCCCCATTCGCGGTCGTCGAGCGGATCGCACCACATGTTGGTGATGCCATCGGGCTCGTTCCAGAGCTCCCAGTACTTGATGTCCCACTTCTTGCCGTTCGCCCAGCCCTTGTTGTAGTGGCGGATGATTCCGGCGAAAATTTCGGCGGCCTTGTCGAAATCCTTCGGCACGGCGGCGTTGAAATGGATGTTGCCGGTGTGCTCGATGGAGGTCCCGAGGCGGTAGAAGATCTTGAGGCCGAGGTTGCGCGAGAGGCCGATGAGGTGGTCGGTCGCGTCGAAGAAGTAGTTCGAAGGGTCGGTCGCGTCCTTGTCGAAAAGCGGGAAGATGTTCTGGTAGTCGATGACGCGCTGCCCGGAATTGACGAGCGCCCAGTCGTGGGTGCGCGCGTAGGTCATGTTGAGCGCCCTGACCGCATCGTCGTCGTTCTGGATGGCGCGCGGAGAACTGCGGGGCGTCCAGCCCGACGAATGCAATTCCTTGCGGATCTTGCCGGTCTCCTTGGTGAAGTCGACGGCGGCCGTCATGTCGGCCGGGACTTCCACGATGTTCTTTTTCATGCGAAATGCTCCTTGCGTGATTGGTCGCAGGACATCCTGCGAAGGTTCAGATATTATAGCGGATTTTCAGAAAGAGAAGAAAGAGAGGCGCAAGAGCCGGCAGGCATCGATACTGCCCCGCAGGTTATCGCCGCTTACCGCCGCACGATTCCGCGAAGCGCTGTCATGATGCGCGATGGGCCATCGCGCAACCCCGAGCAACGACGCGTCGCACCATCCCGGACGCAGAAAAGGGCGCGCTCCCGCGTGAACGCCGCGCCACCCTACTCCGCGAACTCCACGAAGAACGCCGCGGGGTTGTCATCGGGCTTTGCAAGTGTCAGCGCCCCGTCCTTGAGTACCGGCGCGAAGTCCGCGAGGTCGCCCTCGCCGCAGACCGCGAGATCATGCGTGTGGTCAAGGAGGGTCGCCTTCGGTTTCGCGCCGTCCGCGAGTCCCGCCACCATGACGTCCAGCGACCGCGTCCCGCCCGCGTAGTCGACGACGAGAAGCGCCTTCGCGCCGTCCGCCGCCTTCACGGCAAAGACCGTGACGTCCCCTTCGGACTTCGCCCCGCAGATCGTTCCGTAACGCTTCACGACATCCCCGAAGAGTTTGAGCGCGTAGAAAACCTTGTACTTTTCCTGGTTCTCGTTTTTGAAGCCCCACGCGCCCGTGTGGCGGCACCCGTAGTAATAGGCCTGGCTGAGCTTCGAGCCCTGCAAATCCGCAAGCGCGGCAAGCGTGAAGCAGGCGCTCTTGATGCCGTTGTGGCTTCTGGGACCGGTCCAGATGCGCGCCTTCACCTTGGGGTCGGAACACCGCTGCATTTCGTCCCAGTTGTAGTCCTGGTAGCCGAAGTAATGCCATTCGTTGATGATCATTTCGCACTTGGTGAAGCCGTAGCCATCCAAAAGCACGCGCCCCTGCTCGGCCTGGCTGCCATACTGCCGGGGGTTGTCCGCGTAGCCGTGCCAGGAGATGAAGTCCGGCGCGACGCCCGCCGCCTTGCAGGCCGAGAGGATGTCGTTGAGCCAAACGAGGTTGTAGCCGCAGAGCGCAGGGCCGCCGACCTTGATCTCGTCGCCGAACTCGGCCTTCAGGCGCTTCAGCACCGTGACGAAGAACGCGACGAACTTGGCGCGGCACTCGGCCCTCCTGGCCTCCATCTGCTCCTTGTCCAGCCCCGCCGTGCCTTCCGGCGGGCACCACATGTTGAGAATGCCCTCGGGCTCGTTCCAGATCTCCCAGTATTTGCTGCCCCAGTTGAAACCGCCCGCCCAGCCGCGGTTGTAGTGGCGGATGGTGCCCGCGAAGATTTCCGCGACCTTGTCGAAGTCCTCCGGGATCAGCGCGTTGAAATGGATCTTGTCGCCGGAATGCTCAATCGACGTGCCAAGGCGGTAGAAGATGTCGAGTCCCGTCTCCTCGCGGGTCCGCCTGAGAAGATAGTCCGTCGGGCCGAAGACGTAGTTCTCGGGTTTCGAGGCGTCGAGATGCATAAGGGGAAAGACATGGTGCAGGTCGCAGACGCGCTCGTTGGCGTTGATGAGCGCCCAGTCGTGGGTGCGCGCAAAGGCGAAGCCCATCGCCTTCACATCGGCGAGATCCTGCGCCGTCTGCGAACAAATCGTGGGGCCGAAACCCGACGAGTGGAGCGCCGGGCGAAGGACGCCGGCTTCCTTTCCGAAATCAACTGAAGGTGCGCCAACCGGCGCGCCCGCCGCGGGAAGGTTCTTCTCGGGTTTGGATTCCTTGAGTGTCTCTGTTTTCATCTTGGATTTCCTTTCAAGTTCAGCCATTATGCCACAAGTCCCAGCCCCCCCCACGGGGAGTTGCCATTCACCACTCGAACTGCACGTTCGGGAATGGACCGCCGGCGGCAAGACGCGCGAAAACCTCTCCGCATTCCTCCGGCGCGTGCACCTCGTCCGTGAACCCCTCAAGCGAAATCCGCCCGAGCGACATGAGCCGCAAAACCGCGAGCGCATCGTCGCGCTCCGTCCACCAGCCGGGCGCGGACTCGCGTTCGCAACGCGCCATCGTATGCGCACCGACGAGCGTCACGCCGCGTCCGTGCACCTTGTGGTAGTAGTCGATCGAGAAGTTTGAGTTCCGCGTGCATCCGAGAAGCGCGATTCGCGCGTATGGGGCGACCGCGTCGAGCGCCTGGTCGAGCGCCGCGCCGACGCCCGTCACCTCGATCGCCACGGCGGGACCATCCAGCGGAGCCATCGCGTGGAGCACCGAGCGTTCGCCGCGGCAAAGCGCCTTCGCCCGCTCCGGGAAGTCCGCCGCGCACGGGTCCAGCGCCGCATCCGCGCCCAGCATCAGGGCGCGTTCCCGCTTTTCCGCCACCGGATCGGCGGCAATGACCGGCGTCGCGCCAGCCGCGCGCAGGAGCTTGACGGCAAGCTGGCCGAGGACGCCCTGCCCCATCACAAGCGCCCCTTCCCCGATCTCCAGCCGGCACTTGCGGATCGCCCCCATCGGGAATGTCGCGATATGCGTCCAGGCCGCCGCCTCGAAGGAGACGTTCCCGGGCAGCCGGTAAACCTGCGCGGCGGGCAGGACGACGTGCGACGCATGGACGGACCAGCTGACCGCCACGCGGTCGCCGACGGAAAGCCCCGCCACGCCGGCGCCGACCTCCTCGACCGTGCCGCTCGAACTGTAGCCGCACCGCCGGGGCCATGTCACGCCTGGCCTCTTCGAAAACGTCCCGACGCCCGAATCGGGCGTGCCAATGATGTTGGCCCGCTCGGTGCCGCTTGAGACGCAGATGCGCTCAAGGCGCACCAACACCTCCCCCGCCTTCGGCGCGGCCAGTTCTTCTTCAACCAACTCGGCCCTTCCGGGCCCTGTGAAAAGGATGCTCTTGCGTTTCATTTTAGATGCACGATGGCGTTTCCGTCCTTGTCGTACTCGACGGCCTCGCGGTCGAGGAAAAACTCGTCCGCGGCCTGGAGATACGCCTTGATCGATGGGTAAGGCGGCTTGAAATTCGCAATGACTCCGTTCGCCGCCGCGGCGGAATCCTTGAGGAGCGCGTCGACAACCAGCAGCTGCGCCTTGGCGGAGTCGACGCACAGGCGATACGGGTCGACGACCCTGTAGTCCACGCGGTGCCCGCAGCCGGTGAAGCCGCCGTTGACATTGAACCAGGCGCAGGGCATGACGCAGGCGAGGTCGCCCATGTCGGTCGAGCCGGAGCCATGGGCGGAGTAATTGAACGCGACCTTGTCGCGCCCGACCATGTCGGCGCAGGCCTGCTCGGCCACCCGCAGGAGATCCGCGTTGAAGTGCCCCGCGGCATAGCCGGGCCGATCATGCAGCTCAACGTGCGCGCCCATGGCGAGGGCGGCCCCCGCGATGGCGCGGTTGATCTTCGCGCTCTCGCGCCTGATCGCCTCCGTCGTCCTGCCGCGGACGCAGCCTTCAAGGACCATTTCGCCGGGAATGTTGTTCACGGCGCCGTCGACCCCGCGCAGGACCGGGTGCCAGCGCACGTTCTCGCCGTCGCGGAAGGTCTCCCGCAAATCGTTGCAGGCCTGGAGCGCCAGCGTGGCGGCATACTGCGCGTTGATGCCGTCGTGCGGACAGGCCCCGGCGTGGGCCGTCCGCCCCTTGAACACGCATCTCTTCGTCATGAGGCCGTTGCAGCTGATGATGGCGTCGAAGACGACGCCGTCTGCGCGGGCCGGGCCGCCTTGGTGCACGTTCATCGCAAGCCCCACCCCGTCGAAAAAGCCGCGGTGCATGAACTCGGGCTTGCCGCCGAAGTAGCGAATCGTCCCCTTCGCCCGGAGCTCCTCGCGGAAGGACACCTGCACCAGCTCCTCGGAGGGCACGAGCATCAGCCGGATCGACCCGCTCATTCCATCGAGCGCGCCGGGTTCCTTCAGGGCCGCCGCGAGCCCCAGCATCGCCGCGCACTGGGCGTGGTGGCCGCAGAGATGGGCGATGCCGTCCACCGCCTCGGGATGCCCCGGGATGTCAAGCGCGTCCAACTCGCCCAGGAAGCAGACCCTGGGGCCGGGGCGTCCCGTGTCCAAGTCGGCGTAAAAGCCGGGTATGTCCCCGGCGCACGTCAGGCTGTAGCCGAGCGCCGCGAAGCGGTCCGCGAGATACCCGTGGGCCTGCCACTCCGTGAACCCCGTCTGCGGATGCGCCCAGAGCCAGCGTTCGGCCTCAAGCACGGCCTTCGCATGCTTCTCGACCATGCCGGTCAGCGACAGCTGGCGGCCGCTCATCGCATGATTCGCGGACGTCCCCCCGCAGCACGTTTCGTCGCCGGCCAACATGTCCATCCCTCGCTATTTTCCGTCGCCTTGCGCGCCATCAGGGGCGTCCGCAGGAGGCGGAGGCGTTTCCGCGGACTCTGGCCGGGCCTCGGCCGCGGAAGGCGCGGCCTCACCGCCGACGGGGGGATTTCCCCTTTCCGCATCGTCCTGCCGTGCTTTTTCCGCTTCCGCGGACTTCGCAAGTTCGGCGTCGATCGCGGCAATTTCCGCATCGACGGGCTCGCCGTCGGGATAGCGTTCCTCGTGCGAGCGAATGCGGCCGAACTTGATGATGTCCGTCGCGTCCTCGCCGTCGACCGTCTCCTTCTCAAGCAGCTCAGCCACGAGCAACTCGACCTTGTCGCGGTTGGCTTCGAGCAGTTCGCGGGCCGTCGCGTAGGCCTGGTCGACGAGCTTGCCGACCTCGGCGTCGATCTTCTGCGCCGTCTGCTCGCTGTAGTCCTGCTGGCGGCCGACTTCGCGGCCGAGGAACATCATCTCCTCGCGGACGCCAAAGGTGCGCGGGCCGAGCTCCTTGCTCATGCCCCAGTCGCAAACCATCTGGTGGGCGAGGTTCGTCGCCTGCCGCAAGTCCTGCTGGGCTCCGGACGAGATGTCCTCAAGGAAGATTTCCTCGGCGACGCGGCCGCCCATGTCCGTCGCGAGCATGGCGAGCATCTGCGTCCGGGTGTATTGCACGCGGTCCTTCTTGGGGAGGAACATCGTCGCGCCAAGCGCCATGCCGCGCGGAATGATCGTGATCTTGTGGAGGGGTTCGCCGCCCTTGGCCAACGCCATGACGACGGCATGGCCGGCCTCGTGGTAGGCCGTGAGGCGTTTCTCCTCCTTGTCCTTCATGCGGCCGGGGCGTTCGCGCCCCCACCACACCTTGTCGCGAGATTCCTCGAGATCGACCTGCTCGATGGCCTTCTTGCCGAGCGCGGCCGCGCGGAGCGCCGCCTCGTTGAGGAGGTTGGCGAGATCCGCGCCCGAAAAGCCCGGCGTGCCGCGCGCGACCTTGACGAGGTCGACTTCCTTGGCCATCTCCAGTTTCTTGGCGTGGATCTTGAGAATCTTGTAGCGGCCCTCGAGCGTGGGCAGGTCGATGACGATCTGGCGGTCAAAGCGGCCCGGACGCAGAAGCGCCTTGTCGAGGACGTCCGGCCGGTTCGTCGCGGCGATGACGATGACGCCGTCGGTCGTTTCGAAGCCGTCCATCTCGACGAGGAGCGCGTTGAGCGTCTGCTCGCGCTCGTCGTGCCCGCCGCCGATGCCCGTGAGGCGCGAACGGCCCACGGGGTCGATCTCGTCGTTGAAGATGATGCACGGGGAATTGCGCTTGGCGGTCTCGAACATGTCGCGGACGCGCGATGCGCCGACGCCGACGAACATTTCGACGAAATCCGACCCGCTGATCGAGAAGAAAGGCACCCCCGCCTCGCCGGCGATGGCCTTGGCAAGAAGCGTCTTGCCCGTTCCCGGAGGCCCCATGAGAAGGACGCCCTTGGGGATGCGCCCGCCGAGCTTGGCGAATTTCTCCGGCGCCTTGAGGAACTCGATGATCTCCTGGACCTCCTCCTTGGCCTCCTCCACGCCGGCGACGTTGCCGAAGGTGACCTTGGTCTTGGAGCCGCCCATCAGGCGGTGGGCCTTCGACTTGCCGAAGTTCATCGGCCCGCCGCGCATCTGGCGGTAGAAGAGGAAATAGAGCAGCGCGACGAAAAGCAACACGGGCAGGAACTGGAGGAGGATGTCGGACATGACCGACGACTTGTAGACGGCCTTGTAGTCGATGCCGTTGGCGCGGAGGTAGTCCTCGAACTTCTCGGTTCCGGGCATCACGTAGAAGACGAAATGCTGCGGCGCCACGGAGGCGGCGGAAGGATCGCCCGCCTTGGACGGGTCGGCGACGGCGGCCTCGGTGCGGACGCCCTTGAGGTAGGTCTTGCCGCTGGGTTCGCGGACAAGCTCGCAGTCGCGCAGCGCGTGCTTCTCGACGAGCATGCGGAACTCCGCGTCGCCGCTGATTTCAAGGGCGTCTTCGCGGGTCTTGGCAAAGGTGTAGAGAAGCGAACCGACCGCGCAAAGCACGATCGCCCAGAAGACCAGCGAACGCAGCGGCGACGGGGGCGGCGCGTCCTGCCCCTGCGGAATCTTGCCGCCGGGCGGGGGCGGAGGAGGCGTCGGACGGTTGTTTTCCTGATTGTCGTTGTTGTCTTTTTCGGCCATGGCGCAAGGCTGGCGTTTGTTCCGCGCGCGGCGCGGTGACGCGTCGCGGGCCGCGGAATGACGCCTGGGGAATTAGATGTTGATCGTCTGGGTGGCGTCGACCTTGTGGTCGGCGAGATAGGCGCGCAGCGCCTCGGGACCGTCCGCCGTCGCGGGGTCGATTTCGATGGCCGCGGCGGGGGTGCCGTCCGCCGCGCACGGGACTTTGACGCCGCATGCCGCAAGCCAGCGCACCCACTTCTTCTGGAGGTCGCCGCGGCAGGAGGCGGGCGAGTCGTTGCCTTCGGCGTTCTTGACCGGCGAGAATTCGTCCGCACGGTCAAAGGCGAGGTTGAGGACGGTCTTCGCGTCGGGAATCACGTCGAAAACGAACTTCTCGAACTTGAAGCCGTTGGGCGCGGAAGGCTTGACGACCGTGCCGTCGTCGGCGCACATGGCGATCTTCTTGTGCGCCAGGTGCAACGGCAGCGCGGCAAGCGCCTCGCGTTTCATGAAGCCGAAGTCGAAGACGTGGATCGCGACCGACCCGTACTTGAAGTAGAGTTCCCCGTCGGCGCGGCGGCGGTTCTTCTGCTCGTCGGTGGACTCGGTGTACTCGACCATTTCGAAGCGCCCGCCGCGCGTCACGACCATGCCAAGCCCCTCCTGCGGATCGCGCTTGGCGCAGACCTTGATTGAAATGTCGGCGCCTTTGGCGAGGTGGAGGCCGATGAACTCGGGGTCGGCGATGGCGACCATCGGGTTGTCGACCTGGAAGTAGAAGACGGTCGTGATGCCGCGCCGCTCCATGTCCGCCGCCGCACCGGAGGCGACAAGCGCCGAGAGCGTGCCGCCATGGCCATCGGGGCTCATGAAGATGTGCCCGGGCGAATCGAGGATGATCTTGCCGTCGGGGTCGAGGGCCGGCCACATGCCCTGCTTGAAGAAGAAGACGTCCTCCCGGGGAAGCCCGAAGAAGCCGTGCTCCTCGAAGCAGGCGCGGGTCGCGGCGTCATTGGTCTCGCTCGTCATGATGTAGAACGGCACCGGGGCGCCGTAGCGGCGGGAAAGCGCAAGGATCTTGCGCGAATGGAAATGGAAGAGCGGCAGGCCGGTGACCGGGCCGATCTTGTACGCGCCCTTGGGGCCGTCGAACCCAAGGCGGGACCCCTGCCCGCCGGCGACCAGGACGACCGCGACGCGGCCGGCGCGAAGCGCCTCCTCGCCCCGGACCTTGGCGGCGGCGCGGGCCGCGGGATCGTCAAGCACCTCCACGGGGGCGGGTTCGGGATCGGCGGCGGTGGCTACGCCCGCCTTGCCGCGCCCGAGGAGCATCTTGCGCATCCTGCCGATCGCGGCGAAATCCAACTTCGCGACCTGCGCCTCCAGCGCGGCCTTCTCGGCGTCGGTGAGCTTGTCCCAGAAGCGCAACACGTGCGCCTGGCCTTCTTTTTCCAGTAAATTGCGGTCCATCATCTTTTCCAATCCTTAAAAAACAAAGTCATCTATTCTACCATAAGTTAGCGCCGTCGGTGGAAAGCGCGACAACCTGCGGGGCGGCCCTTGACCATCTGGACGTAGCGGGGGCCGGTCTCCTCGCGCCTCGCCCGTCTCGAGGGTTCGGCCGAGGTGATCGAGTGCTTCGAGCCGGCCGACCTCGCGATGCCTCCAGGCATCTCCCGCCTCTCACCTCTCACCTCCAACCTTCAACCTCCAACCTTCAACCTCCCACCGCCCCCAGCTCCGCCGGCAGCCCCTCCTCCTGGCCCTGCCGCAGATATTCCGCGGGCATTTGGGGCACGTAGGCGGGGTCGTTTTCAAGGGCGGAGAACTCCTTCAGCAAGGACGCGGGAAGGTCGCGGAGGAAAAACTCGTTGCGCCACAGCTCTTCGAGTTCGTTGTTTCGGAGCGCCGCGGCAAGCCGCTTCTCAAGGTAGTCGCGCCAAAGGTCAAGGCGCGTCGTGTAGCCGGCGGGCAGATTCGCGGCGGTTACAAGGCGGATGGCGCCCGCGATGAACGGCGTCAGCACCTCGGCGTAGCCCTTGTCCGAAAAATGCAACCGGTCGCCTTCGTAGAAGTCCACCAGGACTTCCGCGCCGTGCTTGTCGACCAGCAGCGGCGAGAAGTCGAAGAAGAAAACGTGTTCGCCGTCGGCCAGGGACCTGTAAAGCCGGTTGACGGGTTCGGCGAAAGGCAGGACGCGCGGGTCGTGCGACACGCCCCGCGGCGGGATCGCGAAAACCACGATTTTGGTGGACGGACAGCTTCCGCGCACGATGCCGACGAGGTTGCTCACCCCCTCGAAAATCTCCTCCGGGGTCGCGGACGGATTGAGGTTGTTCGTGCCGATCATGAAGGTGGCGACTTTGGGCGGCTTGGCCTTCATGGCGGGCAGCATGTCGTTGAGCCGCCACAGGACGTCCTCCACCTTGTCGCCGCAAATGCCCGCGTTGACGGCGGCGAACTTCTCGCGCATGTAGTCGAAGCGCTTGCCCCGCCAGTTGTCCGTCAGCGAATCGCCAAAAAGGACGACAGGCTCCTGCGGCGCGGCCTCGAAGGCCTTGACGATCTGCCCGTGGCGTGCGCTTCCCTTGCGGCGGGGGTTGGGGACGCAAGTCGCCGGCGGCTGACCGGCCCGCGCAAGACGGGCCGCCTCGCCCGTCAGCTTCATGTCCGTCTCGGTAAACGAAATCGGCACGGCAAAGCCAACCGTGCACAGACCCAATCCAAGCGCGGCGACCGCCGCGGCCATGGGAAACAAATGCGTGTTGTTCATGTAGCCATTTTACCACAACAGTTGAGAGTTGGGAGTGGGGAGTTTGGCGTCTCATGTCTCGCGTCTCACGTCTCGCGCCCTCGCCCCTCACCTCGCCCCTCGCCGAGGGGTCCTCCCCCATTTGAAAAATCCGCCCGTCGGCATTATAATCTTTTTACACATGCAAATCTCCCCGACACTTCTCCTGGCCGCGGCGAAACTTGCCGCCATGCGCGCGGCCGACTACGCCAGTTCGCAAAGCGCGCGCCGCCGCGACGCCAATTCCGCAAGCCGGAAAGACGTCAAGCACAAGCTCGACGTCGAATGCGAGGCGCTCGCGCGCGAAGTCCTGACGAATGCCGTGCCCGGCAGCGCGATTCTCGGCGAAGAGAGCTGCACGGTCTTCGACGGTCCGGAACCCGCCGCCCCCGCCGGGGTCGAATGGATCATCGACCCCATCGACGGCACAATCAACTTCTTCCACAACTACCCCTACTGGTGCTGCTCGATCGCCGCGCGTCTCGACGGCGAAATCGTCGCGGGCGTCGTCTACTCCCCCGAAATGCACCTCTGCTACGAGGCCACCGCCGACGGCCCGGCGCTCTGCAACGGCGAGCCCATCCACGTCTCGGACATCGCCGACCCGCAGCTGGCCTCCGTCCACACGGGCGAGGACAAGTCGCTCACGGAAGACGGCTTCATCGACTTTTTCGCGTCCGTCACGGCGAACTGCCAGCGGCCGCGCATCTACGGCTCCGCCGCCCTCGACGTCTGCTTCGTGGCGCATGGCCGCGCCGACGGCTATTTCCAGACCGGCATCTACATCTGGGACATTGCGGCGGCGCGCCTCATCGCGGAACGCGCCGGCGGCAAAGCCGAGAAACTGCTTTCCCGCGGCGGCTACAAGATGGCGCTCCTCGTCACGAACGGCCGGGACGCCGTCCACGCGGCACTCAAGTCCTGCCTTCCGGAAAATCTTTCGCAACAATCCAGCCCCACCACAGGCACAACACCAAGGAATCCTCCGAAATGAACAAGAAAACCCCGCTCTACCTCCAGACCGACATCGGCGGCGACATCGACGACTTCTGGGCCCTCGCCATGTTGCTCAAGCAACCCTGGCTCGACCTCCGCATGGTGCTCACCGACACCGGGCACACCGTGTACCGCGCCGCGATCGTCGCCAAGCTCCTCGAGCTGGCGGGGCGCGACGACATCGTCGTCGGCGCCGGCCTGGTCGCATGGCCCGACGGCCACAACAAGACCCAGGGCGAATGGGTGAAGGACTACGACGTCCGCAAATACCGCGGCTACACCGACGACGGCATCGGCCGTTTCATCGAAATGGTCAAGGCCGAACCCGGCCCCGTCACGCTTGTGGCGATCGGTCCGGCGACGAGCCTTGCCGAGGCCCTGCGCCGCGCACCGGAAATCGCCGGGAAAATCAATTTCGTCGGCATGTTCGGCAGCGTCTACAGGGGCTACAACGGCAAGGCCACGCCCGACGCCGAATACAACGTCTACATCGACGTCGCCGCCGCCAAGACGGTCTTTTCAGCGAACTGGCTCAGCGCCGCGATCACCCCGCTCGACACCTGCGGGCTCGTCCGCCTCGAAGGCGACCTCTACAAGCGCATCGAGGACTCGGCGGATCCCATCGTGAAGGCCGTTGCGGAAGCCTACCATGGCTGGCTCGCCTTCCAGCAGGGCGGCACGCTCAAAGCCCCGCCTGCGGCCAGCTCGGTTCTTTTCGACACCGTCGCCATGCACATGGCGTCGTCATACGAGTTCCTCAAGATGGAGGAAATCAAACTCGTCGTCGACGACAAGGGCTTCACCCGTCCCGATCCCGCCGGCAAGCCGTTTAATGTCGCCGTCGACTGGACGGACCTCAAGGCCTACTGCAACTTCCTCGTCGACACCCTGCTGTCGGCGAAGCAACCCACCATGTGAAAGGAATCCAAAAATGCTCAAAACAGCCTTGGCATTGGCCGCGTTTGGCGTGGCGGCGATGGTCTCCGGCGTCCTGGCGGTCGGCGGACGCGAATTCAAGTTCAAAAACCCGAAGGACAACATCGTCCTCGACGCCGCCCCCGGCGACGAGATCGAAATCGAACTCGACGAAAACGGCACCACGGGCTTCCTCTGGTACGCGGACTACGACAAGTCCCTCTGCCGGGTCGAGATCGACCACGAAGGCCCCAAGGCCGACAAGAAGGGACTTTGCGGTGCGCCAGGCGAAGCCGAGGTCGAAATCAAGCCTCTGGTTGCCAAGCCGATGTCCATCGTGTTAGAATACAAGCGCGGCTGGGAAAAAGGCGTCAAGCCCGCGAAGCGCCTCCTCGTGCTTCTCAACGGCGCCGCCGCCCCGGTCGAAAAGGAGACGGACAACGTGAAAAAGATCGACGATTTGCTCACCCAGGCCGGATACTTCTTCCTGGCCACGGCCGACGGGGACCAGCCCAAGCTCAGGCCCCTCGGCGCGCACTTCATTGCCGACGGCAAGCTCATCTTCGGCGTCGGCGACTTCAAGGACGTCTACAAGCAGCTTGCCCAAAACCCCAAGACCGAGATCGTCGCGATGGTGGACGGCAAGGGGAAATGGCTCCGCTACACCGGCAAGGCGGTTTTCGCGGACGAACCCGACCGCCTGCGCTACCAGGAACTGACCTTCGAGCACATCCCCACCCTGCGCGGCATCTACAACGAGAAGACCGGCCACAAGCTCATGACCTTCTGGCTTGAGGACGCGACCGCCGAAGTCATCAACATGATGCCGCCGGGCGAGAAAATCGAACTTTAGGAAACGCAACGCAAAAAAACGGAGGCAACCGCCATGAAACTGGGAATGATCAAGAGCGACTGCTCGGAGGAGTCCTTCAAGTATGTCAAGGGCAAGGGACTCGACTTCATCGAGGTCTGCCTGAACTACCCCGACGACGCCAAGGCCTTCCTTGCCCGCACGGCCGAAATCAAGAAGCTCATCGCGAAATACGACCTGCCCGTGCTTTCCTGCGGCCGCTGGAACGGCGACGGCGGCCCGCTCGACGCCAAAGGCAAGATCCGCCCGGAGGCGCTGCGCGAGGCGAAGAAAACCATCCAGGCCTGCGCAAAGCTCGGCTGCCCCGTCTACCACTGCGGCTGCAACCGCGTCGAAGGGATGTCGCTCTTCCGCAACTACGAAGCCGCCATCGGCTGGTTTGGCGAGCTCATCGACTTCGCCGCGCCGCTCGGCATCCAAGTCTCGACCTACAACTGCCACTGGAACAGCTTCATCGACAACATGCAGGCGTGGGAGATCGTCCACGGGGAACTCCCCGCGCTCGGAATCAAGTTTGACGCCTCGCATTCGATTTCCGCCGGGCGCGACTACCTTGAGGAAATGCGGCAGTGGGCCCCGCGCTTCTGCCACGTCCACGTCAAGGGAGCGCTCCGCGTCAACGGGCAATACGTCGACGACCCGCCCGCCGGGCTCGACCAGCTCAACTGGCCCGCCATCCTCGGCATGCTCTACAAGGCGCAATACAAGGGGCACCTCTCGATCGAGCCGCACTCTGCGACCTGGAAGGGAGACCTCGGCGAACGCGGCCTCGACCTCACCATCCGCTACATCCGCTCGCTGCTTGTCTGACCACCCGTTTTCGAAAAGGACGCGCCATGCTCAAGGGAATATCGCCGGTCATCTCGCCCGACCTTCTGAAAATCCTCGCCGAAATGGGCCACGGCGATGAAATCGTCATCTCCGACGCGCACTTCCCCGCGCACAAGTTCGGCCGCGATGGCGCAATCGTGCTGCGGGCCGACGGCGTTGGCGCCGCGCAACTCCTCGCCGGCCTCATCCCGCTCTTCGAGCTCGACGCCTACGCCACGCCCGTCGTGATGATGGCGCCCGTCGAAGGCGACACCCTCGATCCCGAAGTTGAAAAAAAGTACCGCAAGGCCCTCGGGTACGGCGGCGAAATCGAGCGGATGGAGCGTTACGCGTTCTACGGGCGCGCCGCCAAAGCCTACGCGATAGTCGTTTCGGGCGAAACGGCAAAGTACGGCAACGTCATCCTCAAGAAGGGCGTGACACCTTGCTGAAGCGGGGCTGCGCCATGCGGCTTCGCCTGAAATTCTACGCGGCGCGCGCACCGGAACTCGCCCCCGCCCTCCTCGGCAAGTTGCTCTGCCGCCGTTTCGACGACGGCAGGGTCGTCAGGGCGCGCATCACCGAAACAGAGGCCTACTTTGGCGAGGCGGACACCGCCTGCCATGCCTGTCGCGGACGCACCACGCGCAACGACCCCATGTATTCGCGCGGGGGAGTCGCCTACGTTTACCTCTGCTACGGCATGCACGAGATGCTCAACGTCGTCTCCGGCGGGGAAGGTTTCCCCGAGGCCGTGCTCATCCGGGGCGTGGAAGGCGCAAACGGCCCCGGCAAGCTCACGAAAATGCTCGCCATCACGCGGGGACACAACCGGGAAGACCTCGTGAAGTCAAAACGGCTGTGGCTTGAAGACGATGGCGCGGCGCCGCATTTCCACGCGACGCCGCGCATCGGGATAGGCTACGCCTCGCCCGAAGACCAGGCGAGGCCTTGGAGATTCGTGGCGGACTGACAATTGTCCGCCACCAAGGTGGCTACGCCTTGAACGCCTTGGCGAGACCGCCGAGAATCGACGCGGCCTGCTGGCCCTTGCCCAGGGCGGCGATCGCCTCGACAAGCTTCTTCTGGTTGTCGCCCGAAAGAGCCTCCCAGCACTGCTTGGCGGCGGGCACCATCTCCGCGACGTTGACAAGTTTTGAAACATCGATTGAGCCGAGCCCGATGTTGGCGACCTTGCCCTTGATGTAGCTGACAAGCGCCTCGTTGGCGAGCGACATGATATCCATGGAAAACACCCCTTGTATTGTTAGTTTGAAAATGCGCCCCGTCACCGAAGCCGCACAATGATTATACAAGACTTCGGGAAAATGGGGAATGGGTGAATGTCTTAGGCATCGTTTGCAAAGTTGTCTTGCCGAATTTGACAATTCCTAAAAACTATGATACGATAACAGGTATGATCGACGAGGGAATAAAATCGGCGGCCGCCGTAATACGCAAGCTTAGAGAAGACAAAGGTCTCAGCCAAGTGCAATTGGCGCGCATGGCCGAGATGACACCGGCACAGCTCTGCAAGCTCGAACATGGCCGCAACGCCATGACGGAAGCGACAATCCGCCGCATCTCCGACGCGCTTGGCATTCGAATTTCCGAACTTCTTGGGGAATGTCGGCAAGACTGCGCCGAAAAGAAGCCATCCCAACGGAAAGTCAAATCCAATGGAGATGACTATGTCCTGGTTCTCCGCGAAGATGACTCGGAAGATGAAATAGCCTTTTACCGGGATTTCATACGCCGATCGGAAGACAAAATCACGGATTCGGAAACCAGGCTCGGCATCGTCCCGGGGACTTCCGTGCAACTCATCTTCCCGTATGGTGTCGATGAAGCGTCTGCAGAATTGCTGGCGCGCGACATGCGGTTTTCGCTTGGTATCGGCAGCATGCCGATACAAGATCTGGCGACCATATTGGAAATGCGCGGCATTCGCATTTTCAACATCAAAAGGCAAAAAACTTTCGACAGCATTGCCTTTTTCAACACAAGACTCCACACGTTGTCAATCGTCATCAACGGGAACAACACCGACGAACGCAACACCTATAGGCTCGCTTACGAACTGGGAGCCACGGCGGCATTTGCCATGTCTTCGTTCAAGACGATACGGGATGACGGCTGCGTCCATCGGCTACTGCGAAGATTCACGGCGGCCTTCCTGATGCCGGAGGAAACCGTCAGGATGGATGTCGCGCAATGCGGCATAGCGCCAGGCATGTGGTCGATGAAACTGCTCAACCTACTCAAGAGGCGCTTTTCGGTTTCCGCAGAGGCGTACGCGCTCCGGCTGGAAAACCTAGGGCTAATACATCCCTCGCTCCGCATCTGCCTCCGCGATCAACTGCGCCAGCACTACGAGAAGAACCCGGACGACATGGAGCCGCACGAGGATATTGCCCCCGGAGAAGAAACACGCACGGCAATCTTGCAGGAAGCCGGCAATTGCGCTATGCAAGCGGAGGGTCGGCAATGAAACTCTACGCGCACAGTCTAAAAGGGCATTCGGTTGAGGATTGGCAAACCCTGGAAGAACACGCGCAAAACGTCGCGACTCTCGCCGCAAAGTTTGCCGAGCCGTTCGGTTCGCCGGAAACCGCCCGTCTGCTCGGGCTGGTGCATGACATTGGAAAGGCGACTAAGGAGTTTCAGGAGTATCTGGAGGTTTCAAATGGTATTGATGACGAGGAAGAGTCCAACACGGACAAACCTCATTCAAGAAAACATGGACCAGATCATTCAACACATGGAGCGCAATGGCTCGATAAAAACATAAAGGGGGTGGGGCGCCTTCTGGCCTATTGCTCAGCGGGACACCATGCGGGTCTGCCCGATGGCATAGCTGATAACGCATCAAGTTTGGCTTGTCGCCTTGAGAAGGTATTGCCATCTATCGAGCTGATGGAATCTTCAGATAAACCAGATTTGTCTGCATTGGCGTGTGAGGTCAGAAAATTTCTTTCGGCAGACGGTTTTGCGATGTCGTTTTATCAACGTATGCTCTATTCGGCACTCGTGGACGCTGACTTTCTCGACAGCGAGGAATTCATGAGTCGTGACAGGGCAAGAATTCGTTCCTCCGCCGCATTTGCTCCAATTCGCGATTTGCAGATTGCATTAGAGCGTCATTACGCGAGGTTGGATGCATCGACGAAGGCGGCTGGAAGATGGGACGACCCTGTTGTCGTTGCACGTAACGACGTTCGCGAAGATTGCGGTGTCGCCGCGAAACGGGAAACCGGGCTTTTCACTCTTAAGGTACCGACTGGAGGCGGCAAGACGTTGGCCGCAATGTGGTTCGCCTTGAATCATGCCGTGAATAACGGTTTACTGCATGTCGTGGTAGTGATTCCCTATACGAGCATTATCGAACAGACGGCGCAGGTCTATCGGGACATATTCGGTTCGGAGAATGTACTGGAACATCACTGCAATGTTGATCAGGAAGATGCCACAGAAACGATGCGGCTGGCGTGTGAAAACTGGGATGCGCCGATTGTCGTCACGACAAACGTCCAGTTCTTCGAATCCTTGTTTGCCGCGCGGTCGTCGAAGTGTCGCAAGTTACACAACCTGTCAAAGTCCGTAATCATCCTTGACGAGGCGCAAAGTCTGCCGACTGAGCTTTTGAAGCCATGTCTTAAGGCGCTTGAAGAACTTTCGGTTCGCTACGGATCCTCGGTTGTTCTTTCGACTGCAACACTTCCGGTGTTTTTCGATCGTTCGATACTGGGTAGTGCCGCATTGACGGGAGGCGAACAGGGGGTGTTGGAAATTGTGCCTTCAACCCGTCACCTTGAACGTCGGCTTCAACGTACGCATGTTGAGAGAATCTCCGCAAAGGTAACGGATGACGAGCTAATTACATTTTTAAAAGCCGAGAGGCAAGCTTTGGTTGTCGTTAATACGCGGCGTCATGCACGAGAATTATTCCAAAAGGCACATGCCGAAATGAGCGATCGTTTCGTTTTACACTTGAGCGCTCAGATGTGCGGAGTTCATCGTGCTTCCGTGTTGAGTCGAGCTCGCGCATTGCTTGCGTCTGAACAACCCTGTCTGTTGGTTTCAACGCAATTGATCGAAGCTGGAGTAGATATTGATTTTCCATGCGTATTTCGTGATATGGCCGGTGTCGATTCGCTTACCCAGGCGGCAGGGCGTTGTAATCGCGAGGGCCGATTGCCGAACGGAGGACGGGTGATTGTCTTTGAAAGTGCAGATTATCCACTGCCGAGTGGAAGCTTGCACGTTACGGCTCAGCAAGGGCGGTTGATCCTTCAGTTGCCGGAAATCGCGGACGATTTACTGGGCTTTCGGGCCGTTGAACGATATTTTACCGCTCTATATGCGGATGCTCAGAAAGGGAATGCCTTGGGAATGGACAAGTACGGCGTATTGACGAATCTGTTACCGCAGAAATGCCCTCGGTCAGCGGAAGACATGTTCCTCTTTAAGTTCAAGACGATTGGCGAGACTTTCCGAATCATCGATTCGAACACGATTTCAGTCATCGTTCCCTATGGAGAACAAGGGCGAGACTTGTGCGAGAAACTCCGCAGAACATTTGATCCGGGTGAACGACGTGGAATTGTCCGTAAACTTCAGCGTTACATGGTGTCGCTTTACGGACGCGAACCGCTTGATCGTGAAGGGCGCCCGATTGCCGAATTGGTTCATGACAGCTATTGGGTGCTCACCTCGCCCGAGCAGTATTACTCGGAAAATTTTGGCGTGACAACCGAACCGAACGAGATTCTTCTGAACGTTTAACGAGAAAGGGAAACATGAAAAAAGGAATCAGATTACACGTATGGGGCGACTACGCGCTCTTCACGCGCCCGGAGATGAAAGCAGAGCGCGTGTCCTATGATGTGATGACGCCATCCGCCGCTCGCGCAATCGTGTCGTCGATCTACTGGAAACCGGAAATCGAATGGGAAATCGATCAGATTCACGTGTTGAACCCGATCCGATTCACTTCTGTTCGCCGTAACGAGGTTGGCGCAATTGCCGTTGCTCCGAAAAAAGAAGCGATGTCGGGGCAGGCCGTAGATCCCATTGGCATCTCTATTGAGGATGAACGTCAACAACGGGCATCACTCCTGCTGACGAATGTTGCATATGTAATCGAGGCGCACTTCGACGTGGTTTCTCGAACGCTTGAGAAAGGTGCCCATGAGGCAACACTTGCCGAGTGTGAAGCCAAGCACATTTCGATGTTCAATCGCCGCGCAGAATCAGGCCAGTGCTTTCGTCAGCCGTATTTCGGCTGCCGTGAGTTTCCCGTGTCTTTTCGTTTGTTGAAGGATGGCGAACCGCTGCCCGACTGTCAATTGACCGAGAAGGACAAGGACTTCGGGTATATTTTTCACGACTTCATCTACCACGAGGACAAGAGAGGACCGATCATCGAAGCGAATCGCGGGAGACGGTTGGTGGCCGAGGCGAAGTTCTTTCGTGCACAGATGAAAGAAGGTGTCATTGCGGTGCCGCCGCTTAAAAGTAAGGAGGTGGTGGGATGATTTTGTCCCAACTGGTGAAGCTGTATGACCGACTTGCGCAAGACGAGGAGTTCAAGGCCTCGCTACCCCGAATGGGCATGAGCGTACAGAAGATTTCTTTTGAGGTCATTCTTAATTGCGAAGGGCAACTCGTGGATATCATTGATGCCAAAAGGACACGAATCTTGCCTCCTCTTAAAAAAGGAGGCAAAGAGAAGGTTGTGCAAATGGCACGCGAGCTTGTCGTCTGTGGGGCGGCGCATCCGTCTGGGGCCGCTGCAACACCGAGATTCCTTTGGGATAGTTCGGCTTACATTTTTGGCCTGTATCATAATAAGGAAAAGAAGTCCGAGAAGGACAATGCAAAAGCCAGAGTTGTGCTTTTCCCTGCGTATCGAGACCACCATCTCGCATTTGCTGACAAATATAAAATTGAGGATGCCGGATTTAAAGCAGTATGTAAGTTCCTTTCATCGTGGAATCCGGTGGACATATCAAGCGATGTTCAGGAAAAAATCGAGAAGTATGCAGACAATTTCGGGGTCTTTCGGCTCCTTGGCGAGCGGAATTACGTCTATGAATCGACTGAAGTTATGTCAGCATGGCGTAAGGAGTGTGCCGAATACGATAAAGGCATTTCTTATGGCATGTGCCTTGTGACCGGGGAACAGGATGCACCCTTAGCCAAGATAATAGAAACTAAGATTAAACTTCCCGGCACGTCGGTCGGAGGTGGAGCAATCAGTTCGTTCAATTCGGTGGCATACGAATCCTACGGTAAGAGCCAAACATTAAATTCTCCAATTTCAATTGAGGCCGGTTTCAAAGCATGTAATGCCTTAAACGTGCTGATTGCCGACAGGCGCTTTCATGTCAAACTTGCAGAGACGACGGTTGTCTTTTGGACTGAGAAGAAGACGCAAACAGAGGATGTTCTATCTTGGGTTCTCGGTGATACGTCGGTTGAAGAAGAATCGGTTGACGCAGCGCTTATTCAGAAATTGAACGCGTTTTGGCATGTTGTTAGGAAGACGGGCGATCCCGACGCATTGAATTTGACGGAAGAACTCAACACGCCGTTCTACATGCTGGGGATTGAGCCCAATGCCGCGCGCATTGTCGTGAGATTTTGGCATGAGAGCACACTCTGGGATTTGGTAGAAAAGTTGCGGAGACATCATCTGGAGCTTGCGATTCAAAAGACATTCGAGTCGGATCCAGATCGTCTTCCTATGAAGCAGGTTCTCAAAGAAACGGTTAGAGATCCAAAGAATATTCCACCCCATCTTTCGGGAGCATTGCTCCGTAGCGTGATTGAGGGGGCACCTTACCCAACATCAATCTATCAACTCGCACTTAACCGTGTAAATGTGAGCCATGTGGATGACAACGGCAAGTATCGCGTCGGCGCAAAGGTCACTTATGGCCAGGCATCAGTCATTAAGGCGTTTCTAATCAGAAACAAAGGAAAGGAAGAACTCACCATGAGTCTAAACACTGAAAACAAGAATCCAGCGTATCTGCTGGGGCGTCTTTTCGCGACGCTGGAGAAAACACAGGACGAGTCGTCCGGCGGGGTCAATGCCGGTGTTGGCGACAAGTTCTATTCGTCCGCTTCGGCAACGCCGAAGATCGTCTTCCCGACGATCCTCGACATGTACCGCAAGTGGATTAAGAAACTCTCGGTGGAAAAGTCTGGACGGGCGATCTTCTTCGAGAAACTCGTGCAGGAGATTCTTGACGCCATCGACTCGACTGTCGGATTCCCGGCAAATCTCTCGCTGGAGGACCGTGGCTATTTCGCTATCGGCTATTATCAGCAGATGCGCGCATTCTTCACGAAGAAGGATGATGCGGCGGAGGATAACAAGTAATTTCAACCCAACTAGAAAGGAACAAGACAATGTCTATTGAAAATCGTTACGAATTCGTTCTTCTCTTTGACGTGAAGGATGGCAACCCCAACGGCGATCCTGACGCGGGCAATCTTCCGCGTGTTGACTCCGAGACTGGACATGGACTGATCACCGATGTCTGTTTGAAACGCAAGGTGCGCAATTTCGTGCAAATCATCAAGCAGGATGCGTCACAGTTCCGGCTGTTTGTTCGTGATCGATCGGTTTTGAACGAAAGCATAAAAGAGTCTTATCTTGCGTGCGGTTTGGACCCTGAAAAGGCAATCCAAAATGATAAGGATAAAAATAAGCGTAACACTCCAGAACGTAGAACGCAAAAAGATGCGGTCCGAGAGTTTATGTGTAAAAATTTCTATGATATTCGGACGTTCGGGGCTGTGTTGTCTACAGGGGCAAACGCAGGACAAGTTCGAGGGCCTTTGCAAATGACTTTCGCGCGTTCGATTGATCCTGTGATATCTTCTGAGCATTCGATTACACGCTTGGCCGTAACTAGTGAAGAAGACGCAAGGCAGAAAGAAACCGAGATGGGCCGTAAGTTCACGATCCCGTATGGACTCTACCGCGAGAACGGTTTTGTGAATCCGTTTTTCGCCGATCAGACGGGATTTGGCGATGAAGATCTCAAGCTGTTTTGGCAGGCTCTAAAGCAGATGTTTGATCTTGACCGTTCGGCGACGCGTGGACTGATGGGGACGCAGAAGCTGATCGTCTTCAAACATGCGAGCAAACTCGGAAATGCCCCGGCGAGCAGTTTGTTCGATGCGGTAAAGGTGACGAAGAAGTCGAATGTGATGTATCCGCGTTCTTTCACCGACTATACCGTGACAATCGACAAAGCGGCGATTCCCGCCGGTGTCGAAGTCATTGAAATGTAACCCCATGCCCTTTTGCCCATCCACGCGAACTCCCCCGCCTCCCGGCTGGCACATCGACCCCGACACGGGGGCGTGGATGCGCAATACCATCCACAACATGGGACGCCGGTGCCGCAACTGGGACTATTGCGGCACCGGCACTTATCTCATCACACTGACCCTCAATGACCGTTCGAGCCGCCTTCTCGGACGCCTCTCTGATACTGAGCCCCGTATCTATCTCAGCGAGCTCGGCAGCCGCATCGAGGCGCATTTCCGCAAAATCAGCGTCTTCACGCCCGAAATCAAAGTGCTGGGCGTGTGTGTCATGCCCGACCATCTGCATGGTGTCTTGCGAGTCGAAAGGCATACGGCCAAACCCCTCGGCGAGCATTTGCGCGGCTTCAAGATCGGTGCCACGAAAATCGCCCGGGAGATGGGCTTGCTCTCCAGCATCAATGCTGGAGTACAAGGCATCGATGCTGGAGTACCTGCACGAGGTCGAGGCCTCTTCGCCGATGGCTTTGTCGATACGATCCTTTTCGACGAGGAGGCCGTCGCCAACGGGCTCGCCTATATGCGCGACAATCCGCGGAGGCTATGGGAAAAGAGAACACACCCCGAACTGTTCAAAGTCTTGCGCAATTGGCAATGGCAATCACCCGACCGTGCTTTCAACCTGCACTTTTCCGCAATCGGAAATCTTGCGCTGCTTAATGCACCCGCCTTGCTCCAAGTGCAGTGTTCGCGCCAATATTTCGCCTATGCGAAAGGCGCGGACGGCAAGTTGCTGAAAAATGAGCCCCCGGCGGTCATTACGCCCGAATTCAACGAGAAGGCCGAGACGCTGATTGCCGCAGCCTCGCACGGCGCAGTTCAGGTGAACCCCTGCATCAGCCACGGAGAAAAGGAAATCGCCCGCCGAGCTTTTGCAGTCGGCGGCAAGGTCATCGCCCTGGCGAACAAAGGCTTCAATCCCCTTTACAAGCCCGGCGGTAAACTTTTCGACCCGTGCGCCAACGGCAAGCTGCTGATGCTCGCACCGTCGGCATGGCCCTATCTCCCAGGCGAAAAGAAAATCACCCGCATGGATGCGTGTGTACTCAACCGTATTGCGCAGCTACTTTCCGGGAAAGGTTCAGTGGAAATCGACTATAAGGGCGCAAAAATTGACGGCATTGATGAGCTGGTGCGCTCTGCGGCCCAAGCTCTCCCACCGTCAACGAAAGAGATCGGCTGGCCATCATGAACACCGACGACGACCTTGTCATGATTTCCGCTTTACAGCACTTTCTCTTCTGCCCCCGGCAGTGCGCCCTCATTCACATCGAAAAGGTCTGGGAGGAGAACTACCTCACCGCCGCAGGCAGAACCCTTCACGAGCGCGTAGACCGAACTGGCACCGAAACGCGTAAAGACATCCATTTGGCAACTGCGCTTAATCTGGTCTCAAAGAGACTGGGCGTCACGGGCATCGCCGACATGGTTGAATTCCGGAAAACAGATTCCGCCGTGAATGGCGAAGGCGTGACGGTGGCCATAAAGCTGCCGAAGAAATCAGGATGGTGGATTCCCTTTCCCGTCGAATACAAACGCGGCGCACCGAAACTTCATCGCGCCGATGAAGTCCAACTCTGCGCACAGGCACTTTGCCTTGAGGAAATGCTTGGCGTAACGATATCCGCAGGAGCCTTGTTCTATGGCGAAACACGAAGGCGGACCGACGTAGTTTTTGACGGCGAACTGAGGGCCCTGACGGAAAAGACAATTGAGGGCGCACGCAATTTGCTACGGTCTGGCACCACTCCTCCGCCCGTCTTGACGAAAGGTTGCAAAGCCTGTTCACTCGTTGATCTCTGCCGCCCCGAGGAGTTGGGGACGAACATGTCGGCAAAGCGCTGGATCAGATTACGAATCGACGAGGCATCACGGTGAAAAAACTCCTCAACACACTCTACGTAACCCGCCAAGATGCCTATCTCCGAAAGGAGGGCGAAACAGTAGTCGTTGAACAAGACAAGCAAGTTCTCCTCCGATTGCCAATCCACACCCTTTCAGGAATCGTCACTTTTGGAAATGTGATGACAAGCCCGTACCTTCTCTACCTATGCGCCGAGCGCGGGGTTTGCGTTACCTTCATGTCTGAACACGGAAAGTTTCTCGCAAGAGTTGAAGGACCTGTTTCCGGAAATGTCCGCCTTAGGCTTGCCCAGACAAAGGCATACGAAGATCCGGCTCGGAAAGGCGACATTGCCAGAAGTTTTGTCATCGGGAAAATCTTCAACGCACGGGCTGTCCTTATGCGGCGGATACGCGACCACGGTGAAATACCGGAATTAACCATCGCCGTCCAGCAACTGGCAGACACCTTAGCGCGGCTCAGGGATTCTTCTCCCGACGCACCGCGTATCAGAGGACTTGAAGGAGAAGCCGCCGCCAACTATTTCGCAGTCTTCAACAGGCTGCTCGTTGCGCAAACCGAAGATTTCGACATTGCATCGCGCAACCGAAGACCACCAACGGATCCAATGAACGCCCTGCTCTCTTTCCTCTACACGCTTCTCGCCCATGAATGCAGAAGCGCCCTTGAAGGCGTTGGACTTGACCCTCAAATCGGCTTTCTCCACGAAATACGTCCTGGCAGACCTGCCCTCGCTCTCGACCTCATGGAGGAATTCCGCGCGTTGCTTGCGGACAGAACAGCCATCACACTCGTCAATCTCCGCCAAGTCACGGCAAAGGACTTCAAAACAACCGAATCGGGAGCGGTTCTCATGGGTGACGATGCCCGGAAGACGGTTTTAACGGCCTGGCAGAAAAAGAAACAGGAAGAGATATCGCATCCATTTCTTGGAGAAAGGGTGCCCATTGGGCTGTTGCCGCATCTCCAGGCGCTCATTCTCGCACGCTTTTTACGCGGTGATCTCGATGCCTATCCCCCCTTCATGATCAAGTAGGAGAAGAACATGCTCATGCTCGTCAGCTATGATGTAAGCACGGTGAAGGCTGAAGGACGCAGACGGCTCCGCCGCATTGCCAAGGAGTGCCAGAATTGGGGGATGCGAGTACAGAATTCCGTCTTCGAGTGCAATGTCGATTGGGCACAATGGACGGCACTCAAGGCAAAACTTGAGGAAATTTTCGATCCAAAAACAGACAGTCTCAGATATTACAACCTTGGCAATTCGTATCAGGAGAAAATCGTGCATGTTGGCGCAAAGCCTTCCGTCAATCCAATGCAAGACACCTTGCTCATATAGTTCCGCGAACCCTAAGTCCACGGCAAAATGCAACGAGGTTCGCGGATTTCTTTAGTTCTTTGAAAACCAGAAAACTGCAAAACCACCTCCAAAACAAGCCATTGAGAAAAACGACTGGGAATGATATAATTACCCTAACCTAAAGCTTATGTCTAACTTAAGGATTTCTAAAAATCTAAAGCTAGTCATAAAGCGGTCGCCCCCCACGCGGGGGCGTGAATTGAAACGTTGACGGTCATCATGGGCAGACCCTCCCGTCGGTCGCCCCCCACGCGGGGGCGTGAATTGAAACCTCGCGTGGGTCGCCACGAACTGCCCGACGGTGTCTGTCGCCCCCCACGCGGGGGCGTGAATTGAAACCCTGGACAAGTGGGAGCGCCACCGCGCATGGCGGTCGCCCCCCACGCGGGGGCGTGAATTGAAACCTTGTGGTTCGGGTTTGGGTTGTTTTGGTGTCCTTGTCGCCCCCCACGCGGGGGCGTGAATTGAAACGGCGAGGAGGGCGACGGCTGGGGCACGCTCGCGTCGCCCCCCACGCGGGGGCGTGAATTGAAACTCCAGCGCCGCCGCGATCCGCCGCAGGCGCTCGGTCGCCCCCCACGCGGGGGCGTGAATTGAAACCAACGGCGACGGACAAGCCGTCAAATGCACGGCGGTCGCCCCCCACGCGGGGGCGTGAATTGAAACGCGGCACGGCCGCCGGGGCCATGCCCGCCGAGCCGTCGCCCCCCACGCGGGGGCGTGAATTGAAACACGCGGCGCTACGTCATCCTGCGCGAGCGCGGCGGGTCGCCCCCCACGCGGGGGCGTGAATTGAAACGGACGCCATCCTCGCCGGGTGGCGGCTCGATGATGTCGCCCCCCACGCGGGGGCGTGAATTGAAACCCCGCGTGGGGAAATTAAAAAAGGGGGTCTTAAAGTCGCCCCCCACGCGGGGGCGTGAATTGAAACCCGGCGCCGAGTGGGGATGCGTGACGAGGGACGTCGCCCCCCACGCGGGGGCGTGAATTGAAACGCGACTTGGTTGGCGTGGTCAGCCAACGTCAATGTCGCCCCCCACGCGGGGGCGTGAATTGAAACGACAATCGACAACGTGGACTCGCGATGCGCCTGGGTCGCCCCCCACGCGGGGGCGTGAATTGAAACGGGATCGTCCAGGGCGGCAGCATGACCGTCGGCGGTCGCCCCCCACGCGGGGGCGTGAATTGAAACTGTCACGCGGAGCGAAGATCGAATGGGACCCGCGAGTCGCCCCCCACGCGGGGGCGTGAATTGAAACTTGACATACTCGCCGACCGCGTCGCGGCGGCTGACGTCGCCCCCCA
>JAZQOA010000071.1:0-8907 GCA_045627605.1 Kiritimatiellia bacterium | reverse complement strand
GGCGGCGTTCAGCCGTCCGCTCAGTGATTTTTCGGGCGGGTGGCGCATGCGCGCCGAGCTTGCCCGCATCCTCGCCTCCAAACCCGAGATTCTCCTTCTTGACGAGCCCTCAAACTACCTCGACATTCCCGCCGTCGAATGGTTGCAACGCTTTCTGCGCTCCTACGAAGGCACGCTGCTCATCATCTCGCACGACCGCTACCTTCTCCGATCGCTGACCAAGATCACGGTCGAGATCGACGCCGGTACGCTCACCCGCTATTCCGGCGACTTCGACTACTACATGCGTTCCCGCGACGAGCGCATCGCCACTCTTGTCGCCGCCAAGGCCAACCAAGACCGCCGACGCGCCGAGCTTGAACGCTTCATCGACCGCTTCAAGGCGCAGGCCACCAAGGCGAGCCAGGCGCAAAGCCGCATGAAGCAGCTCGAAAAGATGGAAGAAATCGTCCTTCCCAAGCGGCTTTCCAGCGCCGGCAAAATGCGCCTCTCCCCCGCCCCGCACAGCGGCGAGGAGGTCATGCGCTTCGAGAACATGTCCTTCGCCTACGACACCTCGAAGCCGCCCGTCCTGAAGAATGTCGATTTTCGCGTCAGCCGCGGCGACCGCATCGGAATCGTCGGCTTCAACGGCATGGGCAAGACAACGCTCCTGCGCCTTATGGCGGGGACGCGCATGCCGACGGCGGGCCAGCGCATCGAGGGTTACAAAGTCGTCATCGGCTACCAGTCGCAGGAATTCGCCGAGACGATCGACCCCGCCGTCACGGTTATCGGCTTCGCCAAGCGCTGTGCACCCGGCATGCCGGAAAAGGATCTCCGCACACAACTTGGCGGCTTCGGCTTCACAACCGAGGACATTGACAAGCCTGCGGGCGTCCTCAGTGGCGGCGAGAAAATCCGCCTCGCCTTTTTTGCGCTTTTCATCACGCCGCGCAACCTCCTGCTCCTCGACGAACCTACCACGCATCTCGACCTCGAAGGCCGCCGCTCGCTTGAGGACGCGCTCAAAAAATACGACGGTACGCTTTGCTTCGTCAGCCACGACGTGGAGTTCGTCCGCGCCATCGCAACATCAATCCTTTGGATTTCACCCGAAGGCGCGAAACTCTACCCCGGCACCTACGACGAGTTCAGGGACTGGCTTGCCCGCCGTAGCAACACCCAGACAACTGCAGATGCCCGCCCCACGGCGGCGTTCCCTTCGGCACCCACGCACCAGGACGCAAAAACGGCAATGTCCTCCAAGGACCTCCGCCGCGCCAAGGCCGAGCTCCGCGCCAAAATGGCGCCAAGAATGGCCCCGCTCAAACGCCGCGTCGAAGCCGCCGAAAAGAAGATCGAGGCTCTTGAAGCCGAGGAACGGGAACTCAACGCCAAGCTCTCCTCTGGCGACCCGTCGGTTGACTTTGCAAAGACCGGCTCGCAACTGCGCAACGTCCAGATGCAACTCCACGTGACGGCACTCGAATGGGAAGAGGCCGCCACCCAGCTGGAAGAACTGCAGAAGCAGCTTGACGAAGCGCAGGATCAGATTGGCTGACCTTTCCGCCCCCACGGCCGCAGGCAGGCAGGAGCCACGGGGATATTCACGCTACCGGGGCAAGTCCGCCATCGACTCGACAAAAACATCCGCTACGCGGCGCATATCGTCGCGGAAAAGCGTGTTGGTGGGGTCGGCAAGCGCAACGGCACCGAGGATGCCGGCCTTGCGCCCGCCCTCAATGGCGTAGAGCGCGTCCTCAAAAAGGACACACTCCTCCTTGGGGTGGCCGCAGAATTCCGCGACCTTTTCAAAATACGCGGGGTCACGTTTGGATGCGCCAACGATGTCGCAGGTGTAGATTCCGTCAAAGTAGGGCAAAAGCCCCGAACGGCTCAAGGCCAGGGCCGTGTGCGTCGCCCAAGTCGCCGTCGTCACGACAGTCATCACGCCACGCGCCCGGAGATACCGGAGGTAATCGACGACACCGGGCTTGACCGCGACGCCCCGCGCATAGGCATCATACATGCGCTGACGCTGGAGCGCCTGGAATGTCGGCTTGTCGATCTCGATGCCGAAGGTTTTCCGCACGTAGTCGAAGAGCATGATCCCGCTCGACGCCTGAATGATGTAGGGGCGCTGCTCCGCCGTGGGATGGCAACCGACCGACTCCAGATGGTCGATGTTGCATTTGCGCCAGTCCTGCATGCTGTCGACCAAAGTGCCGTCCATATCGAACATGGCGACGCGCATACGACTTGAAACTTCCTTGAAATCCATTTGACCATTCCGCGCAATTCGCGCCGTTTAAGAAAATGTGAAGAGCCCGCTTCGCCACTCGCCGACAAGAACGTTTTTGACTTCCCTTGCGCCAAGCGCCT
This sequence comes from Kiritimatiellia bacterium, assembly GCA_045627605.1. GTDB lineage: Bacteria > Verrucomicrobiota > Kiritimatiellia > RFP12 > JAAYLN01 > RGIG5952. The sequence goes on along the minus strand of JAZQOA010000071.1, from coordinate 6,543 downwards.
CGTAGGCGCGGCGCACCTCGTCATACTGCGAGTCGAGAATGCCGGAAAGAATAAGCGCGTTGCCGGGACCGCGCCGGACGCACTTCGCGACGGACTCCGCAAACTTCACGAGCACAACCGCCAGGACATTGGCCACGACAACCGCCGCCGTCTCCCCGCAGACCGCGAGGTCACAAGTGGAGAACTCCGCCTTGACGCCGTTGACCGCGCAATTCTCAGCCGCGATGCGCACGGCGTCGGGGTCGTTGTCGATGCCGCGCACCGACTTGAAGCCCAGCTTGCCCGCCGCGATGGAGAGGATACCCGAGCCGCAGCCAACGTCCAGGACGTCGCGGTTGCAATCAGCTTCAGCCAGTTCGTCGAGAAAGCCCATGCAGGCCTGCGTCGTCGCGTGCTTGCCCGTGCCGAAGCTCATGCCGGGGTCAAGCACCAGGACCTTCTCGCCGGGAGCCGGCTCATACGCCTCCCAAGGCGGACGCACCGCAAGATGCGGCGAAACCTTCACCACCTTGAAGAAACGCTTCCAGCTTTCGGACCAGTTCTCGGCCTTCACAGTTGAGACGGCTGGATCGATGGAAATTCCCAAAGCCGCGCCCGCGCGCCTAATCGCCGCAAAGGCTTCGTCCGTGGAAAGACAGACCGAGTCGCCGTAGGCGGCCCAGTCGGGATCGGAAGGATCGTCCGGCAGGAAAACCTCGACGCGGCTTGGCCCGCCCTCGCGATCCTCCCAGACCGAGGCGTAAATCTCATTCTCGGCGAGCCAATCCGCAATGTCGCCCGCAAGGGCGGCGGGGACTTCCGCCGACACGACCGTGATATCGTCAGCCTTGGCCATCGCTAATCCTTCTGCTTGAACTCGAATTCGCACGCCTCGCCATACTGCCTGATGAACTCAGGCGACAACCCGGTGACGCGTCGCACCCGGTTGACGGCGTCAATGCAGCTCCTGTCATACGCGGCGCTGCCCGACGAAGCCTGAAGACGCGGGGAAAGCAATGTGCCGTCCTTGGCGATGCCAAAGACAAGGATGGCCGGACGCATGCCGCAGGCTTCCTTGGGCGGCGGTTGCCAGGCTTCGTAAAAACTGTTCATCAAGACGGAGGCGTTAAGGCTCAACTCGTTTTTCGGCAACGACGTCTTTTCGCCAATACGCGCCTTTTTGGCGAGCCATTTTTCAATTTCCGCATCGGAAAGGGTCTGCCTTTCCTTGGGCTTCACCGTGCTTTGCACAGGATTCTTCACGACGCGTTTGCCCTTTTCGATTTTGGGCTTGGGTTTCTCCTTCGGAGGTTCCAGCGGCTTTGGTTTCGGCTTCTCCTTCGGGGGCTTTGGCTTCTGCTGCACGATGTCGTCTTTTTGCGGCGGCGGCTCGACCTTCGGTTCGGGCGGCTTCGGCTGCTCGACTTCGGGTTCGACTTCCAGCGCCTGCGGTTCGACGGCGATGGTGAAATCGGCGATTTCGAGCGGCTGCTTCTTCAAGCGGCAGCCACCCACATAGCCTCCGATGACAATGGCGAGGAAAACAGCGGCGTGAAGCGTGATGGAGAGGATTGTCGGCTTGAAGTACTCTTTCATGGCCAGCTCCTACTTCAAGGGTTCGGTGACGAGCGCCATGCGCGTCACCTTGCATTCGTGGAAAAGGCGGAGCGTCTTCATTAGCTCGCCGTAGTCGACGCGCTCGTCGCAACGGACAAGCACCGGCGGCTGGGGCTCTTCCTTCGCGATTTTCCCCAGCTCGGCACGGAGGTCGTCGTCCGTGACCTTGCGGTCGTTGAAGAAAACACCCTCCGCGTACTTGATGGTTACAGTCGTGGACTTCTTCTCCTCAAGCTTGTCGGCGTTGCCCTTTGGCAACTGAATCTTGATGCCCTGCTCGATCATCGGGAAGGAGATGATGAAGGCGATGAGGAGGAGGAAGGTCAAGTCGATGAGCGGGGTCATGTTGACCTCGGCGATCGATTTCAGTTCGTTTTTTCTTTGGCGTTCCCTGCCCATGTCGACGGCTCCTCCGGCAGGTTAGCGGCGCTCGCCGAATTCGGAGAGGACGCGTCCGAGATACTCGTCGGTGAAGCCGTCGAGCGTGATGTTGATGCGGCGGACGTATCCGAGGAGGAAGTTGTAGAAGCCACCCGAAGGGATGGCCACGAGGAGACCGACCACGGTGGTCAGCATCGCCGTGGAAAGACTCGGGGCGATGGTGGCGAGGTTGACCGAGCCCTGCGCGCCCATGTCCTCGAAGGCCTCGAGAACACCCCACACCGTGCCGAGCAGACCCAGCAGCGGCGCGATGGTGGCGCAGGAGGCAAGCCCTCCCATGCCCTTTTCAACTTCGAGCGACTGCGTGGCCAGCGTTTCCTCGGCCACGCCCTTGACAATCGCCATCGAGGCCGCGGAAAGCGTCCGTCCCTTGGCATCCGCCACGCCCGAAACATGGTCGCCGTGCTCGTTGAGTTCGCGCACGATGCGCGCCGTCGCCTCGGCGTAGACGACGATGAGCGGGTTACGGCTCCTCGGATTGCTGAAGTGGAAGCCCAACACGGAGTCCGTCGAGGAGAAAAAGCGACGGAACTCGCCGGACGCCTTGATCAGGTTGCGGAAATCCCGCAACTTCGTGATCATGATGGTCCAGAGGACAATCGACATGACAATTTGGATGTCGACAATGAGTTTGCCGACGAAGCTCGAGTCCGCATAGGCGGTGAAGAGATTGGCGACGGGAAAGAGCCCCGACGGGAAAAGAAGTGAAAAATCCATTACTTGCCTTCCGGTGAATGTTGTTTTCTGAGTGAATCGACTTCCGTGCGCAATTTTTCAATCTCGGCCTGGAGAAGCGCCATGCGGCGCGCCGAAGCCTCCTGGTTTTCGCGCGATCGGGAAATCGCAATTGAAATGTGAAAGATGACCAAAATCAAAAAGAACGCGAAAATGTAGGCGGCGGCCTCAATGAAGGTGAGGCCGAGCCGGCGCGCGACAAAATCGGGAATCGACGGGAAAGCCGCGCAGACCAGCACCATCGCGCCGCAAAGCATCCAGAGAACCGCGTAACGCTCCCGGAGCTTGCGTCGGCGGACCGACTCGAAGGTAAAGCCCAAGAGCACAAGGCTCATGACCGTCATAATCAGGCGTTTTGCGAGCAAGTCCATCAGGCTTACCCTCCGTTTCCGACCTGGTGGTTCGCGGCGCCATGGCGGACGCCGTATGTCGCTACCGCATGCTCGACATGGCGGCGCTCCGAACGGCGGTCCATGCGGCGCACCCTGTCCACCACAAGCGCCAGGCCGACTTTCACGATGAAGTAAAGCGTCCCCAAGCCGCCAATAGAGGACTTGCCATGGCGCCGTGCGCGAAATTCGACCGGGGCCTCCGCATACGAATAGCCCAGCCGCCTCAGAATCGCGATGCCTTCGGGTTCCGGATAGTCTGTCGGGAAATCGCGGGCGAAGCATTCGAGAAGCGGGGAGGAAACGAGCCAGAACCCCGACGTGGGATCGGTGACGCGCGTCCGGCAAATCAAGCTGAGGAAACCCGCAAGGCACTTCGAGCCAATGCTGCGGAACGCCGTGCTGACGCATCCGCGCCCCCCACCGTAGCGGGTGCCGACGACCAAGTCGGCCCCCGTTTCAAGGCGGCGGCGGATCAGTTTCACCGCTTCGGCTGGCGGATGCTGCCCGTCGGCGTCAAGGCGCAGAACGGCGGAGAAACCATGCGCGGCGGCATACTGGTAGCCCGCTTGCACGGCGCATCCCACGCCAACGTTGTGCGGCATGTCGATGACGACGGCACCAAGCCGGCGCGCCAGCGCCCCGGTGTTGTCGATGCCGCCGTCGTTGACGACGACGACGGGAACCCCGGGCAGCGCCTCGCCAAGCGCCTGCATAAGCGGACGCAGCGACGCCTCCTCGTTGTAGGCCGGAACCACAACGGCGAGGTTCGCCATGAAAGCGCGCAAAGTCTTGTCCGATATCTCCGCCATCTATGGGAAACCATTGCCTAATGCTCGGTGATGTCGCCGTCCTCCATCGTGGCGCGGCGGGCGATCCAGTCCCTCATCTGCCCGACGGTTTTCTTCCAGGTCTTCGCGTCCTTGCGTTCGTCGAGGAAAAGCCCGTACAGGTGGAGGAATGTCGTCACGAACTTATCCGTGAGCTCCATGCGCTCCTGGAACGTCGGTTTGCCGCCTTGCTTGTCCTTCGGGAGTTTGAGTGCGCGGATTGCGAAGGAGGAGTCGATTGTCGCGGACCACGATTTCTCGGCGTCGGCCACGGCGAACTTGACCTTGCTCACCTTCTTGCCGCAGAGCATTGCCGCACCGGCCTCGCGGCTCTGGAGCGGGAAGCCCTTGCTCAAGACCACGTTGTGGGCGCCGCGGCCTTCGTTGAAGAAGGTGACGGGCCCCTCAAGCATGTACTCGCACTTCTCGCCAATGTGCGAGGTGAAGCCACCCGAACGCGTCTCCCACGCGAACCACAGCCACGTCAGAAACTCGAGGCCCAAATTGCAGGCCTCGGGCTTGACGACGGATTCGTCGCCTGAAAAAACAGCGGGCTCCAAATCCTGGGCGTTGACCTGCTTGAGCATCAGGGCCGCCGATTCGGGCGTGATCAACGCGAGGCCGCGGTTCGTCGTTTCCTTGAAGGCCTTTGCAAAGGCCTCGACGGCGGATGGCTTCACGCCGTCTGAATAGACGAAGTTGCTCGAGAGGTTGAGCACGGTCGAAATACCCGTCAGCGTCGGGGGCATTTCGGGCGTGAGCGAGTCGATGACGCGCTGCTTGATCTCGGCCTTGAGCTTGCGGGGCAGGATCTCGAGGTTGCGGGCCTTGCGCTCCGCCTCCTCTTCGAGGCGGCAGTAGGCGCGCAGCAAGGGCTTTGGCACCTTGCGCTCGGCTTGCATCAGCGTGAGGTGGAGCCAGGGCTGGAAGTAGCAGTTTTCCGCCGTGATTTCGCGGTCGAGAAGGTGGCGCCACGACATCCATCCGGAAATCGGCGAGGTCGAGAGCGTCTTGATTTCAGGCGCGATTGCGGCCGCGAAAACATTGACGATCTCCTCGCCGGCCTTCTCCTTGTAGTAGAAGATGCGGAACGAGGAATTGCCGCTGTCAAATGCCATGTTGGACTCCGTGGGCTAAAGGGCGTCCACGAAGCCCTGGAGCTTGTCGTGCTGGTCGATGATCGACTGCACGAGCGCGAACTGCGTGCGGCAGCGGTCGAGGTTGTGCTCGGGGCGGTGGATCTTGAAGTAGTGGTCTCCGTCGAGGTAGTCCGTCAGGAAGCGGACGCCGCACTCGAGGGTCATCAGCAGGCCGCCGAAGGTCATGTTGGCCTTCTCGCACGGCGTGAGGAAGTCGCCTCCGTCAAGGAAGCCCTTGGCGAGCGCCTCGAAGATATCGGCGCGGCAGACGACGTTCTTGTAGTCCTTGGAGTCCTCAGCCATGTTGAGCGTCGCGGAGCGGACCATGTCGCCGAAGTCGTAGAGCGCCGAGCCCGGCATCGTCGTATCGAGGTCGATGACGACGTTCGAGCCGTCCGGTGCCAGCATCACGTTGTTGATCTTCGTGTCGTTGTGCGTGATACGCTCGGGAATGACGCCCGTCCGCATCAGCGTCACAATCTTGCCCGCCTCCTCGCGGCGGCGGCTGACGAAGTCCAACTCCTTTTGCACGCCGACGCGCCGCCCCCTGACGTCCGCGGCAATCGCCTCGTCCAGAAGCCGCAGGCGATCAACTGTGTCGTGAAACCGCGGGATGATTTCCCCGAGACGCGGCTCGGGCATATCGGCCAGGTCGTTCTGAAACTTGGCGAACGCCCCGGCCGCCAGCTCGGCCTCCTTCGGATTCGTCACGACGTCAACCGACGCATAGCCCTCGAGAAAGGCATAAAGCCGCCACGGACTGCGGTAGTCCACGACTTCCAGCGAGCGGACTCCCTTCTCCTTCAGGAAACGCGTGACCCGAAGGATGTTCTCCTTCAGCATCTCCTGCGGAAAGATGTCCGTGTTGACACGCTGGAGGATGTAGCGGACGCCGCGCGCCGTCTCGACCTTGAAGGTGTCATTGATGTGACCCGAGCCATACCGCCCGACGTCAACCGCGTCCGTCACGCCCATCGACGCAAGAACCGTCAGCAGTTCATCCCGCGAAAAAACCCTGTTGGACATGTCACCCCTCCCAATCTTCAACTGCCGTCTTACAGGTCACGCAGGCCCGGATAGTCCGGACCTCCTCCGGCCAAGTAGCCGCCGGACTTGCCCGACGCGTCGGGCGCGACCCAGAACGAGTAGAAGGTGCCGCGCTTGACGGTGAAGCGCAGGCGCACCGGCCGGTTCGCATAGGCCGAGACGTCGGCGACCTCGATCTTCGTGTGATCGCCGCGGACGACCTCGGAGACGAAGAGGACCTCATCCTTCTCGGCGTCCAGCACCTCGGCCTTCAGCACGCCCTTCGGCGCCTCAATGTTGACGAAGAGCCGCGTGCCCGAGAACTGCACGGGGCGCGTCGTCACCGTGCCCTTCTTGTCGCCGGCCCGCAGGCCCGCGAAGCCGTCC
>JAZQOA010000070.1:0-4917 GCA_045627605.1 Kiritimatiellia bacterium | reverse complement strand
CACAACCCGCCGGGTGTCGGTTCCCCGGCCTGCGCCCGTTTGCGGTTGGGGACGCCTTGGGCGCGTGTCCGCGGCGTCAGCCGCAGTGGAAGTAGGTCTTCACGAGCTTGAGCATCGCGTCCTTGTCGCCGTCGAGTTTTGCGCGGAGGTCGGCGTCGTCGTATGCCGAGAGCTTTTTCACGACGGAGTCGATCATCGCGGGCGTGAAGACGCCCTTGGCCTCGTAGTAGGCGCGCTGTTCGTCGAGGCGCTTGGCCGAGGCCACGCAGGAGTCGGGGAGTTGCGCGAGTTTCGCGACCAGGCCCTTGTTCTCCTCGTTGTGGATGTTGACGTTGACGTAGGTCGCCTTCGCGATTTCAAGGGCGTCCGCCATTTCGAAGCCGGTGCGGCACGCGGTGCAGAGCGCGGCGAGCAGCATGAAGAGGTCGGCGGAGCCGTCGGGCGAGCGCATCTCGACCGTTTGCTTCTGGCCGGGCTTGCGCTTGGCGGGCGCCTCAAGCGGGTTCGCCTGCGATGACATGTCCTTTTCGGAGGTCCACCCCAGCGGCACGCGCACGAGCACCGAGCGGTTGCGGTCGCCCCAGCAGACGTTGGTCGGCGCTTCCTGGTGCGGGACGAGGCGGAAGTAGGAGGTCGGGTTGGTGTTGCCGAAAGCCGTGATGGAAGGGGCGAGCGTCATCATGCCGGCGATGGCCTTGCGGGCGGCGTCGGAGAGTGCGCCGTCCTTGAGCATCTGGTTCTCGCCGTCCTTCATGAGGCGCATGTGGATGTGGTGGCCGCTGCCCGCCTTGCCCGTCGTGATTTTCGGCGCGAAAGTCACGTCAAGCCCCTCCTGGTAGGCGAGGTTGCGGATGACCCACTTCGCGAGAAGCAGCTGGTAGGCGGCGTCTTCGGCGGGGCAGGGGAGGAACTCGATTTCGTTTTGCTCGTAGATCTTGCCGTCAAGCGTGAAGTTGCCGACTTCGGAGTGGCCGTACTTGATGCGCCCGCCGACCGAGGCGATCGACTGCATGCAGTGCTGGCGGAAGTTGTTGAACTTCGCGTAGGGACCGGACTCGTGGTAGCCGCGCTGGTCCGAGGCGGGGAAGGAGCCGTCGTCGTCGTCGATGACGTAGTATTCGAGCTCGCCCATCGCCTCGAACTCCATGCCGGTCGCCTCGCGGAAGGCCCTGCAGGCGCGCTGGAGGGCGCGGGCGGGCGAAGAGGAGAGCGGGTCGCCGTCCTTGTCGAAGTAGTCGCAGAGGAGGACGACGGTCGGGACGTCGGCAAAGGGATCGAGAAACGCCGTGGAGAAACGCGGGACGACATAGAGGTCGCTCGAACTTGCCTCGATGAAGGGGAAGAGCGAGGAGCCGTCGATGCGTTCGCCGCAGGTGAGGATTTCGTCGAGGTAGTCGGCGTCGTTGATGACGAAGTTGAGCGTCTTCAGCCTGCCGTCGCCGGCGGGGTACATGAAGTTGACGTGGCGGATTTCGTTGCCCTTGATGTAGGCGACGATGTCGGCCTTGGTGAAGCCCCCGGGTTTCTTGCCGATATCCTCGGCGAGCGTGTTGGCGAGATAGCCTTCTGTCATTTTGAAAAGTCCTTGTTTTCCTTAACCTTATCAAGTCTATATTATTCCACATTGCCAGTCAAGCGCGGCGCCCCATTTGGCGCACGGATCGGACAATCGAGCGCGAATTGGAGGAACAGAAGTGAGCGACGAATTGACCGCGTTTGATACAAGTGAATATCGGGCTTGGATCGGTGAGCTGAAGAAGCGTTACCATGCCACTCAGATCAAGGCGGTATTTCTTTGAACTTTATTCGGGTGAGTGCTATCGTCCACAAGTTGTGGACTTTGAAGAATCGAGGTCAAGCCCGGAAAGTTCGAACCCGCAGATCTCGGGCAGCTCCTTGGCTACAAGGGCGAATTGAAGGACGAAGGCCCATAGAAAACCGGACGAAGATATGGTATAGTATATTTCACTCGTAAAACAAAAGGAGCGATTATGGCACTTGAAAGCAAGGAAGAACAGCGGGCGCTCGCGATGTTGATGCGCTCAATCGGCAAGTTCGTCTATGCGGACGGCAAGGCGGACATTGCGGAAACGAAGGCGTTGATCGGCATGGTCCACCCCTTCAGCGCGGAGGATGCGGACATCGCGGCCTTTGAAAAACTCCTCGTGGGCATCGCCGAAGACGGCGTTGTCACGCCGGAGGAGTCGCGTGAACTCGCGACGGCCATCGCGCACCTCGCGAAGAAGTATGCCGCGACCGACGCGGTGTATGACGCGCGCACCCTCGGCATCCCCCGGATGGGCGTCCTCGGCGTGCAGCATATGTTCGCGATGTTTGGCGCGACAATCCTCGTGCCGATCCTGACGGGCCTTTCAACGTCCGCGACGCTTCTCTGGGCGGGTCTCGGCACACTCCTCTTCCACTTCCTCACGAAGCGGATGGTGCCGGCTTTCCTCGGGTCTTCCTTCGCCTATCTCGCGGGCTATTTCGCGCTGACGGGCCTCGTCGGTTCCGCAGGTTACGAGAACCTGACGAAGGCGACGGCGCTCCAGTACGCCTGCCTCGGCGTCGCGGCATCCTCGATCATCTATTTCGTTGTCTCGGCACTCGTGAAGAGTTGCGGCGTGAAACGGGTGATGAAGTTCTTCCCGCCGGTCGTGACGGGGCCGATCATCATTGGCATCGGCCTTGTCCTTTCGCCGGTTGCGATCAACTCCTGCAACGGCGGCTGGCCGGTCGCGCTTGTCGCGATCGTGACGGTGCTCGTCTGCTCGATCTTCGGCAAGGGCATGATCAAGATCATCCCGATTCTCTGCGGCGTCATCGCCTCGTACCTCGCGGCAGTCGTGTTCGGCAAGCTCGGCTGGACGACCCCGATCGACTACTCGGATGTCGCGGCGGCGCCGTGGATCGGGCTGCCCATCGCCTGGGGCAACACGGTGTTCCCGCTCTTCTCCAACCTCGACGTCGGTCTCATGACCACGGCCTTCGCGATTATCATCCCGCTGGCGTTCGCGACGATCATGGAGCATGTCGGCGACATTTCGGCGATTTCCTCGACGGTCAGCCGCAACTACTTCGAGAATCCGGGATTGCACCGCACGATGCTCGGCGACGGCCTTGCGACATGCCTTGCCTCGCTCTTCGGCGCGCCGGCGAACACGACCTACGGCGAGAACACGGGCGTCCTTTCGCTCTCGAAGGTGTACGATCCCCGCGTCATCCGCATCGCGGCGTGCCTCGCGATCCTCCTGTCGTTCTGCCCGAAGTTCTCGGCGTTCATCGGCACGATCCCCGCGCCGACGATCGGCGGCGTCTCGTTCGTCCTCTACGGCATGATCTCGGCGGTCGGCGTCCGCAACCTCGTCGAAAGCCAGGTCGACCTCTCCAAGAGCCGCAGCATGCTGATCGCGGCGATCATCCTCGTCCTCACGCTTGGCATTTCGTTCTCAGACGCGAAGGCAATCAAGTTCGCGGTTGGCGGCGTCAACTTCGCGCTCTCGGGCCTCGCTGTCGGTGCCTTGACGGGCATCATCCTCAACGCGATTCTGCCGGGCAAGGACTTCGACTTCTCGGAGACGGCGCCGTCCATCAAGGACGCGGATCGCTTCGGGGGCCGCAAGTAGTTGAAGTCAAAGTCAAAAACGCCTTGAAGTGGGTGGCCTAAAGGCCCTGCTTCAAGGCGTTTTTGTTCTAAGATTCTTGAGAATCATGCATGAGAAGGGGCCGTAAGGTTGCCATAGGCTGTTTGTGCGCCCCGCTGGTGGCGGCGCTCTTCTTTCTGGTTGCCACGTCGCCCACGCCAATGAAGACGCCGCCCGGCGAGGATTGGTTGGCGACTTGGATTCGGCCGTCCTTTCCTGTCGATCCGGCAAATCTTGTCTTTGTCGGGGGGATCAGCCGGCGGGAACCGTTGGTGGTTTTTGAGGTACGTGGGCCCGTGCCCGATTTGGAAGGGTTCCGGCGGGAAACGGACGAATGCGGAAGGCTTGTCCGCGATTTTAAAGCTGCGGCTGGGAAATTCAAGTTTTCCTTTGATGTGCCGGATGACAGCGAGGTGTTTGCTAAATTTGTCGAAACCAAGACGGACGCCGGAACCCTGTACGTATTGAAAAGCCGTAATCGGGCATACGTCGTCTACAGTCGTCTTTGACGGATTCTTAAAGCGGTCTTTCCAAATTTGGTTTTGAAACAACGCTAAAAGGTTTGCTTATGTGGTGGTTGTACGCTCTCTTTTCCGCCGTGTTCGCGGCGTTGACTTCCATTTTGGCGAAAATCGGCATCGAAGGTGTGAATTCGCATCTCGCCACGGCAATTCGGACTTGCATTGTGGTCCTGATGGCCTGGGGAATGGTGTTCCTTACGCATGCCCAGGGCGGTTTGGATAAAATCAGTCCGCGAAGCTGGATTTTCCTGATTCTCTCTGGACTCGCGACAGGCGCCTCCTGGTTGTGCTACTACCACGCCCTTCAGGTAGGCGAAGCTTCAAAGGTCGTCCCTGTCGACAAACTGAGCGTCGTCATCACCCTCGTGCTTGCCTTCGTCTTCCTGCACGAACAGTTCACCGTTAGGTCCCTGATTGGCTGTGTGCTGATAGGCATCGGAACCCTTGAGATGGTGTTGTAGAGACGCCTGGCGGTGACCAAACGACAAGGCCCCGGCGGAACGTCCCGCCGGGGCCTTGTCACGTCTCAGCCAAAGGCCGAATATAAAATCGGCTTACTTGAAGTAACGATTGTAGAGACCGGTGAAACCGGCGCCGTGACGCGCCTCGTCCTTCGCCATCTCGTGGACGGTGTCGTGAACCGCGTCATAGCCGAGTTCCTTCGCGCGCCGGGCGATCTCGAGTTCCGCCGCGCAGGCGCCGGCTTCGGCATCCTTGCGCATCTCGAGGTTCTTCTTCGTCGAGTTCGTGAC
>JAZQOA010000069.1:0-2894 GCA_045627605.1 Kiritimatiellia bacterium | reverse complement strand
GGGAAAACCGTTTTACTTAACGGGGTGTGAGCGGAGGATGGGGCGCAAGACGTCATAGGCGAGCTTCGGCCGACGGTATTCGTCGAGGATGCCGGCGCAATTGAAGCCGCGCGCCTTTCCGCGGATGTGCGGGCCGCGTGTGAAAGATTTTGAGTCGATGAATTGCCAGAGGGTGAAGCCGGTGATGCGTTTCTCAGCGAGGAGCGCGGTCACGGACGCCGCGTCATAGTCGGCCTGGAATTCCTCGGACCACGGCGCGAGGTCGCGGTCATGGTAGCCGTAGAGGGCGCACGTCCCGGTTTCCGAGAAGATGACAGGCTTGTCCTTGGAGGCGGGGGAGGCCGCGGCAATGGCGAGCCAGTACTTGATTGACTCGGCGAAATGCGCCGAAGCCGGACCGAAATCGGTGCTTTCCACGCCGATCCAGCCAGGGTACATGTGGAATGACATCACGTCGCAGAGTTCTCTGCAACGCTCCTGCATCTCGAACCAGCAGCAGTACGAGACGAGACGGGAGGTGTCCTCCGCGTGTATTGCCGAAACGGCTTTTTCGTAAACGGGAACGGATTCGGGCTGGTTGTTGCCCCCTTCGTTCATAAAGGCCCAGATGATGATCGACGGGTTGTTGATGTTTCGGGTCACCATGCGGCGGTTGGCTTCGGCGATGACGTCGGCAAGTTCCGCGCCGAAGCGTTCCTTTTGCTGGATGCCCCAGCCGACGGATTCCTCCCAGCAGAGCATGCCGAGTTCGTCGCAGAGGTCGAAGAAGCGGGGGTCTTGCTGGTAGTGGACGCACCGGATGTAGTTGGCGCCGCTGTCCTTCAGCCATTTGAGGTCGTCGAGCATCAGCTGGGGCGTCTGAACGGGGCCGAACTCCGGGTGTGATTCGTGGCGGTTGTAGCCCTGGAGATAGATTTTTTCACCGTTGAGGAGAATGTCCTGTCCGCATGTGGCGATTGTACGGATGCCGAAGCGTTCGACGACCTTCTCGCCTGCAAAAGAGGCTTCGAGAATGTGGAGTGCGGGTGTTTCGGGCGACCAAATCGCGGCGTTCGCGCAGGTGATTTCGGTCCGCGCCCTGCCGTCAGCGATCTTGAGGTGGACTGTGCCGTAGTCTTCGCCATCGACAACGAGGCCGACCGAGGCGTCGCCCTCCGCGCCGTTGAACCTGAAAGTGAGGCGGAGGCGACGGGCGGGGAGGTCGAGGGTTTCGACCTGTACGCGCTCCAGGAAGGGAACGTCGGGAAGTTTCTCGATGGTGACGTCGCGGTAGATGCCGCCAAAACCGTAGTAGTCGTCGGTTCCGAGAAAGAGGGGCGACAGGTCTGGGCGGTCGAGGCGATTGCAGATGAGGACGGCGAGGGTGTGCCGTCCGGCCGTGGCACGTATGTCGACGTCAAACGTCGAGTAGGGAATGCGGCACTCGTCAACGGGAAGTCCATCCCAGAAAACCTTGCCGTAAAGACCGAGACCGCCGAAGCGCAGGCGGTAGAGGCCGTCTTCCGCGATGTCGACCGGACGGGAGTAGATGGCCGTTCCGCGCTTGCCGTAGAGATCGGGCGAGGTGTCGAAGCAGCCGGGGACGGCGGATTTGCCGTCGGCGGGCGAGTCGGGGGAGCAGTCCTCGGGGTCGCCCCCTTCGAAAAAGGCGAAATCCCAGACGCCTTCGAGTGTGGTGGCGTTGCGTGAGGGAAAAAGAGGATAGGCATTCATCATGATTTTGCTATTTTATCGTTTTTCGGTCAGCATGTAAAGCATGGAGGAAAGCGTGGTGTAAAGCGTGGTTTTGTAGTCATTGCGGAACGGGCTTTGGCAAGAGATCAGAACGTTTTATCTTTGCGAAGCGGAAAACGGCATCGCGCGACTCGAAATGCCACCTTAAGGCTTGAAGTTGCTCCATCCATCCAAAGGTTTGTGTCAGCTCCATCCATCTTAAGGTTTGAGACTGCTTCATCCATCCAAAGGTTTGCGTCTGCTCCATCCCTCCAAGTGCTTTGCCGTTACTTTTCATTCTGCATTGCGACAAGAAGTTCCGCACCGTGTTCTCATCATCTTCTTGCACTTTGTGACGCGATATGCTAACATGCTCACATGAAGGAATCAGTCATCATGCCTGCATCTCAGGTTCCCGTTGCGCAAGCTCCTGTCATCAGCGTGCCCAGCGGTGCGTCCAACCCCGCCCCTGCGGGCGGAACGGTTGGCGGCGTCCCGGCGTCATCCGTCCAAGCCGGGGGTGCGCCCCGCGTCAGCCAGCGCGCGCATCTTGCGCGCCGCCGCGCGGCGCGTGAGCGGATGGAGCGCGAGGCTGCGCTTGGGGAGGCGTTCGACTTCCTGAAGTGCGGCGACTGCTTCGACTTGCTGTGCGGCGTCGGCGCGGCGGAAGTCATGGCGGCGGGGGCGGTCGGCGCGGCCATCCCCGTGCCGCTCTACGCCGTCGGCACGGCGTTTGCCCTTGCGCTTGCCGCGTCCGTCCTGGCGCTGGCCCAGATTGGCGTGGGGATGGCGCTGTGGGCGGTCTTGAAGTTCCTGAGCTGCTTCAACCGGCGCGTCAAGCGCCCGGTCTACTATCCCGCCGAAAGGCGGCGACGGCAGAGGCTCGCCCGCGAGCGCCGCAAGATCCGGCAGAGGCGCACGGTCAACGCCTGCCCGACGAAGGAGGCGCTCGAAGAGCAGTTCGCCCGGGCGAAGACATCGCCCCGCGAGATGATCCGCTTCGGCTCGATGGTCTGCGACCTGGAGTGCCATGTGGACAACAGCCTTGTCCGCGATGAGTGCGGGGAGATTGTCGGGCGCAAGCCCGGCATCCGGGGCTGGCTCAACGAGAACTGCCCGCAACTTGGCGCGAGGTACAAGACCGTGATGCGCTACAAGGCGATGGCGGAGAAGCTGAAGCA
>JAZQOA010000068.1:0-32994 GCA_045627605.1 Kiritimatiellia bacterium | reverse complement strand
GAAGACGCCGACGGCAACCTCGTTTGTCGGGATGCCGTTGTAGCGGTAGACGACATCCCCGCCCTGGAGGAACTCCGCCTGGAACGTCACCGGATTGTCCGTGAGCCGCAGCGGCATCGCGCCCTCCCATGTCACGAGGCGGGAGCCGCGTTCCGTCACCGCCGTCCAGATGCGCGAGACCGCGAACTGCCCCCAGCGGGACTCGGGCAGGAAGCCGAAGCTCCCCTGCATCGGCGCGTAAACGGTAACGTTGCTGACCGCGAGGATTTCGGCGAGCTCGGCGATGGACACGCCAAACGACGGGGAATTCACCGTAACCGTCCCGTCCGTGTGGACCCAGACCGGATTCCCGCGGACAAGGCCGTCGCGGACAAGCCTGTTGGTGAAGGAGTCGAAGAGCCAGAACCCGTCGTCGTGCGCCCCGCGTTTCGCGATGTCCTCCGCGACGACGGCGTCGTCCGGCATGGAAATCGCGTGGGGCTCGTCCGTCCGCGACAACGCCGCGTAGCCCGTCGCCTGTTCGACCGGCGAGAAGAGGTTGGCGACCACGCCGCCGACGAAACGTCCGGCGGATTGCATCAGCCGGTTCGTCGCGCCGCCGAAATCCTTGTCCGAGCCATACGCCACGGCGACGGCGAGCAACAAGACGGACGCGACACGCGCCGGACGCGAGGCGCCGCGCCACCAGCGGGAAATCTCCCCGAAAGCCCCCCGCAACCAGAGCCTGTGCGCCAACCCGGCCACGGCCAAGGCGAACAGAAGCGCAAGCAGGATAGGAAGGACGACTTTCATCTTTCCCAATAGTATGACATTTCCTACTTTGCCGCGCAATAGTTTCCGATGCAACGTGTGTGATATGAATGACAAAAATTTGTTCCAAGAGTTTTGCCCGTTGTATAATGGAAACAGGGGGAAAACAATGCGGGGAATTTCAAGTGAGGGGTTCGTCTGCCGGCAGTGCGGGGCGTGTTGCCGCGTTAAAAACGGCATCGTGCGCGTGGGCGATGCGGAAATCAAGCGTATTGCGGCGTTTTTGGGCATGGGGGAGGAGACGTTCATCGCCTCCGAGACGGAGCTCGCCCCCGACCGCCGCGGCCTCGTCTTGAAGAACCGCCCGGATGGGGCCTGCGCCTATCTCACCTCCGGCAACCGCTGCCGCATCCACGAGGTGAAACCCGACAAGTGCCGCACCTTCCCCTTTGAATGGATCAACTCCGATTCGCGCGACATCTGCCCGGGGTTGCGGCACCCTTGTTCCCCTTTTTCGCCCGCGCCTTGAAAACACAGGCTTGTTTTGTTAGAATTGCAAATAATTACGATAAGGAGTGTTGAAATGGTTTTTCCAAAAAGGCTGTTGGTCAGTGTGTCCGCTTTTGTTGCGGTATTTATCGCGTCGGCTGCGGATCTGCCAGTCAAGTATTTCGAATATGTCGAGGCGACAGGCGAACAGTATGTCGACACAGGCTTCGTGCCGAACAGCAACACGAAGATTGAAGCGACCTACCAGCTTGTAGAAACGAATAATGTGCTCAACTATGTGTTCGGCGTATACGGGGCCAGCAATACGGGCCGCTGCCAGTTCTCGCCGGCCGCCCAGACCTTCGTCGGTTTCGGCAACGGCTACAATGCCAGCATCAGCTGGAAAGAGGACACGGACTGGCACACGGTGGTGATGGACAAGGGTACCTTCAAGGTCGATGGCAACCAAGTTTACAAGAATGGTTTCAACGGCACGTCCAAAAACCTCTATCTCTTTGCCGTGAACGGCAACGGGACGGCGGCGAGCTTCGCGACGAACCGCATTTCGTCCGTGAAGATATGGGAGAACGGCGTGCTTAAGCGCCTGATGGTGCCGTGTCAGATGGCGAATGGTAAGGTCGGCTTCTGGGACTTTGCCACCGGACAGTTCTACGGCGATGCGGCCGGCGGCAATTTCGTCGCCGGCGGCGAGGTGTCGTCCCCGCTGGAGCGCCTGGAGTACGTGCGGTTCGCCAACAACACGTATGTGGACACGGGCGTCAAGCCGACCGATCACGAGACGGCGATTCGGTTCCGCGACGAGAAGTCCGCCGCCGGCGGTTATCTGTTTGGTGGCGCGAACAACAACCAGTGGCACTACTCGTTCACGTCGAGCGGTAGTACCTGGACGTGGGGTTATGATGGTACGAAATATCGTTCGTACGGCGGCTATACGCCCAATGTTGACCACACGCTGGTGTTCAACGACGTGGCGGGCGGCCGGGTCTATATGGACGGGCAGGACATGGGCAAGGCCATTGATGTGACGCCGTCGAGCAATCTCTATCTTGGACGCCGCTACAACACCTATAACTATGAGGGACGCGTCTACTGGGTGAAGGTGACGGATCGTACGACGGGTGAGGTCGTCAGGTGGCTTGAGCCGATGCAGATCGCCGGCACGGTCGGCTTCTACGATTCTGTCTCCAACACGTTTAGCATCCAGGGTGCGGGGACGCTCTCCGCTGGTCCGCTGCAGGCGGGGCAGTTCGAAATCACAGGGCAGAAGGGCTTCACGGTCGAGGGCATAACGCCCGCGTGTGGACTTTATGAAGACGTAGCCGTCGATGCGGAGATTGCGGTGTCCGCTCCAGCGACGGCCGTGCTTGCGCCGGAGCTGACGGTTACGTGCACGGGCTGGAAGCTCTACGAGTGGAGCGACAAGGCGATGGACTGGGTGTACAACGAGGACCGGGCGAATGCGAGCGGCAGCGGCACGTCCTTCACCTATGTCCACAGGGGCGTCGCGACGAAACTGGAGTGGCAGTGGTGCTTTGCCGGACCGAGCGGCGAGAGCGATGTCCAGTATGTCGCGGAATACGGTGACGACGCGGCAGACGGTACGAGCTGGGCGACGGCGAAGAAGACCGTGCAGGCGGCGGTCGATGCGGCTCCGGACAATGGCAAGGTGCTGGTCGCGCCGGGCGTTTACCATGAGTTGCGCACGACGGTCACAGCGGACGACGTCATTCACTGCGTCTACCTGACGCGGCCCGTGTCGGTGATCGGCGTCGCCGGTCCGGAGCGGACGACGGTGGATGCCGGCCTCGACGCCGCGCGCGCAGGTGCGAAGGTCGCCAACGGCGAGGCCTTGCTCACAGGGCTCTCGTTCGTCAACTGCGCCCACAAGGCCAAGGCCAAGGCGACGGGCGTGGAGGCGAGTGCGGGCGTGGTCTCCAACTGCGTCGTCGACATCCGCGCACATGATGCGTATCAGGGCACTCACTTCAGGTTCTGGGGGACGGCGAGGGGCTATGACCTTGCGCTCAAGCCGAAATCCATCGGCAGCAACGAGACCTCGTCGTTCATCTACCTCTATGGGAACAGCGTCGTCGACGGACTGACCGTGACGGGGATGAAGTACACGGGAGCGGACCTGCGCCATTACGTGTGGCTGTCTGGAAACGCCGTCCTGCGCAACGCCCTCATCGCCGACAACGGGCAGGGCAGCTACGATGTGCCGAATCTGTATCCGATGATCATTCTTGACAGCGCTACCTGCCGTCTCGAGGACTCGACCATCGTCAACAACTACATCTATTCGCGGGATGGCGTCATCCAGGTCAGCAACGCCAAGGCGGTCGTTACGAATACGATCGTCTACTTCAATGACTCGCAGAACATGGTCAACAAGGACATCCACAACGGCGGCAACAAGACGCGGTTCTTCAACTGCTGCTCGGCGGAGCTCGTGGGCGGCGAGGCCAACGGCAACATCGTCACCGATCCGCAGTTCGTCGACGCGGCGAACGGCGACTACCATCTCAGGTCGCTTTCGCCGGCGAGGGAGATGGGCGTAGTGGCGTTGCGTCCTGCCGGCGGGGCGGCGCAGTTCGAGTGCGCTGGTGACGCCGACACTTATGTCTCGGCGAGCGGTGATCCGCTCTCTGTGACCTTCACCGGATACTGCGCCGGGGCGCAGGGCGAGGTGACGGCCAGCTGGGACTTCGGCGACGGGACGACCTCGACAGAATGGCCGACGGCGACGCACACCTACGAGACGCCGGGCGCGTATACGGTGACGCTGACTCTGAACGACGGTGTCAGCGCGCCGGCGGTCTATACGCTCGCCAAGCAGCTTGTCTGCACACCAGTGACCTGCTATATGAGTACGACCGGCTCGGATACCTATCCCTACGACACGTGGGAGAAGGCGACGCCGTCCCTGCAGGCCGCGCTGGATGTCGGTTCGGCGAAAATCGTCGTCACCAACGGCAATTACGAGATTCCCGCGCCGGTCATTTGCATTTCCCGTGCGGTTTCGCTTACGAGCGTGGAAGGTCCGGAGAAAACGACGTTCACCACGCTCGGCACGACGACTCGAGACCACCGAAACTTGACCGTCAGCAGCTCGGATGCCATCCTCATATCAGGATTCACCTTTGCCGATGGTTATGCCGCAAATTACAATTGGACGGCATCCATTGAGATGTCAGCGGGCGTGGTCTCCAATTGCGTGTTCAAGAATATCCGTCGCGTCTCGCGTTCGGCGGCATGCTACTTCTACGGCACGGCGAAGGTCTTCGACTGCGTTTTCGACGGTCATGGCATGGGCTGTTCGAATGATTCCGGCACTCAGTCGGGTGTCCGCATTGAGGGCAATGCCGTCCTTGACCGATGCGAGATCTTCGCCTTCAGCATTGCGAACAACAGCGATGGCACTGGCTATGACGGCGAGTCGCCTGTGCGCATCGCGTCCGCGACCGCCGTGCTGCGCAACTCCTATGTCCACCACTGCACGAACGGTGTGCCGACGAGTCCGGCGGTGAAGAACCGTGGTCCGGTCGGTCTGGTGAACGGACGCATCGAGAACTGCACGATCGTCAACAACGTCTGTGCGGGCTACGGTGGCGGCGTGTGGGCCATCGGCGGCACCGTCGTCAACTCGATCATCTGGGACAACAAGGCCGGCATGGCGGGCGACGACGTTTACGTGCGGGGCAGCGCGACGCCGAAATTCCTCTACTCCTGCGCCTCGGACTTCACGGAAGGCGCGGCGATCACGGGCGAGGGTTGCACGGCGAAGTCGCCGAATTTCAACGCGGAGAATCCGTACCACCTGACGCCGCTCTCGACTGCCTGCCTCAACACGGGAACGACGAACCTGACCTGGATGACGGAGGGAGCGCTCGATAAGGACCGTTTGCCGCGTGTCGTCGTCAACGGCGCGGTCTCCGCAGACGGTGTGGACATGGGCTGCTACGAGTATCAGGAGACGACCGTGGTTCCGCTCGGCGGCACGATCGACGTGGTCGGCAGCGCGTTGGGTCGCGCGCCGTTCACGGCGACGCTGGAGGCCAGCATCGTGGGCGACGAGGAGGGGCTGACGCTCGTCTGGGACTTTGGCGACGGCGAACCGGTCGCGGGCGGCAAGTGCGTGACGAACACCTTCGTGAACCCCGGCAGCTACACGGTTACAGTGCATGTCTCGAACGGCGCGGCGGAAGAGAAGGACATCGCCGCGACGACGCCGATTGTCGTCGTGCCGCAGGTCTGCTATGTCTCGAAGGAAGGCAAGGGCATCGCTCCCTACATGACGTGGGAGAACGCCGCGACGAACCTTCATGATGCGGTGGAGCTCAACCCGAAGACGGTGTTCGTCTCCAACGGACTCTACAAGATCAGCCGCGAGATCTGCATCCAGAGCGACCTTGAGCTCAGGAGCGTGAACGGTCCCGAAGTGACGATCATCGATGCGCAGGGCTATTGCCGTGACCTCTGGATGACCGACCAGGCCGAGGGTGCGGTCGTCGACGGCTTCTCGCTCTGGCGCGGAGCCGGCAACTGGGACACGAAGAGCAACTACGCGCGTGTCGAGGCAGGTCTTCTCTCGCACTGCATCCTGAGCAACTGCGCCACCAGTGTTTACCGCGATTCGGCAGTGCTGGTGAAGACGAAGGGTAGGATGGTTGATTGCGTCGTCGACAACTTCGCCATGGGTGGCAACGCCGACTGCGTACACTTCTACGGCACGGTCGTCCAGTCGGGCGGTGTGATCGAGCGTTGCACGATCCAGCGCTACAACTACACGACCCAGGGCGGTGCGGGAAATACGCACGGCGCGGTGCACGTCGAGGGAACGGGCATCTTCCGCAACTGCCTGGTGAAGGACTGCGTGACGACGCAGTCGACAACTGGCGATGCCAAGCGTGGTGCGGTGCTCGTGAGCGATCAGGGCGTGGTCGAGAACTGCACGATCGTCAATTCAACGAGCGGCCAGCCGGGCGCTGGTCTTACAATCATCTCCGGCACGCCGACGGTCAGGAACTGCATCGTCTGGGGCGCGAAACTGGGCGACGGCACGGCCACGACGGCGGTTCGCGACCTCGGTTCGCCGGATGCGCCGCGGCTCACGTACAGTTGCGCACCGGAACTGACGACGGGCGAGGGCAACACGACGGGCGACCCGAAACTGGGCCGCAGGAGAAACGCCTACATGCCAGGCTCGGGATCTTCCTGCATCAACGCGGGCCTGACGCTTGACTGGATGGACGAAAACGCCGTTGATCTTGGCGGAAATCCGCGCAAGACCAACGGGAACCCCGACATGGGCTGCTATGAGACGCCTCTTCGCGGAACAGGCCTCTTGCTTCGCTAACGGAGAAATTACCGAGGAACGCCAAACTTCGAGGAAAGGTCTTTGAGATGCTTCAAAAACGAATGTTGCCGTTTGCCCTTTTGGTTTTTGCTGGACTGGCGGGAGCGGGTACGTTGCCGGATGCGTACACGCGGGTCCTGTACCTCGAGTCCAATGGGACGCAGTACCTCGACACGAAGGTGATCGCCACCAATGACACGCGTCTCGTGATGCGATTCTCCTACACGGTCGATAATGCGGGGGGCGGCGGCATCGGCTATGGCGCGAGCGGTTCGGCGCAGTCCTTCCGGTTCTGGCGGTCGATCGACCCGACAACGGGCAACGCCGTCTACAATGTCAACATCGACGACCAGTACAATGATGTCGACACCTATGACAGCGGCGCGGCGCCCGATACCGACGTTCACGTCATTGACATTTCCAATACCGCCAAGAGCATCGACGGCCATCCCTTTGAGAACACCAAGGGCAATTTGACCAAGACGCTCGCCGGTTCGCTTTACCTCTTCGGCCAGCACTGGGGCTGGAGTCCCAATTACGGCAGCGCGATGAAGGGACGCCTCTATTCCTGCCAGATTTATGAGAATGCGTCCTGTGTGCGCGATTTTGTGCCGTGTGTCCGCAATTCTGACGACGTCGCTGGGCTCTACGATTTGCAGGGCGGCGTGTTCTACACCATCCTGACGAACCCCAAGGGCGATCCGCTCGTCGTGCGTACGCTGGACGGTGTCTCCGTCAGCCACACGCATTCAAAGGTCTTCACTGCGGCGGGCTTCGATCCGGCGCTTGGTTTTACCGTGGGGACCGGTACATTTTCCTGCACCGCACCGTCCGGGGAGCAGACACAGCCCGACGGGAAGGTGAAGTACACGGTGGCCGGCTGGAAGCTCAAGACGACGGACGCGAGCGGGAACATCACCGAGACGTCCGGAGAAGGAACGTCATGCACGGTTGAGGTCGCGGACGGGCAGACCGCCGACCTGGAGTGGCAGCTGGCGCCGGAATATCGTGTCGATGCCGAGGCCAACGGCGGCTCCGTCGCTCCCGCGACGCAGTGGGTCGCGGATGGCTCGGGGTGTGCGGTCGCGGCGACGCCTCCAGACGGTCAGTGCTTCTACCGCTGGGAGGACGCGAATGGCGCGGCGCTCGGACGCACGGCGAAGCTGCGTCTCCTGTCCGTGACGGAACCGCTCGTGCTTACGCCGGTTTTCGGCAACTTCGTCCATGTCGCGATAACCGGCAATGACGAGACGGGCGACGGATCGTCCGGAAATCCGTACGCCTCGCTCGCCAAGGGCGTGACGATGGCGGCGGCGGGCGACACCGTCCTGCTCGGTACGGGAACCTACACGCCGACCAGCAAGGTCACGATCTCCAAGGCGATCACGGTGCGTCCGCTCTCCGGTGTCTGCGGCGACGCGATTATCTCCGGCGGCAACGCACGGGTACCGCTCGCCCTCAACCATGCGGAGGCGCGTCTTGAGCGGATTGTGGTGACGGACGGCAAGTCCGACTCCGCTTCGTACGCCGTCGGTTCCGCCGTGCAGGTGTCGCACGGCACGATGGAGGAGTGCGTGGTGCGCAACAGCACCTACGTCGCGTACACCGCGGGACATCCAGGCGGGGGCGGGGGCGGCGTCTCGGTGTCGGGGTCGGACGGCTGGCTCGTCAACTGCATCATCACCAACAACACGATTACGTCCGGCAACGGCGCGCCGTGCGGCGGAGGCCTCTACATGACGGCGGGCACGGCGGTCTGCTGCTTCGTCGGCGGCAACAAGGCCGACAAGGACTATATGATCGGCGGCGGCGCGATGCTCTCGGGTTCGGCGCGGATGATCAACTGCACCGTGGTGAACAACATCGGCTCTAAGTGCGGTGGACTTGACGTCGTCGGAACCGACGCCAAGGTCGTCAACACTTACCTCTTCGGAAACGTCGGCGATGGCAATGGTGACGTGTTCAACGGCAACGCGGTGTGCTTCGACGCCTGTGTGGCTCGTTACGCCGTCAACGACAAGTGCTGGGCGGTGGGGGCGAACTCGTATGCTGTCGGCGCGTTCTTCACGCCGACCCCGGCGAATCCGGGCCTGGACGCGTCCGTCGTCGTGGACGACGTCCTGCTGCCCGAGACGGACGTGCTGGGGAATCCGCGCGTCGTCGGGAGCGCGGCGGATGTCGGCGCGATCGAGTACCAGGCGTCCGCGCCGGAGGTGGCGTTGAGCGTCTCGCCCGCCCCCGCGTTTGTCGGTGATACCGTGACATACACGGCCTTCGCCTCGGGTCTGGACGGAATCACCTCGTATGAATGGGACTTCGACGGCGACGGGACGGTTGACAGGACGACGTCCGAAAACTCCGTCTCCGTGCAGGCGCAGGCCGCCGGGGCGTTCGCCCCTCGGGTCACGGTTGCCTATGCCGGCGGGACCTTCCCGTTCACGGCGGACGAGGGACTGCAGAAGACGCTGCCGTTCGTGATGTACGTCACCAACGGCAATGCCAACGCCTCCTGGCCGTACGCGACGCGCGAGACCGCCGCGCCGGACCTGAAGACCGCGCTGGGCGTCGCGGTGGACGGACAGGAGATCGTGATGCTCAAGTCTAAGACCGCCTACAAGACTACGGCGCAACTCTCGATCACCAAGGCGCTCGTCGTCCACGGAGAGACGGGCAATCCCGAAGACGTCGTCATTGACGCCCAGAAGAAGGGGCGGAACGTCATGATCAACCACGAGCGGGCAGTCCTCCATTCGGTCGCGATTGCCAACGGGTCCGCGACCGACTACGGCATCAACCTGCAGATCTCTGCGAACGGCGGCACGGCGTCGAACTGCGTCATCCGCGGCGGGCATGTCGTCGGCTACTGGTCGAGCGGCGCGGTGTACCTGACGGGCGCGAAGGCGCTGCTGACGCACAGCGTCGTCACCAACAACGTCACGGACGGCAACGCGGCGGGAACGGACAAGACCGCTGGCGTGCAGCTCAACAGCGGCGCGAAGGCGTCGAACTGCCTGATCGCCGACAACCACGAGCTGGCCACGTCCGGCACGTGCTGCACTGGCGGCGCCTATGTGCCGAACGGGACGCTGGAGAACTGCACCATCGTCCGCAACAGTGCGCGCAAGTGCGGTGGCGTGCGGACCTCGTCGACGGTGATCAACTGCGTGATCGTCGGAAACGTGTCCGACAACAGCGGAGCCAGCTACAACAACATCCATCCCGACCAGAAGGCGAAGTATGACCACTGCGCCTGCGATGACGCGGAGAAGCTCAACGACACCTGCGTCAGGGACACGTCGGCGAACCTCTTCACCGGCTACGCGAACGGCGACTACACCGTTGCGCCGGGCGCGGTGCTGATCGACGCGGGTGCGGAGGTGTCCGATCCGCCGGAGAAGGATCTTGCGGGCTTTACGCGCGTCATGAACGGCAAGATCGACATCGGCGCTTACGAATACGACACCTCCAGGTTCTCGGTCGGCCTCAAGACCGACGTGAGCGAGGCGATCATGCCGGTGAAGGTGACCTTCGAGGCAACGCTCTCCGGCGCCGATGCGGATGATGTCTGCGAGTACTTGTGGGACTTTGACGGCGACGGCACGGTCGATCTGACGACCAGCACGAACAAGGCGCAGTATGTGTTCACGCAGGGCGGACGCTACTCGCCGGTCCTGACGGTGGACGACACGACGGCCGGCAAGTCGGCGACACAGGACTTCCCGAATCTCCTTTACCTGATGCCGAAGACGATCTACGTGGTGAAGGGCAATCCCAGCGCCGCGTTCCCCTACGACAGCTTCGCAACGGCGGCGAAGACTTTGCCCACGGCGATTTCCGCCGCGCTGGACAATATGGAAATCGTCATCTCCAACGGCACCCATGAGATCACGACCCAGATTGTCATCGACAAGACGCTTGACATCCACGGTTACGAGTCCGATCCGGCGAAGACCGTCTTGAAGCGCACGGGCGGCAACGATACCGAGCCGGGCTACAAGAACACCCGGGCGGGAACGTTCATCCACGACCTGACTTTCGACGGTGCGGCGGTGAGCCGTCCGGGCTGGTATCTCGAGGGCTATGGCGTGATTTCGAACTGTGTCATCCGCAAGATGAAGAACTACACCTACTGGGCGAGCGCCGGCGCGGTGGTGGCGTCGGGCAAGAACACCCTCGTCACCCATTGCGTGATCACCAACAACGAGGCGACGTACCTTGGCGACGCCGGCAAGGCGATCGTGAAGGCGACGGGCGGCGCACGGATTGAGAACTGCCTCATCGCCAGGAATACGGATACGGCCGGGTCGTCGATCGTGAGAGGCGGCGACGGTTCGTATGTCAACTGCACCGTGGCGTCGAATTCCGTCTCGGGTTCCGCGCTGCTGGTGACGGACGGCAACCTCGGCATCACCAACTGCATCTTTGCGGCCAATTTGCGCAACGGCGTGCTCGGGCAAGTGTTCACCTGCTCGAAGCAGATGACGACGAACTGCGTCAACAACCTGTCCACAACGCCGGTCGGCAACTGGCTCTACGAGCCGGACGCGGCGAAGATCTTCGTTGATCCTTCGGCGGGCGACTGGCGCATCGGACAAGCCTCCGCAGCGCGGAGCCGAGGTGTGCGTGGCATTGCGTATCCCACCATCGACCTTGGGGGCGGGCGCCGCGTTGTCGGCCGTCCGGATCTCGGTTGCTACGAGTACCCGCTTGTCGATGGCCTCCACCTGATGGTGCGGTAGCGGGGGCTTCGCAAACGCGCAAGCGGGAGGAGCGACTGCGGCGAGGCCGTTTACCCAGTTAACATTTGGAAAGGAAAGAACAGACATGGCAAGGAAACTTAAGTGCGCAATCCTCGGCTTCGGAGGCATGGGGCATTTCCACGCCTCGCAGTACGCGGGGCAAAAGGACGTCGAACTCGTCGCCCTTTGCGACATCGACCCGAAGAAACTTGAAACTTCGGAGGCGTCGATCAACCTGGGGTCGTCGGGCAAGAGCGACACGAGGAGCCTCCGCAAGTACACCTCCTACGAGGACATGGCCAAGGCCGAGGCGGGCGTCGTCGACATGCTCGACATCTGCCTTCCCGCCTATCTCCACGCCGAATATTCGATCCGGGCCATGAAGGACGGCTTCAACGTCCTCTGCGAAAAGCCGATGGCGCTCAATGCCGCGGACTGCGACAAGATGATCGCGGCGCAAAAGAAGACCGGCCGGAAACTGATGGTCGCCCAGTGCATCCGCTTCAGCGAAGACTATGCGTTGCTGGCCAAGTTGGTCCGGGAAGAAACGTACGGCAAGCTCCGCAAGCTCGACATGTACCGCTACGGGAGCTATCCGACGGGCGCCTCTGGCTGGTACATGGACTCCAAGCTCAGCGGCGGCGCAATCATCGACCTCCACCTCCACGACCTCGACTGGATCCAGTCTGCTCTTGGCAAGCCGAAGTCGGTTGCCGTCCGCGGCCTCAAGGGCGTTTCGGGCGGGTGGGACGAAGTCCAGGTCGATTTCGCGCTCAAGGGGTGCGACGCCCAGATCACGGCCCTTGGTTCCTGGATGCGCGCCGCGAAATTCCAGGCGGGTTTCTCCGCGATCTTCGACAAGGCCGTCCTCCACTGCGGCAACGGCCTCACGCTTACGGACATCTACGGCAAGGAAATGAAGCTGAAGGTCGGGAAGTCCAACATGTACTTCAACGAAATCGCCTATTTCGCGAAGTGCGTCAAGACCGGCGCCGACCCCGAAAGATGCCTTCCCGAATCCACGCGCCTCACGGTTCGCCTGGTCGAACTCGAGCGTCTTTCGGCCAGGGCGAAGGGCAAGGCGCTTCCCGTGCGTTAGTTTTCCGCGCATCCTGATGCTTTGCCGCGTCACGCAAGGCGGTGGAAAGTTTCACAAAAGGGGATCATGGACATTACCGCGAATTTGGTTTTCGGCGTCGTCAGCGACATCCACATGCACGAGGTGGGCGGCGAGGGGACTCTCGTTTCGGCCTTCGAATACTTCCGCGACCACGGGGCCGATGCTGTCGCGATTGTCGGCGACATGGCCAACACGGGGTTGATCGAGCAGCTGCAGATCGTCGCGGACGTCTGGAAGCGGGTCTTCCCGGAGGACAAGGCGCCGGACGGACGCTCCGTCGAACGGCTTTTCATTTACGGCAACCACGACTGGGAAGGCCAGTTCTACGGCGACTACGTCCTGAAGAAATACCCCGACGAGGTCGAGCAGTACAAGCACCTGATCCAGACCGACCCCAAGGCGGCCTGGGAGAAGGTCTTCGGGGAGCCGTACGAACCCATCTGGACCAAGTACGTCAAGGGCTACGCCTTTGTCGGGACGAACTGGATGGCGAACGACGAGGCCGCGGCGTATCTTGAGAAACACGCGCCGGCGTTTGACCCGTCCAAGCCGTTCTTCTACTTGCAGCACAGGCACCTCAAGGACACGTGCTATGGCGCCTGGGCCTGGGGCCACGACGAAGGCGACGCCGGGCGCGTGCTCGCCAAATACCCCAATGCCTTCGCCCTGTCGGGCCACTCCCACTACACGCTGACGGACGAGCGATCAGTCTGGCAGGGGGCCTTCACGGCGATTGGAACCTCCTCGCTCCACTACACGGCGACGGACTACTCCCTTCGCGAGAACATGCCGCGGAACCGCTATGGCTACAAGGACGAGAAGCGTCCGCACCGCATGGACAACCTCTTCACGGGCGACGGCCGGCAGGGGATGCTCTTCAAGGTCTTCGGCGACCGGGTTGAAATCGAGCGCCGCGAGTTCGTGACGGGGCGGTCGCTGGGGGCCGACTGGGTGCTCCCCGCAACCGTCCGCGACGGCTCGCCCTTTGCCTTCGCGGAACATGCCGCGCGTCGCGTCGCCCCGGAATTTGCCGCAGGGGCATCCGCGGCGGCCGTGAAGGACGGGGACCGAATCACGGTCTCGTTCCCCGCCGCGCAGACGCGCTGCACATGCCGCGTCTTCGAATACGATGTGCGCGCGATCCTGGAGGAGGATGACGTTTCGCTTGTCCAGGCGTCGCGCCGCGTGATGGCCCCCGACTTCCATCTGCCCGAAACGCCGGAGGGGCGGCCCGGCTTCTGCGTCTTTGCCTGCGAAGACCTCCCGTACAAGGGCCGCTACCGCTTCGAAGTCCGGCCTGTCGAGTGCTTCCGCCATGTCGGTGCGCCGATTTCATCCAATTACGTGGCCGTTGAGTAGCTGGAGGGCCTATTGCTGGGCGGCGCCCGTCCCGCCGCCCCTAAACTCGCGCCGTTCCGGCCGCCGGGAGAGGGGCGATCCAGCAAAATCTTGACAAAATGAGCTGGAAAAACTAATCTATTACATTAACTTTTCAACGAATTTGGAGTTGATTTCAATGTATCCGATCGAGACCATCCGCCATAGCGCCGCGCACATCATGGCCGCGGCTGTCCGCCGTCTGTACCCCGACGTCAAGTTCGACATCGGTCCCGCGACTGACGACGGCTTCTACTACGACTTCGACCTCGGGCACCGCCTCGTGCCCGAAGACTTCCCCGCGATCGAGGCCGAAATCCGCAAGATCATCAAGGAAAACGCGCCCTTTGAGCGCGTTGAGGTTTCGCGCGACGAGGCCAAGGCGCAGTTCGCCCAGCAGCCCTACAAGCTTGAGCGTCTGGCGGACATCGCCGAGGGCGATGTCATCACGCTCTACAAAAGCGGTGATTTCACCGACCTTTGCCGCGGTCCCCATGTCGGCTCCACGGGCGACGTCGGCGCGATCAAGATCACGTCCGTCGCCGGCTCCTACTACCGCGGCGACGAGAAGAACAAGATGCTGCAGCGTCTTTACGGCATCGCGGGCGCGACCGAGGCGGAGCTGGACGAGATGATTGCCCGCGCCGAGGAGGCGAAGAAGCGCGACCACCGCGTCCTGGGCAAGTCGCTTGAGCTCTTCACGATCACCGAGCCCGTCGGGCCTGGCCTCGCGCACTGGCTTCCCAACGGCGCGCGTGTGCGCGTCGCCATCGAGAACTTCTGGCGCAAGGCCCACTACAAGGCCGGCTACGAAATCGTCTACACGCCGCACGTCGGCCGCGCCAACCTCTGGCAGACCTCCGGCCACCTGAGCTTCTACAAGGACGGCATGTACCCGGCGATGAACGTCGAGGAAGGCGCGGGCGAAGACGCCCACGCCGAGCAGTACTACGTCAAGCCGATGAACTGCCCGTTCCACATCCAGGTCTACCAGTTCAAGAAGCACAGCTACCGCGACCTCCCGCTCCGCTACGCCGAGCTCGGCACGGTGTACCGCTGGGAGAAGGACGGCGTCCGCCACGGCCTTTTCCGCGTCCGCGGCTTCACGCAGGACGACGCCCACATCTTCTGCACGCCCGAGCAGATCGTCCAGGAAATCCGCGACACGGTCAACTTCGCGAAGAAGATGCTGGCGAAATTCGGCTTCCACGAGGTCCAGGCCTATCTCTCGACCAAGCCCGCCAAGGCCGTCGGCCTCCCCGAGCGCTGGGAGCAGGCGACGCAGAGCCTGCGCGACGCGCTCGACGCCGAAGGCATGAAGTATGAAGTCGACGAGGGCGGCGGCGCCTTCTACGGCCCGAAGATCGACATGAAGATCAAGGACGCCCTCGGGCGCCCGTGGCAGCTCGGCACCGTGCAGTTCGACTTCAACCTCCCCGAGCGCTTCAACCTCACCTACGTGGGCGCCGACGGCCAGGAGCACCAGCCCTACATGGTGCTCCGCGCCTTGCTCGGTTCGCTCGAGCGCTTCTTCGGCATTCTCATCGAGCACTACGGGGGGGCGTTCCCGCTGTGGCTCGCCCCCGAGCAGGTTCGCATCCTCCCGATTTCCGACAAGGTCGCGGACTACGCGCGGAAGGTGCGCGAGGCGTTGCTCGACGCGGATATCCGCGTCGACATCGACGGCTCGGCCGACAAGGTCGGCGCGAAGATCCGCCGCGCCCAGGTCGAGAAGGTGCCCTACATGATTGTCGTCGGCGGCCGCGAGGCCGAAGCCGGCTTGGTCGCGGTGCGGAGCCGCGAAAAGGGCGACCAGGGAGCCGTGCCCCTGGCCGACTTCGTCAAGCAGATCAGCGCGGAAGCCCAGGCGTAACCTTGCGCCGAACACCGGAGGTGAGCCATCGGCTCCTTCACCAGAATAAACCAGAAGATACGTGTCCCCAGCGTCAAAGTGGTTGGCGCAGACGGGGAGATGCTCGGAATAATGCCCACCCGCGACGCGCTTTACCTCGCGCAGAAGCAGGGGCTCGACCTTGTCGAGATGGCGCCTAACGCCGAGCCTCCCGTGTGCCGGATCATGGACTATGGAAAGTTCCGCTACGACGAGGGGATGAAACGCAAAGCCGCGCGCAAGCAGCAGCAGAAGCAGGTCGTAAAGGAGATCAAGTTCCACGCGAACGTCGACCGCCACGATCTCGAAGTGAAGATGCGCCAGATGCGCGGCTTCATCGCCGACGGCAACAAGGTCAAGCTCACGCTTGCATACCGCGGCCGTGAAAACGCCCACAAGGATCTCGGCATCGAGGTGATGCAGCAGGTCATCGAGGAGATGGCCGACGTCGCTATCTGCGAGCAGCAGCCCAAGGTCCTTGGCAAACTTCTGGGATGTCTCCTTGCGCCGAAGCCCACGAAGGGCAGGGCGCAGCCCCAGCAGACCCGCCCGTCTGACGACGCCAAGGCGGAAGAAGAGAAGTAGCGAGGCCCTCCGGGGCAAAAAAACAAGACGACATGCGCAGGGAGTCCTGCGTGTGCCGTCTTTTTTTGTCGTAATTGGCGGAGATGCCAAGTCCCGCGGCCGAATCGGCCACTCCCGTTGCGACGGGGCGAAATTAGCTGCGGGGACTCAATTGGCCAAGGGCCTTGCCTGCCGCGTCCATGACGTCGAAGTCGGGCTTCCCGAAATCGCGTGTGCCGTCCGTGAAGATCGCGGCAATGTATCCGCAAGGTGTGACGCCGTCGAAGATTGTCCGCGAGATCACCGCCCGTGCGGCACATCCTCCGGTTCTCACCGTTGCGGGAAGGTTTGTCTCGGCCTTTGCCGCTGGCCCCGCCAAGGCCGCCTCGGCGTTGCAGAGCGCCAGCTTGCAGGATGCGCACCTCTTGCAGCACGAGGCATCGCCGTCCTTGCCCCAGACGCGAAGAGGGTGGTTGGAAATCGACAGGAGAACCTGGCCGCAGGCGAAGTATTCCAAAAGGCGGTTGGCGATAAGGGCGAACTTCTCGTCCCTGCCGGAATCAAGACTGGCAAAATCCCCAAAAGCCTCGCAGAGCGTGTGCGCCTCTATGAACCGGAAAAGTTTCTTCCAGAGGGGTGCCCGCCTGCCTTGGGAAGGCGCGTTTTCAGGCTTGCCGCCGTTTGCTCCGCAGCTGTCGTGTGTGTGCGTGGGGGGGGGGGGGGTAGTTCATTGCCTTCGTATGTTTTATGCCGGTTCATGTGGGTGTTTTGCCGAAATGCTCGCAAATATTATAAGCGGCAAGTCGGGAGAAGTCAAGAAAAATGACGAAAAAGGTCTCTTGGAATAAAAACTGCTCTATATTTTAACGATACAAGGAGGAATGAACATGAAACTTTCGAATTTGCTCGCCGCGAAGGGGAAGTCGGGCACGACGCTTGTCGAGCTCCTGGTCGTGATTTTGATTATCGCGATTCTTTCCGCAATGTTGCTTCCCGCCTTCACGAAGAACGTCGTGCAGGCGCACTATGCCGCGGAGGCCATCCCGCTCGTGAGCCATATCCGCACGCAGATCGCGATGTACCAGTACGAACACGGCAAGCTGCCGTTTGACCAGGGTGTGTACAGCTATGAGCAGGGGAGCGGCTCGGCCTACGACCTCAAGGCGAAGGACGGCGCGACAAGCGGGGTTTCGCCCATCAAAAAGCTTGGCATGAGCATGAGCGAGCTTTGCGGCAAGAAGCTGTCGCCGGACCAGGTGTCGTTCGCCCACTATGCGAGCGGCAAGGCCTATGTCTACGCGATTGGCGTCTTCGGCAAGGCGGGTGGCCTGGGGGAGGGAACGGGCTACGCGGTGCTCGAGGCCTACTTCCCGAAGGTCGCGATGGGCGGCGGGGAAGGCGGCTCGGCCGATTCCTCCGACAAGGGCTATAAACTTGTGGCCACCTGGAGCAACTACACGGGCGAAGGCTGCGGCGACGAACCGGGGCAAATCGAGTTTTCCTTCGAGGGCGGCGGCGATTCGGAGGCCGGCGAGGGCAAGTGCGTGATTTTTTCCGGCGAGTTGCTCGACAAGGACAACTTCGAGGAGGCCGTTTCCGCCGCCAAGGAGGCGCTGGGGGCCGGCGTCTGCGGTTCGTGGGACTTGTAGCGGCGGAGGAACGCGAAAAGGGGAATCCGCGCAATGCTTGCGCCTGTCATTCGAAAAAGGCTCAATGCCGCGCTGCCAAACAAGACGATCGGCTGCGCGTTGCAGGAGGCGTCCGCCGTCGCCGTTTGCGCGCGCGGGGGGGCGCGAGGCTGGTCGATCGACTGGGCCGCCGACGGCGCCCTCGGCGACAAGCGGTTCCTCCACGCCCTTTCATGCCGCGCCTGGCTCCGTGACTTCTGGGTGACGCCGACGCGCGGCGGGAGCGCGCAGAAGGACTTCGCCTTCGCCATCGAGACGCCCGACCCGGACGTCACCTCGCTGAGCGGCAAGACGAAATCCCTGCTTCTCAAAACCCAGGTCGAGCAACGCTACCCGGTTGTCATCGAGCCCGTCGTCCTCGCGGGCGAGGAGGTCCAGGGACCGGATGGCATCTGCTTCGTGGGCGGCGGATCGATCAAGTTGCGCATCGAGGACGACGTGAAGATGTGGCGCAGGCTTGTTGGGGCGCGGCGTCCGCACATCGCTTCCGCCGCCGCCGCGCTCGCCAACGTCTACATGGCGCTTTACCCCGGCGATGTCCGCGATTCGCGGCCGCAGCGGATGGTCGTCGCGGAAGGCGAGGTCGTGACCGCCGTCGTGATGGACGGCTGGAAGCTGGTTGACTCCGTCGAGTACCAGATGCTCGAGGGGCAGAAGCTCACCCGGGCGTTGATTGACCAGTGGATCGACTTCATGCGCGCCAACCACACGGCCGGCGAGCTGGATCCGGAGCCGCTGGTCGTCGGCATAGGCGACCACACCGAAGCCACCGACCTCCTTGAAATCTGGAACCCGTTCGAATCAAAGCAGGTCCGCGTGAAGCCCGCGGCCGCGCAGACGCTTTCGCGCCGGGCCGGTGTCGCGGCGGTGGCCCTGGGCATGGCGATGCAGGGGGGCGACTAATGGCCTATGTCATTGAGTACTCCCGGAGCTACTACCTCCGCAAGCAGCAGATCCGCACAACGGTTCTCGGCGTCTTCGCCGCGCTCCTTGCGGTTGCCGCCGCCGTCTATTCCCGCGTGGAGCAGGAGAGCAAGCGCGTGACCTTCGCGGAAATCGTCCGCAACGGGACGCCCGCCGGCATCGCGAAGGGCGACAATTTCGCCGCGCCCGGCCTGCAGGTCTCCGCAGACCGCGCCTTCGAGCTCCAGGCCCGCTGGGACGAGCTCAAGTCGCTCCATCTCTCGCTGATGCCCTACCTGCGCCTGTGGCGCGTCCCCGTCGAGGTCACGGACATCGTGAAGTCCGCCACGGCGGGATTTGTCCGTGCCGACGTCAAGGAGCTGCTTGTCCCCGTCTCGTTCAAGGTCTGGTATGCCGACACGCCCCGCGACTGGGTCGGCGCGAAGGCCGACCGCCCGATGAAACTGCTGGCGACGGCGTCATGGCAGACGCGGCGCGACTACCTTCCCGAAGAGGGCGACCGCATCGGCGAAGTGGCGACGAATCTCTTCGGCGCGACGCTGCCCGGCAAGTACGCGCCGGAAGTGCTTGCGGTGACGTTCGCGGCGGAGGGCGTCGCCGGCGAGTCCGTGACGGTCGAGTTCGCCTTTCCCTCCGCGCGCCGCCTCCCCGTTTCGGCGGAGCTGGGCGACGTCACGAAAAAGCTCCGAGCCCTTCACGACGAGCTTGAAATCCTTGACCTTGGCCTCGGCGCAAGCCTTTCCGGAGACGAGCGGACGATCATCCCGTTGAAAAACGCGCTTGGCCCGCGCCTCCGCAAGATCGACGACGAATACCGCCGGTCGATGAACCCCGGTGCTTGGCTCGCGGAGAAATTCCCCGTTTCGGAAGGCTTTTACGGCGCCGAAACGCCCGCCGCCGAGCGCATTTTCGCCAAGTGGGACGCCGTCACGGACGCCCGCCTCCCGTGGCGCCGGGCGAAGATCCGCAAGATCGTCAACGGCCGGAACTACGTCAACCACCGCAACCTCCACGCCTTCATCGAGGCGCTTCCACAGCCGGGCGAACTCGCCACGTTCGGCCATTTCCTCCAGGCCGAATGCGCCCCGCTTTCCGGCGCGATCGAGGCCTTCTATTTCGAGGCCTTCGACCCGGCGCCCGCTTCGCGCACCACCATTCACGCGACCGAAAACCTCTTCACGCGCGCCAAGGGCACGGGCCTCTTCCCGACCAACAAGATTGCCGAGAAGGCCTCGCAACCCCTTGAATCGCTGGTCGTCAAATTCCCGACCCGCTACCACCTGGAGGGCCTCCGCTTCCCGGAGGACGCCTTTGCGAACGCCACGAACTACCAGTTCGTCTTTTCGCAATGGAACTACGACTATGTCGCGACCAACGCCCCGGTCCCGCCGGGCGACGTCGGCAAGGGGCTTGGCGCCTTCATCCGCGCCGGCTACGGCTACAGGCCGGAATCCGTCTCGCTTGACTTCCACAAGGAGAATGTCGTGGGCATCCACGTCGCGGGGCTTCTGCCGCTCAGGCAGGAGGTCGCGCAGCTGAAAGGCGGTGCGAAATGAGCCGTGCGCACAGCCGTGAAAAATCAGGCGGAACGAACCTCGCGTTTGTCGTGGTGCTTCTTGCCGTGGCCGCCGGGCTCTTCCTCTACCGGTCGGGCTCGATCCGCCGCATGATCAGGCGGAGCCGCCCGGAGAACGCGCCGCAAATCGGCTACAAGCCGTCGCCCGACGTTCTGGCCGCCGCCTTCTCCGAGTATTGCGCCGAGGAGGCGAAGGAGCGGAAGATCAAGCTCGACACGGTGAAGACCTCCGACAAGTTCAAGGTCGCGACGCAGGCGTCGGCGGTCGGGACGCGCGCCTTCCTCGTCACGCCCGAGCAGTATTTCCAGTTCGTCAGCGCCGACATCGCCGCGCTTGTCCGGGAGGGGCTTTCGGCCAAGACGCTCGACGGCCAGCCTTGCGACCCTTTCTATTCGGGCTTCGCCATCGCGACCAACGCCGAGGCGCGGACGTGGACCGTGACCGTCAAGAACGTCAACGGCGAGGGCCGGATCGTGCTCAAGGTCAGCAACGGCTCCGCCGAGCACAAGGTCGAGCGGCCGCGTCTCTTCCCCGTGTGGAAGTTCGTGCAGTATTCGCAGCCCGCGGCCTCGCCTGGCGAGCGGGGATGCGTCTTCGTGCAGGGATGCACCGTGATGGAGAAGGACCGCGCGAAGGAAAACGACAAGGACTGCAGCGTGATCGCCCCCAACAAGGCGTCGAATTTCTGCGGCTTCCGCGTTTACGGTGTTTCCGCCAGTTGCGTCTGGTTCGAGGTGGTTTACTATGGGCTTTCGCATGAGATCAGGCGCACTGCGTGGCCCGACGCCGAGGTCGTCTACCGGCTTGAGAACGGCGTGGCGGCACCGCCGAAGGTCCGCTTTGCGGACGGCACCGAAATCGCCACCGGCAAATACGTGATGGACGGCGGCGACTTCGTCGAGCTTTCGCCCGGCGGCATCCTCGACCACCGCGCCGTCTTCTTCGGGTATTTTAACGCGGAGGGGAAAAAGGTCGCGGACATGGTCTGCGTCGATTTTTCCAAGCCGACACTCTGAGGTGCGCCATGGCCGAATTCACCTGCTTGAAAATCCGCAATCGAAATTCCACGGTGACCGACAAGATGTTCGTCGCCATTTCGGCGGCGGGCCGCGAGAAGGAGCTGCGGCGCCGCATGGCGCTGGCGATGGACGGCCGTCCCGAGATGCGCGGCGCGCCGGAAGTGCAGCGCATCCAGCCGCGGCGGGCCGTCTCCGACGTGCTCGACGGCGAGGAGCTGCTGAATGTCATTTGCGACTGGGACTTCATGATGGCGATGAACAAGTCGCTTCGGTCTGTCTCGTCGCCCGCCTCCTCCGGCACGGCGCAGGAACTCCCCGCCACGGTGATGTCCGACAACGGCTTTTTGCCGACGGGCATCATCCGGGACTCTGTTTTCGGGTGCGACTCCCTCTATGTGCTCGTCCGCCAAAGCGCCCAGGAAGCCACGGCCCCGTTTCTCCCGATCGACGTCTGGAACCGGATGCAGAACTTCTTCAACCTGCACGAGGAGACGCGTCGCCGCATGCCCGTCGTCCTCGTCTGGGCGCCGGCGGACGTGCTCAAGATCGCGATCAACCACATCTATTTCCAGGCGCCGATCAAGCAGGACGAGCCGGAGGCCGCGGCGGCGACGTCGATCAAGCCGCCGCTTTCCGTCGACGTGCGCGTCGGCGACGAGGACGTCATCCGCCAGGCGCGCTCGTGGATTCGCGACGCGATCTCGCACCACGCCTCCGACATCCACATCGAGCCGCAGGAAACTTCGGGCCGCATCCGCATCAGGGTCAACGGCAACCTCGAGTACCTCGCGCGCAACGTCTCGCACCGCATGATGTCGCAGGTCACGACCTGGGTCAAGGCCCAGGCGGGGATGGACATCTCGGACAACCGCCGCGCACTTGACGGCAGCCTGCGCATCTC
Organism: Kiritimatiellia bacterium; assembly: GCA_045627605.1. Classification (GTDB taxonomy): domain Bacteria; phylum Verrucomicrobiota; class Kiritimatiellia; order RFP12; family JAAYLN01; genus RGIG5952. Next base: position 10,578 of record JAZQOA010000068.1, on the reverse strand, counting down.
CTACACCGATTCGGGCAAGGTCCGCGTCCTCGACGTCCGTGTTTCGGCCATCCCCGTGATCGGCGGCGTGAAAATGGTGCTCCGCCTGCTCAACCCCGATGAACTTGGAGACATTTCCAACCGCGGCCTTGCCGGCGCGATTTGGTCCGCCCCGCTCCGCGCGAAATTTGAGAACGCCCTTTCAATGCGCGACGGCATCGTTCTTGTCACCGGCCCCACGGGTTCGGGCAAGACGACGACGCTCAACGTCTCGCTGATGCACCTTCTCAAGAGCGAGGTCTTCGGCGACACGAAGAACATCGTCACGATTGAAGACCCCGTCGAATACGTCATTCCCGGCGCGAACCAGACCCAGGTCAACGAGGCGGCGGGCATGACCTTCGCCAGCACGCTCCGCTCGCTTCTGCGCCAAGATCCCGACATCATGCTCGTCGGTGAAATCCGCGACGCCGAAACGGCCAAGATCGCGGTCCAGGCCGCGCTCACGGGCCATCTCATCCTCGCCACGCTCCACACCAACGACGCGCTTGGTTCCGTGGCCCGCCTCCACGACCTTGGCATCTCGCCTTTTCTGATCGCCTCGACGCTGCGCCTCGTCCAGGCCCAGCGCCTGGTGCATCGCTTCTGCCTCGAATGCGGCGGCCGGCCCGAGAATATCATCCCGTCCGAAAGCTTGCGCGTGATGCTCTCGCACAGCCGCCTCAAGGCGCACATCGAGGCGCTTGTCGCACCGAAGTCGACGGTATACCGGCCGGCGGGGTGCGTTCGCTGCTCGACGGGCTATGCCGGGCGCATCGCGGTCATGGAGATGGCGACTTCCTCGCCGGAGCTGGTTTCGGCCATCGAGGAGCGCGTCCCCAGCCGCGAACTCGAGGCCGTGGCCCGCAAGTATTCGGGCTTCAAGTCGATGGTCGAAAACGGCGTCGAGATGATTTCGCACGGTGTGACGAGCCTCCAGGAAATCGAGTCGATCTGCCTGGCGGATGCCGACACGCTTGATTTCGGGGACTGAAGCCATGGCGGTTTTCAACGTCATCTACAGGGAAGCCGGCTCCGCCGAGGTTTCGCGCGGGGTCTTTGAAAGCGAATCGGAGTCGCTTCTGGGCTCCGAGCTCGCCGCCCGCGGCTTTTCCGTGCTGATGATAGAGGCGTCATCGACTGGTTCCTTCAAGGAGAAACTTGCGCGGCTTTCGGGCGTGAAGCTCAGAATGCCGCGTTTCAGCGCCTCGCCCGACGAGCTCTCGCTTCTGTGCGAGGTCTTCAAGACGCTCTACTCCTCCGGCGTGCAAATGCTCCAGATCGTCTCGATGACGATTCAGGAGACGGCCAACCCCTGGCTGCGCAGGAAACTTGAAATCGTCTTGGAAAATCTCCGCGTTGGCGACAGCCTCGCCCTGGCGCTCTCCGACCCGCGCTGCGCCAAGGCGTTCCCGCCGCTCATGCGCGAGATGATCCACGTCGGCGAGGAAAACGGACGGCTTGACATGAGCTTCGACAAACTTGCCGAGACCTTTCGGCAGATGGCGGAGACCAAACGCGAGATGTCAAGCGCGCTGATGTACCCGGCGTTCACGGTCGTTGTCTTCCTCGCCGTTTGCACGATTCTCGCCGTGATGATTCCCGAGGCGCTTAATAAATTCGTGGGGCAGGGGAGCATGGCGTCGTTCAGGGGGCAGCTCCCGGCGGCAATCAAAGTTCTCTTCGCGCTCCATGACAACCCCGGGTGGCTGGCGGTGCCGCCAGCGGTGGTCGTTTCCCTTGCCGCGATCTGGAAAGGCCTGTCCTGCTTCAAGGCCGCGGCTTACTGGCAGGCCTCCTTCCGCCGGCGGTTGCCGGCCGTGGGCAAACTCTTCTCGCAGTCTGCGCTCATCCGCTTCCTCGACATCCTCGCCGCCAACCAGGAGTCTGGAATCGCAATCGACGAATCGTTGCGGCTGGTGGGCAGCACGGTTGGCGACGCCGTCCTGGAGGCGAAGGTCGAGTCCTTGCGGCAAAACATCCTCAAGAGCGGATGTGGCCTCGCCGAGGCGATGGCGCAAGACGGCGACGATGGCGTTTTCCCAGGGCTTGTCCGCCAGATGATCCGCGCAGGCGAGGAGTCGGGGCACATTCCTGAAATGATCAGGCCAATCATCGTCTTTTACCGGGCGCAGATGCATGCCGCACTGAAAAAGGCGCTTGATCTCGTCACGCCCGCCATGATTGTCGCGCTCGGCGCCGTCGTGGGGCCAATCATCATGGGCGTTTTCAAGACAATTTCAATGATGAACGACGCAATGGTCGGAGGGGCCGGTTGAAGCCCAGCTGTTGCGCCGCCAGAAACGGAGGGGAAAAATGAACAAAATGAAGTCGATGCTTGTTCTTTTGGTGTCCGTGGCACTCGGTGCCGGGGTCTTTGCGGATGGTCCGGCGGTTGCTACGCCACCCGCACCGGCTCCGGTTCCGGTGGTCGATGCTGGGGGGGACAAGGCCAAGGTTGAGGCCGAGGCAAAGGCCGCGGCGGAGAAGAAGGCGGCCGAGGAGAAGGCCGCCGCAGAGGCCAAGGCGAAGGCGGAGGCCGAGGCAAAGGCTGCGGCGGAGAAGAAAGGGGCCGAAGAGAAGGCCGCCGCAGAGGCCAAGGCGAAGACGGAGACCGAGGCAAAGGCTGCGGCGGAGAAGAAAGCTGCCGAGGAGAAGGCCGCCGCAGAGGCCAAGGCGAAGACGGAGGCTGAGGCAAAGGCCGCGGCGGAGAAGGCTGCCGCAGCGAAGAAACTGGCGGAAATGTCGCCTGCCGAGCGGGCTGTCGCCGAAGCCGTTGACATGCTGGCGAGCAACCACACGAAGATTCAGTTTGTCGCCAACAACATCACGCTTTTTGATGCCGTGCTGCGCATCAAGAACCTTTCGCGGGCGAACATCGTCTTTTCGTATATGGAACCGGCGGACATGAAGTCCGAGACGGTTGTTACCAATTCCGCCCTTAATGTCGCGGAACTCCAGGTCAAGGCCAATTCCGGCGCGGCTTCGGGATCGCGGCGCGTGACGTATGCGACCAGCGCGCCGATGGAATGGCGCGCGGTGCTGGCCTCGGTTCTCGCCCCTGACTACACTTTCGACGAGCGCGACGGCATGGTGCGCATCGCCACCAAGACGAAATTCGCCGCGCTCCAGAAAACCGAGAACGACGAAAAGCCGATGGGTATCCGCTACATCCGTGTTTACAACGCCAGCCCAGAGGAGATCGTGACGACGGTCAAGGGCCTCAACATCTTCATGAACTCCAAGGCGTCAATCCAGGTCGCCCCCTACAAGGAGAAGGTCTCGGGCTCGATCAACAGCTACCGCCACAACCTCTCCTCCTACACGACTTCCGGTACGGCGACGAGGGGCGGCACCTCGGTGAGCGCCAAGAGCCAGACGGATGCCGGTTCGTGGGGCAATCTTCTCCGCCCGCGCAACCCGCCGGCGATTCTCGTTTACGACGCGCAGGAAAACCTCGACAAAATCGAGGAGACGATCCGGACGATTGACGTCCGCGAAAAGCAGGTGCTGATCGAGGCATTGATCCTGGAACTCACGGACCAGGGGGCGAAGAACCTTGGCATGAACCTCGACAAGATGGGGCTCAAGAGCATTAATCTCCTGAATTCCTCGTGGTCGCTGTCGCGGACAAAGGACAAGACCTCCAGCAATCAGGACACCTGGACCCGCAGCAACACGTATGTCAACAAGACGATGACCGATGCCGAACACACCACGACGCGGATGTCCGGCTACGACCATACCGATCCCGTCGTCAACGACACGGTGGACAAATGGACGCGGACAATCAAGGGTGATGTCGCGGACAAGACTTCCACCAGCGACTCCTCGACGAAGGGCGTGACGACAACGACTACGACGACCACGACGCGCGACAACGAGGATGGCACAACTGAAACGATCTCCACACAGGTGACCGACAACTCGCCGACGACATCTTCCGAAACCAGTTCCTTCACCGAGTCCCTGACGGACGCCCTTTCGGAGACAATTACCGGAGGTTTCACAATTCCGGGGTCGAAGGGCTATGGCGACACGCTCTACAACTACGGCAAATGGTCGAGCACCTCGGACTTCGACGAGAACGACACCCGCAAGGGGACCTACACCAACACGCGCAACTCCGGCCGGCGCAACACGTTTTCAGCGACTTTCGGCCCGATCAACTTCAACCTTGTCCTCGAACTCGTCGAGGAGGAAGGCAACGGCAAGTTGCTTTCAAGTCCGGTGCTGACGATCGGCGACCACAGCGAGGCGATGCTCCATGTTGGCACGATCACCCCGATCGCCAACGTCGAGTCGAAGTACGTGGGCGACCTTAGCAGCAGCGTCGCGCAAAGCGTCTCCTGGCTTGAACTCGTCAGCGGCGTGATGATGTGGGTCGGCCCCGAAATCACGGAGGACGACCTTGTCCGTCTCTGGGTGCACCCGAAAATCTCCGAGAAGACAGGCAATGTGGCGTCCTTCAACGGCATCGAGTACCCGGAGCTGCAGTCCGAGGAGATCGACACGCGCGTTTCGATTCCGTCGGGCAACACGCTGATGATCGGCGGCCTTACCCGCAACATCCGCCAGGAGAAGATCCAGCGCGTGCCGATTCTCGGCTACATTCCCTTCCTCGGCCGGCTCTTCCGCCACACCTCGGTTGAAAACTCCCGCCAGAACCTCGTGATTCTCATCCGGCCGACGATTCTCGACGACGAAAATCCCGATACGGGTTTCGAGGCGCCCGCGATGAAGGTCATCGACCCGCTCAACGCGGAGTCGGGGCGCAACCTGAAGGACGTCAAGGTCGGCGAAAACGACCCGCTTTACCGCAACGAGAAGAAGGTCAAGGAATTTTTCCTTGGCACGAATTACGCGGCGGATGCGGCTGATGCCGAGGGCGAAGCCGAAGAAACCGTGGCTCCCGATGCGGAGGGCGCTGAAGAACCCGAAGCCGACGGCGAGTAGCCTGTGGGTGTTTTTCGCGGAGGACGAATGGCGGCCACGGGAAAGGACGGGTTCTCGCTTGTCGAGCTCCTGGTGGGGATGCTGTTGCTTGCCATCGTCTTTTGCGGCTGGCTCTCGATGAACAACATCCAGCAGGTTTCGCGCGAGGCCCTGCGTTACGCGGCGGTCGAGGAGGCCGCCGGCATGCTCGATGCGCTTTCCTCGCTTCCCGGGGGCGGCCGCGCCGAAGGCGGCTACCGGATTACGCCCGCAGGCATACCGGAGCGCTTGCCGCACGAAGATGATCGCGGCGGCGTCATCCTCCCGTTGGGGGACGGGCCCGACGCCCTTGGCTACTGTCTTGAAATCTACGACGGCGACTTGCCAGAGTCGGATGTCGATTGGCGCTGGGCGAGGGTGTGGCTTTTCGACCGCTGCGACATGACGGCGGGCGTCGACGAACCTTTTGCCGACTTCCGCGTTTTACTCGGCCCCGGAAAGAAAGGGGCGGCAAACTGATGTGCGCCTTTCGCAAGGGGACTTCTGGGACCACGCTTGTCGAGTTGCTTGTTTCGGTGACGATTGTGGTGGTGCTCTTTTCATGCATCGCGCCGCTTTACCTGAGGGCCGGCCATTACGAGTCGAACCGGCGGCGGATGGCCCTGGCGCGCACGGCGCTTTCCTTTGACCTCGAGCGCATTGCGCGGGATGTTTCGCTGGCGTCCGGTTTTGACGGTTCGACTCTTTCCTACCCGTCTGAATGCGGAGGCGTGGCGTTCGAGACCAACCGGGTTTCCGGTGTCGCGTCCGCGACGTTTTCGCGCAGCCGCGCCGCGGTGAAAAAGACAATGACCGTCCGCGATGCGTTCGACTCGTCGGAAACCGTCGAGGAGCGCCGCTACGCCGCAGACCCGATCGTCCTTTCCGGAGGCATAGCGCGATATGCGATTTCCGGTTTCACCGCGACAAATGTCGCGGAATCCGCGATGCCCGGGGTGGTGCGCCTCGTCCTTGTCGCGGACGTCCCCCTGCTTGATTCCGGTGGCCGCGAATACACGAACAAGGTCGAGGTCTCACGTCTGGCGAGGATGTGGAACAAATGAAAATCCCGCGGGACAATCCAAAATCCGGGCAGGTCGTCGTCGGCGTTTTGATTTTCGCCGCGATCGTCATCCTGCTGGGGCTTGGCCGTCTCAACGTCTTCCAACGCCAGGTGGCGCGCCGCGCCGACCGCCAGGTGCGCCTTCGCGAAACGCTTGCGGCGGAATCCGCCCTGTCCTGGCTTGCCGCCTGCGGGGATGTCGGTGCCTTGCCGATGGAGACGAATTGCTTCGCGTTCAAAGACGGTGCCTGGCCCGATGATTCCGGGCGCTTCAAGGAGGGTGGCTGGCCCTCGGACTTCTGCATCCGCCCCGCGCAAAGGGTCTTTCCTGTTGACGGCGCGGAACGGGAGCGGGTTCTCGGACAGTCCGCGAACTGGACGTCGGGGAGCGGTTCGGGGGGCGTCACCTACCGTGTTGTGGAATGCGGCAACGACAAGTCTGAAGTCGGGGAGACGGTGGCCTGGCCAGGCGTTGACATTCCGCTTGACGGCCCGCGAAACCCGCTTTGGGTCGATTCGGTTTTCGGCCTCCGGTACGCGGTGCTTTTCGCGGACATTTGCTCGCCTGCGGATGGCGTCGGCGACATCCTGCGCTTTGCCCTGACGCCGGGCGGCACCGCGCTGTCGCAGGGCGATGCGAAGGCCAAAAACGCCCTGTGGCTGGAGCAGGCGCCTCTGCCGGACGGAAGGACTTCGGTTGTCGTGAAATACCGCGATGGCGGCGGCGACATCCAATGCATTTCCAATTCCACGGCCGTCGGGGGATTGTCGAAGGGCCTGCAACTGGCCGGCGCGCGGGTTGCGCTTGTCGAATGCGTTCCGCGTGAACCGGGGTTGCAGGGCCTGTATGCGGCGCGTGAACTTGCCTCGGCGATGCTGCCGTCCGCCGTGGTCTCGAATTTCGTCGAGTCCTGCCGCGCCGCCAATGGCCTTCGCCTCTCGATCGAGGCGGATATCAAGGCGGACAGGGCGAATCCCGCGTTCAGCGGCAAATCGAAATGCAACTTTTTCTGGGGCGTTTCCGTGACGCCGCCCTACGAGTATGAAATCCTCGTCCGCCACCATGCCGTGAAAACCTACGAAACGGCGACTTTCGTGGCGGTCGAGCCGTCAGCCCCGATTCGGTTGCGGACGTACGACGCGCATGGTCTCCCGTGGCTGCTTCCGTCGCAGTAGCCGGAGCTTAGCGTGGGATGCCCAGCGCCAGCAGCCGCGCGGTTTCCTCGGCGGCGGCGGCGATGCGTTCCCGGGCGCCGCGCGCGGGATCGAGCGGGTCGAAGAAACCGTGCGCGATGGGCACCACCGCGTCGATGCCGACCTTGCGCACGGCCTGGTAGCCGTCGCCCACGCAGCCGCAAATCGCAATGCATTTCACACCGGCTTTTTTCGCGACGGCCGCCACGCCCGCCGGGGTCTTGCCGTTGACCGTCTGCGAGTCGAGCCTTCCCTCGCCGGTGACGACAAGATCGCATCCGCGTATTTTTTCAAGCAGGCCGACACTTTCCGCGATGATCTCCACGCCGCGCTTGAGTCGTGCGCCGCAGAAAACGCAAAGCCCGAAGCCGAGTCCGCCCGCAGCGCCGGCGCCGGGCATTTCGCGGGCGTCGGATTTGGTTCGTTTCGCGCTTTGCGGGAACGTGGCGGACGCCACGTCCGCGAGCCGCGCCAGGGCGGCGTCGAGTTTTTTCACGGCAGCTTTTGTCGCGCCTTTCTGCGGGCCGTAGACGGCTGAGGCCCCGTTGGGCCCGCAGAGCGGGTTGGTGACGTCGCAGGCGACCTCAAACTTCGTTTTCGCGATGCGCGGGTCGAAATCCCCGAAGTCGATTGAGGCGAGACGCGAAAGTGCGCCGCCGCCTGGCGGCAGCCTGCGGCCCTTCGCGTCGAGAAATTTTGCGCCGAGTGCGCTGGCCATGCCGGCGCCGCCGTCGTTCGTGGCGCTGCCGCCGATGCCCAGGATGATGTGCCGCGCGCCAAGGTCGAGCGCCTTCAAGATTAATTCCCCGGTTCCGTAGGTCGTGGTGGCGAGCGGGTTGCGTTCGTCGGGCTTGAGGAGCGGAAGCCCGCTGGCCGCGGCCATTTCGATGACGGCCGTCCGCGACGCCGGGTCGAAGGCGAACTCCGCCTTGACGGGGCGCCCGAGCGGGTCACGCACGGTGGCGGCGGCGCGTGGCGTCGCCGTCGCGGCGGCCCAGGCGTCGACAGTTCCTTCGCCGCCGTCCGCCATCGGCACGAGTCTGAACCCGGCCTTTGGCCAGACCTTGGCGAAGCCCTCGGCCATGGCCTTTGCCACGCCCATTGCATCAAGCGCGCCCTTGAACGAGTCGGGCGCAATCGCGATAACCGGTGTCTTTTTATTCATGGCGCTATGATACCAAAGACGCCGTCGCACGGCAATTGCGCGCCATCGCCGTCTGTGGTATCATATCCGCATGAACAACCATGCCTACGCCGTGATCCTGGCGGGCGGGAGCGGCGAGCGCTTCTGGCCGCTCAGCACCCATTCGCGTCCCAAGCAATTCGTCACCCTTTTCGGCGGCAAGCCGCTCATCCGCCACGCCGTGGAGCGGCTCGCGGGGCTTGTCCCGCCCGAGCGCGTCCTGATTGTCACCTCGGCGGATCTTGCCGAGGCCTCGGCGGAGGCGTGCCCGTCGGTGCCGCGCGGCAATATCGTCGGCGAACCCTGCCGGCGCGACACGGCCGCCGCAAGTGCGCTGGCCTGCGGTCTTGTCGCCGCGCGCGATCCCGACGGCATCGCCATCATCCTCACCGCCGACCAGCTTGTCGTTGACGAGGCCGCCTTCCGCCAGACGCTTGCCGACGCGGTCGCCGTTGCCTCGCGTGACGCCTGCATCGTCACGATCGGCATCGAGCCCGACTACCCTGCGACGGGCTTCGGCTACATCGAGGCGGCCGAACCGCTTGGCACGGGCACGGCAACGCCCTTCCGGCGCGCCAGGCGTTTCGTCGAGAAGCCCGATGAGGCCACGGCAAGAGAGTATCTCGCCACGGGAAACTTTTCCTGGAATTCCGGGATGTTCATTTGGTCGGCACGGACAATGGCCGCCGCCGTCCGCCGCTTCACCCCCGGCCTCGCGCCGTTGCTTGAGCTGCCCGCGGGCGTCCGCGACGCCGCCGAACTTGCCGCCCGGCTCGGGGCCGTTTACCCGGGGCTTGAGAAAATTTCCGTTGATTACGCGATTATGGAGCGATTTGAAAACATCGTGGTCGCGCGCGGCGCCTTCGGGTGGGACGATGTCGGAACATGGCCGTCCGTCGCCAAGCATTTCGAGGCCGACGCCGACGGCAACGTCGCGGTCGGCGCCGTAGAGACGATGGATTGCCATGGCGGCATAGTCATTTCAAATGGCGACCGTCTTACGGCCGTGCTGGGGCTCGACGATGTCGTCGTCGTGCAGTCGGGCAACGCCACGCTGGTCTGCCCCAAGTCGCGCGCGCAGGACTTGAAGAAACTTGTCCGCCAGATCGGGCTGCGCCCAGACGGCGCCAAATACATTTAGCGCGGCATATCCGGAACCGCCCCCTAAAAACAAAAAAAGACCGCCGCGGCTCAAGGCCGCAGTGGTCTTTTTAGCATTGTGCGCCGGATTATTTCCCGAGAATGGCGGCGACAGCCTGCTTGGCGAGCTTGAAACGGACGTTTTCGGAAGCCGCGATCTTAATCGTCTCGCCAGTCTTGGGGTTGCGGCCTTCGTGCGCGGCACGAACGCTCTTCGCGAACTTGCCAAGGCCCGGAAGGGCGAAGGCATCCTCTTCCTTCGCGCCCTTGTAGGCGACATTGACAAGCGCGTCGTATGCGGCCTTTGCCTGCGCCTTCGTGAGAGAGGCTTCCTTCGCGATGGCGCCGATGATGCAGTCCTTGGTCATTTTTCCCATTGTTTTTCTCCGTTTTGAGTTGACAGGCAAAATCGAATACTTTTCGATTACGCAATTAGAATGCACCATTTTCTCAAAAAAAGCAAGAGAAATTTTCCAGTTGTTAGAATTTTGTGGTTCGCGGCATGATTCAAGGCATGGCGGCCGCCATGGTGAATTTGCCGAGACGGCGGGTGACCATCGTGCGGCGGCCGGCGATTTCGGCATCGACAATCGTGACGCCCGATTTTGCGTCGTAGTAGTGCACAAGGCGCACCTGGTAGGGTTCGCCGAGTCCGCGGACATGCTCGATGGCGAAATCGTTGCCGTCGTCGGGCCTGTACTTGCGGCCGAGCTTGATGCGTTCGCGCGGGGGATCGGCCTTCTCGGAGATTTCGCGGAGCGACGGAATGCGCGGGACGGCACCGTCTTGCGGGACGAAGGCGAATTGCGCGCGGCTTTCCGCGGCGTCCACCGAGAACTCGAAGGTCGGGGCGTCGGGCGGGGCGGCTTCGGAGCGAACTTTCAGCCCCTCGCCGGCGGCGACTTCGAAGGCTGCGGGGGCGGCGGGCGGCTTGATTTCGGGGACCCATTTCGAGCCGAGGGCGCCGGCGGGCTCCTGGGCGAGTTCGCGGGAGCAGATCCAGCCG
>JAZQOA010000067.1:0-36999 GCA_045627605.1 Kiritimatiellia bacterium | reverse complement strand
GCGCCTTGGCGCAACCTGTCTTTTTCGAGTGGTCCCGGCACATCGCTTAATCCATCACATCCCTTCCTCATCGGAAGGTTGTCTTGCTTTGTTTCTGTCAACCTCTTTCAAAGAACTTCCGCCCCGCCGGAACCGCCGCTCTAACGGCCGCCCCCGCGAAAAACGATGGGGAATAATTTATCATTTCCCGGGAAAAGTGTCAATCACTTTTTTTTCGCCCCCCCTGCGGACCTCTGCCCGCCGGGCTCCCGGCGGCTCCCCGGCCTCCAGGCCAAGTCCCCGTCGCGAAAACGAGTAATTAATCTACTCCTTTTTTATTTTTTTGTCAAATCTGTTTTTCCAGCTTCGCCTACATTCCCCAAAATCAGCATGGATTTTCGCTTTCCGCTTCTTTTATATTTATGGTATAATGTTCAATCATTTTTTCACAGGAGTTTCCCATGCAAACAAAACACGATACTGTCGCCATCCTTGATTTTGGCGCCATCAACAGCCAGGCTGCCGCGAAAATCGTCCGCAACCTCAATGTCTATTGCGAGGTGCTCCCCTGCACCGCGACGGCGGAAAAAATTTCCGCCCTTTCCCCGAAAGCCATCATCCTCCAGCGCGGCACCGAATGCGGCGAGAAGACCATGTTGCGCAACGCCACCGCAGATGCGGCATCTTTTGGCGTCCCTGTCCTCGACCTTGCCGACTGCGGCATGAACGATGAGGCGATCGACGCCTTCATCACCAAGGCGGGTCTTTCCCGCGACTGGACAACCGAAGCCTTCATCGACGAGGCCATCGCCTCGATTCGCGAGACCGTCGGCGACAAGCGCGTACTCCTCGCCATGTCAGGCGGCGTCGATTCCTCCGTATGCGCCGTCCTCGTCCACAAGGCTGTCGGCAAGCAGCTCACCTGCGTCTTCGTCGACCACGGCCTCATGCGCAAAGGCGAGCCCGAAGAGGTTTGCCGCGTTTTCCGCGACCAGTTTGGCGTCGACCTTGTCCACGTCGAAGGCGAAAATCGCTTCCTGGGCAACCTCAAGGGCGTCACGGACCCGGAGCAGAAGCGGAAGATTATCGGCGAGACCTTCATCCGCGTCTTCGAGGAAGAAGCCCGCAAGGCCGGTACGCCCGACTACCTTGTCCAAGGCACGATCTACCCCGACATCATCGAAAGCGGCTGGGACGGCGGCAAGCCCGTGAAATCGCACCACAACGTCGGTGGCCTGCCGAAGGACATTGACTTCAAGGGACTCGTAGAGCCGATCAAGTACCTCTTCAAGGACGAAGTCCGCCGCGTCGCCCTCAAGCTCGGCCTCCCGGAGTCGATCGCCATGCGCCAGCCCTTCCCCGGCCCGGGCCTTGGCGTCCGCTGCATCGGCGAGCTTACGAAGGAGAAACTCGACATCCTCCGCGACGCCGATTTCATCTTCCGGTCCGCGATTGCCGAAGCGGGTCTTGCCGGTGGAATCAACCAGTATTTTGCAGTTCTCACGGGCAATCGTTCGGTCGGCGTAAAGGATGATGCACGCACCTATGCCTACACCGTCGCCCTCCGCGCCGTAAAGACCTCCGATTTTATGACGGCGAAATTCGTCCATCTCCCCATGGATTTTCTCGAAATGGTTTCCGAGCGCATCACGGCGGCCGTTCCCCAGGTCAACCGCGTCGTCTACGACATCACGTCGAAGCCGCCCGCAACAATCGAGTGGGAATAGCTCCAGGCATCGTTGCGCGGCGCCGTTTCGCGCCGCGCAACGGGCAAAGCAAACAAAGGGAAGACCGACTACCATGAAACTCAATCCTAAAATTTCAACAGTGCTTGCATTCGCCCTTGCAACGCTCCCCGCCCTCGCCGAAGAAGGCGTTGAGGCCACTGCCAAGACGCAGAGTCCGCTTGAAGTCGCGTGCATTGCCTTTGCGGCGGCGGCGACGATGGCGATCAGCGTCATCGGTGCCGGCGCGGCCGTGGGCCGCATTGGTTCGGCGGCGCTTGGCGCCGCGGCCGAAAAACCCGAGCTTCTCTCGAAGAGCATCATTTTCGTCGCGCTTGCCGAAGGCCTTTCCGTGTTGGGCTTCGTGATCGCAATCATGCTCGTCAGCAAGATCATCTAAGGCCGACCGCGCCGTGAAGATTTTCTGCCTGGCGGACGAAGACACCGTACGCGGCTTCAAGCTTGCCGGAATCAATGGCAGGGCCGTAGCCACGCCAGAGGAGGCTCTGGTCGCGCTCCGCGAAATCTCGGTGCGCGAAGACGTGGGCCTCCTGGTCGTGACGGATGTTGTCGCCGCCGAAGTGCAGGATGAAATCGACAAGGTCCGCATAGAGAGACAGAGGCCGCTTATTGCCGAAATCCCCGGCCCGGACGGCCCGATGCGCGGGCGGAAGACCCTTCGCCAATTCGTGCAGGAGGCTGTTGGAATCAATGTCGGCGAAGACGAGGCCGAATAGGCGGCCCGTTCCAGAAGGAAGCGTGGACAAGATGAGCGACGGCACCGAAAAGAAACTCACGCCGGAAGATTTGCTGAGGGACGAAATCCTCGCCGACGCACGGCGACAGGCCGAGCGTGTTCTTCGCAGGGCCCGCAGCGACGCCGATGCCCTCAAGGCAAAGGCTTCCGCCGCCGTCGAGGCGAAAAGAGCCAAGGCCCTTGAAGAGGCCAAGGACACCGCCAGCCACAAGGCGGGCGTCATCTTGGCGAAAGTGCCGCTTGAGGAGGCGCGATTCAAGGCCGCGCGAATCGAGTCTGAACTTGACGCCATCCACGACGCGGCGCGTGAAATCCTCAAATCCCGGCAAACGGCGGAAACGCCCGATTTCGAGGCGCGCCTCGCCCGCATGTGGCCGCAGTTGCGCTGCCTCGTCGCGGAATCGCTGGGGTTCACATCCGGTGCGCCCAGTCCAACCGCCGCGGAAGAAGCCGCCGCCCCTACGGCGACGAACGGGCCAAGAGTGTCGAAGATCAGCGGTCCCATCGTGACTGCCACGGGCATGGCCGACGCGCAGATGTTCGAAGTCGTCAAGGTTGGCGAGGCAATGCTCACCGGCGAAGTCGTGAGGCTCGAAGGCGACCGTGCCGTCATCCAGGTCTACGAAGACACCACGCTCCTCAAGCCCGGCGCCCCCGTGAAACTAACGGGGGCACCGCTCTCCGTCACGCTCGGCCCCGGCCTCATCGGAAACATCTACGACGGCATCCAGAGGCCGCTTCCCTCAATCCAGGAGATTTTCGGCGCCTGGATCGGCCGGGGCGGCGATGTGCCTGCGGTGGACTTGGAAAAGAAATGGGACTTTGTCCCCTCCCCCACAGCGACACCTGGCACGGATGTTTCGGGCGGCTTCATCCTGGGTTTCGTCCAGGAAACGCAACTTTTCAAGCACACGATCATGGTGCCCCCGGGGATTTCCGGAAAGCTCAAGGGCATCAAGGCCGGAACCTTCACGCTGACAGAACCCGTCGCGACAGTCGAAACGGCAAAAGGCGTCGAGGAAGTGACGATGATGCAGAAGTGGCCGGTGAGGGTCCCGCGGCCAACGTCGCGGCGCCACCGCATCAGCGCGCCGCTCGTGACGGGGCAACGCATCATCGACACGCTCTTCCCGATCGGCAAGGGCGGCACCGCCGCCATCCCCGGAGGTTTCGGCACCGGCAAGACCTGCACGCAGCACCAGCTCGCCAAATGGTCCGACGCCGACATCATCGTCTACGTTGGTTGCGGCGAACGCGGCAACGAGATGACGGACGTGCTCCGCGAGTTTCCCGCCATCATCGACCCGAAATCGGGGCGTCCGCTCATGGAGCGCACGATTCTCATCGCCAACACCTCCAACATGCCGGTTGCGGCGCGCGAAGTCTCCATCTACACGGGCATCACCCTCGCGGAATACTTCCGCGACATGGGGTGCAGCGTCGCGGTCTTCGCCGACTCGACGTCGCGCTGGGCCGAGGCGCTCCGCGGACTTGCCGCGCGCCTCGAGGAAATGCCCGCCGAGGAAGGTTTCCCGGCGACGCTTCCATCGCGCCTCGCGCAGTTCTACGAACGGGCGGGGTCCTTCGAGAACCTCAACGGCAGTTCGGGCGCGATTTCAATTGTCGGCGCCGTTTCGCCGCCCGGCGGCGACTTTTCCGAGCCAGTCACGCAGCACACGCAACGCTTCATCCGCTGTTTCTGGGCGCTTGACAGCGAACTCGCCAACGCGCGCCACTACCCCTCGATCAACTGGTTGCGTTCCTACTCCGAATACGGCGAGGACGTCGCGGAATGGTGGGGCAATCGCGCACCGGACTGGGCGGAAATGCGCGCCGAGACGATCCAGATCCTCCAGCGCGAAGACCGCCTCCAGCAAATCGTCAAACTCGTCGGCCCCGACGTGCTCCCCGACTCCCAGCGCCTCGTCCTTTTCGTGGCGGAGATGATCAAGGACGGGTTCCTCACGCAAAGCGCCTTCGACGAGATCGACACCTATTGCTCGCCTGAACGCCAGATGGCGATCCTCCGCCTCATCCTCGCCGTGTGGCGAAAGGGACAGGAGGCCATTGAGGCGGGAGCACCACTCCTCAAGGTGCAGCAGCTCCGGAGCATCCCGGAGGTCATCCGCGCCAAGGCCACGTACGCCAACGACAAGCTCGGCGAAATCCGCGACCTCGGAAACCGCCTCCAGGGCGAACTCGACGCCCTCGTCGCCGAATACAGGAAGCGAGGCTAATGGCAATGGCCGAAAACAACGCGACATTTTCATGGGCGGGCGGAACCGCCCCCCGGCTCAGGGACTACGCCACGACCTACGCGGGCAGCACGGGCATCAACGGCCCGCTCGTCGTCGTCGAGAAAGTCCGCGACGTCGGCTACGACGAAACCGCCGAAATCGTCGGCGCCGACGGGAAGCCGCGCCTCGCGCGCATCCTCGAGGTGGCGGACAAATACGCCATCGTCCAGGTGCTTGAAGGCACCACGGGGCTTTCCAACTCCGGAATCCGCACGCGCTTCCTCGGCGAAAACTTCAGGCTGCCGGTTTCGCGCGACATGCTCGGGCGCATCTTCGACGGGCTCGGGCGCCCAATCGACGGCGGCCCCGCGCCGCTGTCTTCCGACCGCCGCGACATCAACGGCCTCCCGATCAACCCGACGGCCCGCCGCTACCCGCGTGAATTCATCCAGACCGGCATCTCCGCCATCGACGGCATGAATTCGCTTGTGCGCGGGCAGAAACTCCCGATATTCTCGGGCTCGGGCCTTCCCCACGACAGGGTCTCGGCGCAAATCGTCCGACAGGCGCGCCTCCTCGACGAATCCGTCGAATTCTCCATCGTCTTCGCGGCGATGGGCGTCAAGCACGACGTGGCCGAGTTCTTCATCCGCAACTTCGAGGATTCGGGCGTGCTTTCGCGCGTCGCCATGTTCCTCTCGCTGGCCGACGCGCCTTCAGTCGAGCGCACCTTGACGCCCCGCATGGCGCTCACGATGGCCGAGCACCTCGCCTTCGACTGCGGGCAACACGTGCTTGTCCTGCTCACGGACATGACCAACTACTGCGAGTCGCTCCGCGAAATCGGGACGGCCCGCGGCGAAATTCCCGGCCGCAAGGGATACCCCGGCTATCTCTACTCCGACCTCGCGTCGCTCTACGAACGCGCGGGCCGCATCGAATCGTCCGAAGGTTCGATCACGCAGATTCCGATCCTGACGATGCCGTCGGACGACATCTCGCACCCCGTCCCCGACCTTACGGGCTACATCACCGAAGGGCAGATCGTCCTCGACCGCGACCTTCTCCACCGCGGCGTCTACCCGCCGATCGCGGGTCTCCCCTCGCTTTCGCGCCTCATGAAGGACGGCGTCGGGAAGGGCTTCACCCGCGACGACCACCCCGCCCTCGCCTCGCAACTTTTCGCCTGCTACGCCAAGGTCAAGAAAATCCGAGCCCTCGCCGATGTCATCGGCGCGGAGGAACTCGGGGCGCTCGACAAGCTCTACATGAAGTTCGGCGACGCCTTCGAGCAGCGCTTCCTCAACCAGGGCGAGTACGACAACCGCACCATCGGCGAGACTCTCGACCTGGGCTGGGAAATCCTCTCGGAACTCCCCGCCGACGAACTCCACCGCGTCACGGACGCGCTCATCAAGCAGCACTACAGGGGCAAGGCCGCCGAGACGGCCGAATAGCCGGGGCCCGCGTAAAACGCCATGGCGAAGCTCAACATAGCGCCGACAAAGTCAAACCTCATCTCGCTGAAGTCCCAGCTGGCCTTCGCGCAGGACGGGTTCGACCTCCTGGAGCAGAAGCGCCAGATTCTCGTCTTCGAGCTGATGAGCCGCCTCGGCCGCGCCAAGGACATCGAGAAACGCATCGCCGCCGCGACGAGGCCGGCCTTCGAATCGTTGCGCGGCGCCACGCTGGCAATCGGCGCGGCGGGCCTTGAGGCGGCGGCGTCATCGGTCAGGCGCCGCCACGAGGTGTCGATCGGCGAACAGAACGTCATGGGCATCCGCCTCCCGCAACTGTCGGTGGAGTCTGACGATTTCGCCGTTCCATTCGGCATTGCGGGGACGTCGTCGGAAACGGACGACACGCTCAGGCGCTTCTCCGACCTCGTCCCCCTGCTGGTTGAGCTCGCGGAAATCGAGAATTCCGTGCTGAGACTCGCGCGAGAACTTCGCAAGACGCAGCGGCGCTGCAACGCGCTTTCCCGGATTTTCATCCCCGAATACAAGCAAACGGCGGCCTACATCGACGCAAGCCTCGAGGAGCGCGAACGCGAAAACTTCGTCATCCTCAGGATGGTCAAGGACCGCCTCGAAAAGCAAAAACAAGGAGAGGCCGCAAAATGACGTTTGGAACGAAGATGCCGGAACCGCCTTTCAAGCACATCCTCGCCATCGTCGACGGCACCGACACGTCGCGGGCGGCGGTGGAACTCGCCGCACGTCTCGCGGCTTCGTCGAAGGCGCGCATCACCGCCGTCGCCTTTGTCGAGACGGACACGCTCAAGCAGCTTCTCAGCGCCAAGTTGCTTTCCGAAGTGGAAATGGCCGACTTCGAGGCGGGCCTCGGCGAAAGCGGACGCCGCCAGCTCGACAACGCCGCGGCCCTCGCGGCCAAGGCCGGCGTGAAAATCGAAACGGCGCTTATCCGCGGCAACTCCGAGGAAAAGGTCCCGCAAGTCGTCGCCGAACGAGGAGCCGACCTCATCGTCATCGGGGCTTTCGAAACCCGCCGCGCCATGCGCGACCTGCTCGCCCGGCAACGGATGCAAATCGTCGACCACGCGCCATGCCCGGTGCTGGTCGCGCGCTAAGGGCATCCATACAAAATCACCCAGGAGAACAAGAATGAAAGTCGATCTTACAGGAAAAACAGCCGTCGTTACAGGCGGCGGGGGCATTCTCTGCAGCGTGATGTCGAAAACGCTCGCCAAGGCCGGGGCGAAAGTCGCGGTCCTCGACCTCAAGGCGGAGGCCGCGCAAAAGGTGGCGGACGAAATCAACGCCGCGGGCGGGACGGCCATCGCCGTCGCCGCGAACGTCCTTGACGCCGCATCGCTCAAGGCGGCGGCGGAAGAAGTCGAGGCGGAACTCGGGGCCTGCGACATCCTCGTCAACGGCGCGGGCGGCAACAACCCGAAGGGGACGACTTCGAAGGAATACCTCGAGAAAACGGACCTTGCCCTGGCGGATCCCGACGTCAAAACCTTTTTCGACCTCGACCCCGCCGGCATCGGCTTTGTTTTCAACCTGAACTTCATCGGCACCTTGCTCACCACGCAGGCCTTCTGCCGCAAGATGGCCGAAAAAGGCGGCAACGTCATTAACATCTCGTCGATGAACGCCTTCACGCCGCTGACGAAAATCCCGGCCTATTCGGGCGCCAAAGCCTCGGTGTCGAACTTTACGCGCTGGCTCGCCGTGCACTTCTCCCGCGTCGGCATCCGCGTCAACGCCATCGCCCCGGGCTTCTTCCTCACCGACCAGAACCGCGCGCTCCTCACCAATCCCGACGGGTCGCTCACGGCACGCGGGCACAAGATCCTCGAGCACACGCCCATGCAGCGGTTCGGCACGCCCGAAGACCTTTCCGGAGCCCTGCTCTTCCTCGTCGACGACTCGGCTTCGGCCTTCATCAACGGCGTCGTGCTGCCCGTTGACGGTGCCTTCTCGGCCTACAGCGGGGTTTAAGTGCCGGGCATTTCCGACATGAACTTCAAGACGGGACTCGTCCACGCCCTCCCCATTTTCGTCGGCTACCTTTCCGTGGCCTTCACCTTCGGAATCGCGGCGACCACCTACGGCCACCCCGCGTGGTCGCCGATTCTGATGAGTCTCACGCACATTTCGGGCACCGGGCAGTTCATCCTCATCGACCTCCTCCGCGCCGGCAGTTCGACGGCGGCCATCATCGCGGGCGTCATCGCCATCAACTTGCGCTACGTCCCGATGGCGCTTGCCGTCGCCCAGCGTCTCCCGGCCTCCATCACCCTCCCGCAGCGGCTTTTCATCGCCTTGGGCGACACGGATGAAATCGTCGGCGTCGCCCTCAGGCAAACGGAACCGCTGACATTCCCGTACATGGCGGGCCTCTTCATTTGCTCGTGGGCCGGCTGGATCGCCGGGACGCTCCTCGGCGCAAATCCCGCGACCCAGGCGATTCTTCCCGGCAAACTCGTCGCAGCGCTCGGCATTGCACTTCCCGCGATGTTCGTGGCGATTGTCCTGCCCGAAATGCGCAAATCGCGCCGCACCCAGCTCGCCGCGGGGATTTCCATCGCGCTTAGCCTTGTCATTCGCGCACTTCCACGCGGCATCGACCCGGGCTGGGCCACCCTTATCTGTGGATTCGCCGGCGCCATCGTCGCCGCCCTGGCCGTCCCCATGCGCGGAAGTCCGGCGACGGGGAACGCCGCCAAGGAAGGAGCGAAATGACTCCCCGGCATCTCTTCGCCATCATCGCCGTTACGGCGGCGGCAACATACGCCCTCAGGGCGGTTCCCCTTGCGCTCTTCCGCAAGCCGTTCGGCAACCGCTTTGCGGCGGCGCTCCTCGACTGCCTTCCCTACGCGCTTCTCGCGGCGATGATCTTCCCCGCGATTTTCTACTCAACCGATGTCGGCGCCTCCTATCCCTCGGCGCCGACACTCCCCTCGGCCGCCGGCGCCATAACCGCCGTCGTCCTCGGCTTCATGGGGCTTTCGCTCCCCGTCGTCGCCCTGGCCTCGACCATCATCGCCTATCTTTTCGCCCTCGTTTAGTCAAAACCGCATTCCTGCTATAATTGGTGACATGAAAAACAACGCCGACAGAATCTTCAAAATCGACGCCGACAAAATTGCCAATCCCCTCTTGCGTTTCGGGGTCGGGCTTTCACGCCCGCTGATCGAGCATACGCTCTGCTTCCCGAAGCTCAACGACATCTACAACGAAAGCCTCGGCGGTGACGAAAGCCTCTCCTTCCCACGGCGGGTGCTGGAAACGATGAACGTGACCTGGCGCATCCACGCCCAGGAAGGTTCCCCGTTCCCCAAGGAAGGCCCCGTCGTCGTCGTCTCCAACCACCCCTTTGGCGGCATCGAGGGCATCCTGATGCTCGCCCTGCTGGAGCAATACAGGGCGGATGCCAAGGTCATGGCGAACTATATGCTCTCGGCCATGCCGGCGTTGCGCGATTTCTTCTTCTTCGTCGACCCCTTTGGCGGGCCGGACTCGAAACGCGCCAACCTGAAGTCGATGAAAGCCTGCCTCAAGTGGCTTGAGGACGGCCATGTGCTCGGGGTTTTCCCCGCGGGCGAAGTGTCGAGCATCGACCTCAAGTCGGGCAAGGTTCGCGATCCCGAATGGAGCACGACGATCGCCCGGATGGTCCGCCGCACGGGCGCAACCGTCGTTCCCGTCTTCTTCGGCGGCAACAACGGCGTGCTCTTCAACATGGCGGGGCTCGTCCACCCGCGCCTCCGCACGCTGATGCTCCCCAAGCAGTTCGTCAACAAGAAGAACCGTGAAATCACCGTGGAAATGGGACAGCCCATCGCGCCGAACGAGATGGCGGACTACGCCGACGACGAGAAGTTGATGGGCTATCTTCGCCTCCGGACCTACAATCTTGGGGAAAGGGAATCGGCCAAGCCGGCCAAACACCCCCTCTTCAAGCACAAGGCCGGGAAGATCCCCTGCCAGGCTCCGGTCGTGGACGCCGTGCCCCCCGACGAACTCGAAGCCGAAATCGCCGCGCTGCCGCCCGAAGACCACATGTGCGACGGCGAGGGGCTCGCGGTTTACTGCGTGGCGGCGGACCGCATCCCGAAAGTCCTCCGCGAAATCGGCCGCCTCCGCGAAATCACCTACCGGGCCGTGGGCGAAGGCACCAACATGGAAATCGACCTCGACGCCTACGACACCTACTACCGCCATCTCTTCATCTGGAACCAGGGGAAACGCGAAATCGTCGGAGCCTACCGGCTCGGCCTCGCCGACGAAATCATGCCCCGTCTCGGCGTCCGCGGCCTCTACACCCACACCTGCTTCAAGTTCAACGCCAAGCTGGTCGACAAACTCCAGCCGGCCATCGAGCTTGGCCGCTCATTCGTCCGCAAGGAATACCAGCGCGCCTACTCCTCGCTCATGCTGCTCTGGAAGGGCCTTTGCGTCTTCATCTCGCGCAACCCGCGCTACACGACCTTCTTCGGCCCCGTGAGCATCTCCAACGACTACCTCGACACCTCGCGCAACATGATCCTCCGGTCGCTGCGCTTCTCGAACTTCGAGAACGACCTCGCCCGGCTCGTCAAGCCGCGCCGCCGTCCGAAGCGCGCCAAGAAGGCCGAATGGACACTGCCCGCCTACAGGGACTACATCTACGACCTCGACCAGGTCTCGAAGATGGTCCAGGACATAGAAGACGACCGGAAGGGCATCCCCGTCCTCCTCCGCCAATACGTCAAGATGGGCGGCAAGATCCTCGCCTTCAACGTAGACCCCGCCTTCAACAACTGCGTCGACGGGCTCATCGCCGTCAACGTGCCGCATGTCGACCCCCGCGTCCTCAAGCGCTACATGGGGGCCGAAGACTACGCCGCCTACATGGCGGCCCAT
Source organism: Kiritimatiellia bacterium (assembly GCA_045627605.1). GTDB lineage: Bacteria > Verrucomicrobiota > Kiritimatiellia > RFP12 > JAAYLN01 > RGIG5952. Next base: position 25,928 of record JAZQOA010000067.1, on the reverse strand, counting down.
CCTGAAAACAAATGATCGCAATGCTACATGGGACGCTTTTCGAAAAGGCGCCCAACTCCGCCCTGGTCGAATGCGCCGGGGTCGGCTACGAAGTGACGATCCCGATCGGCACCTACAACGAGCTCCCGCCCGCCGGGGGCGAATGCCGGATTTTCGTCCGCCACGTCGTCCGCGAAGACGACGAGCAGCTTTACGGCTTCGCCACGAAAGACGAGCGCTCGACCTTCGACCTTCTCACGACGATTTCCGGCGTAGGCCCCAAACTCGCCATGGCCGTGCTCGACGGGCTCTCCATCCAGGACTTCCGGCGCTGCATCGTCAACGGCGACGCCAAACGCCTCGGCACCGTCAAGGGCGTCGGCAAGAAAACGGCCGAGCGCATCGTCGTCGAGCTAAAGGGCAAGATCGACCCTGTCGAAGCCATGGCCTCGACGGGCGGGAAGGCCTCGCCCATCGACGCCTCCATGCGCGACGCGGTCCTCGCCCTTTCGCAGCTGGGCTTCGCCCAGGAGCAGGCCTTCAAAATGGTCCAGGCCGCAATCGACAAGGGCGCCGACAAGAGCCACACCGACGAACTCGTCCGCGCCGCCCTTGCGGCCCGGTAGGCACAGGCACGATGAAAACGCTGACACGCGAAAATTTCGCCGCAGCCCTGCCCGCAGGCGACCGAAATCGTTTTTTCGCCTTCTACTCCAGTCTCTGGGGAGGCGTGACCACCGACCCCGCGCTGATGCTCGTCCCGCTCGAAGACCACCTCGTGCACCGCGGCGACGGCGTCTTCGACTCCGCGAAATGCATCGGCGGCAAGGTCTTCAATTTCGACGCGCACCTCGCACGGCTCTTCAGGTGCGCCGAAGCCGTCGGCCTCAGGACCCCGTGGACGCCCGAGGAAATCCGCCAACTCTCGCGGGAAGTCATCGAGGCGGGCGGCCACCCGGACTGCTCGCTGCGCCTCATTCTTTCGCGCGGCCCCGGCGGCATGGGCGCGGCCCCGGCCGACTCCCCCGCCCCGGCCCTCTACATCGCCACCTACGCGATTGGCGAGCCTTTCATGGTGTCGCATCCCGAAGGCGGGCGCCTTGTCCGGAGCGAAATCACCGCGAAACAGCCGCGTTTCGCGACCGTCAAGAGTTGCAACTACATCCAGAACGCCTTGATGAAAGCTGAACTCGCGGCGCGCGGGGCGGACTTCATCTGCGCCTTCGACGCGCGCGGCTTCCTCGCGGAAGGCCCCGTCGAGAACGACGGCATCGTAACGGCCGACGGCGTCCTCGCCTTCCCCAAGCCCGACAACATTCTTGCCGGCACGACGATGAACCTCTGCATTGAGTTCGGCAAGGCACTCGCCGCGCAAGGCCTCGTCAAAGGCGTTGAACGGCGCGACATTTCAGAGCCGGATATGTTCGCCGCGCGCGAAATCATCGCCACAGGAACCACCATCCATGTCGTCTCAATGAGGGAGTACGAAGGGCGGAAAATCGGGGATGGCCGACCCGGCCCCGTCGCCCGCGAACTTTCCCGCATGCTTGAGGAAAAGATGCTCGGCCGGTAGCGCCGGGCGTGGAAAGGGAAAATCAAAATGGAACTACCTGCAGTATTCGAAGCGCTCATGCTTCTTTGTTTCGCGGCCAGCTGGCCGTTCAGCATCATCAAGGCGCTCCGCACGAAGGTCGTCGCCGGCAAAAGCCCGCTTTTCATGACGCTGATCGAGATCGGCTACATCGCGGGCATCCTCTACAAGGTCACCTCTCCGCACACCGACTGGCGCGTCTGGCTCTACGCCTTGAACTTCGTCATCATCGGCACGGACCTTTTCCTCTACTACCGCTACCGCGGCAACATGCCGACGGCGCAAGACAGGCGCTAAAAACGGGGGCTTCCCCCAAATGGAAAATGCCCGGCGCTTGTGGTAGGATATAAGAGTACCTTTCGGTTTCATCCAAAACAACAAGGAGATTGCAAGAAATGTCCAAGATCGGACGCATCATCAACGCCACCGTCGTCACCCCCGGGCTCCGCCTTGACGGCGCGACCGTAATCATCGCAGACGACACCATCGAGGAAGTCCTTCCCGCTGGAACCCCCATGCCCGAGGCCGACTGGACGCTCGACGCCAAGGGCGACTTTGTCGTCCCCGGCTTCTTCGACATCCACGCCCACGGCGCGGTCGGCTATGAAATCACGGACGACGACCCGAAGTCCGTCCCCGCCGTCTGCAAGGCCAAGCTCGAGGAGGGTGTCACCAGTTTCTTCCCGACGACCCTCACGCTCGGCACCGAGAGCCTTGAGAACACGATGCGGCGCGTCGCCGACTACATCAAGACCGAGGAATTCTGCCGCACGCCCGGCGTGCACCTCGAAGGGCCCTTCATCAACCCGGCGAGCCTCGGCGCCCAAAACCCGGCCTTCGTCCGCAAGGCCGACATCGACGAGGTGTGCAGGCTCGCCTCCATCGCCCCCGTCTCCGAAATGACCTACGCCGCCGAAATGGAAGGCGGCGTCGAGTTTACCCAGAAACTGCTTGAAAACGGCATCGTCCCCTCCTGCGGCCACAGCAAGTGCTCCTACAAGATCTTCCGCGACGCCTACGGCCGCGGCCTCAGGCACCTCACGCACTTCTGCAACCAGATGTCGCCCCTCCACCACCGCGACATCGGCCTCGTCGGCGCGGGCCTCCTGCACGACGACGTCCGCGTCGAGCTCATCTGCGACAAGGTCCACGTCTCGGTGCCGATGATCCAGCTCGTCTTCGACCGCAAGCCCATTGAGTCGATCCTCCTCATCACCGACTCCATGCGCGCCTCGCACCTGCCCGACGGCCCGTCGTCGATCGGCGGCCTCGACGTCATCGTCAAGAACGGCGAGGCCCGCCTCGCCAAGGACGGCGCCCTCGCCGGCTCGATGCTCCGCATGAACCACGCGCTCCGCAACGTCGTGGAAGTCACCGGGCTGCCGATCGAAGACGTCATCCAGACCACGTCGTGGAACCAGGCCGAGGAGCTCGGCCTCGGCGACCAGTTCGGCTGCGTCGAGCCCGGCTACACGGCCGACCTCGTCGTGCTCGGCAAGGAAGACTACGAAGTCAAGGCGGTCTTCCTCGGCGGCGAAAAGAAAATCTAACACACCCGCGCCGTCCGCGCCCCGCCGCGCGGACGGCGCGACAGGTGGCCGCCCCTTGACCAGCCCAAGCGGAAAACCTTTCACCGTAAGCGAGCTCTCGGCCCTTGTCCGCACTCGCCTTGAGACGGCTTTCGGCATCGTCGAAGTCGAAGGCGAGATCACGGACTTCAAGGGGCCGAACGCCGCCGGCCACTGCTATTTCTCGCTCAAGGATGCCACGGCGCGCATCAGCGTCGTCCTTTTCGCAGGAGCCGCCGCGCGTCTGGGCATGCGCATCGAGAACGGCAAGAAGGCGCGCGCCACCGGCCGGCTCACCGCCTATGCCGGCACCAGCCGCTACCAGATTGTCGCCTCGTCGCTCGTCGACACCGGCATTGGCGACCTCGCCGTGAAGTTCGAGGAGATGAAGCGCCGCCTCGCCGCCGAAGGGCTTTTCGACGACGCGCATAAAAAAACACTTCCCCTCCTCCCCCGCCACATCGGTCTCGTCACCTCAACGACGGGCGCCGTGATTCGCGACTTCGTCAACGTCCTCTCGCGCCGCTACCCCAACGTCGACCTCCTCATTGCGCAGGCAAGAGTCCAGGGCGAAGGCGCGGCGGAGGAAATCGCGCGGGGCGTCCGCGACCTCAACAAAGTCGGCCATGCGGGAAGCGGCTTGCTCGAAAGCCTCCCCCAGCGCGAAGTCATCGACGTCATGCGCGGCGAAGGCAGCATGGAGGAGGTGGGGTGCTTCAACGAGGAGGTTGTCGCGCGGGCCGTCTTCGAATCGCAAGTCCCCGTCATTTCGGCCGTGGGGCACCAGACGGATTTCACGATCTGTGATTTCGTCGCGGACAAGCGTGCGCCGACGCCGTCCGCCGCCGCCGAAATCATCCTGCGCCCCAAGGCCGACTTCGAAGGCGACCTCGCGCGCCTCGCGCAACGCATGGGTGCCCTCGCGGACACCGCCCTGGCCTCGGTGAAGACGCGCCTTGTCGCCGTTGAAAAAAACCGCGTCTTCGCCGAACCCTCCCACGCGGTCGAGAACTACACGCAGCATCTCGACGCCCTCGCGCAGGCAATGGCCACGGCCCTCGACGAGGCCCGCCACAAAAAGCACGAACGCTTCGCCGCCGCCGAAGCGCGCCTCGCCCTCGCCCGGGCGGACAAGATTCCCGCCATCCGCGCAAAACTCGACGCCCTTCTTCTCCGCGCACGGCACGCAATCGAAAAGGGCGTCGAAATCCGCAGGGGAAAAATTGACGCGGCGACACGGCAACTGTCGGCCCTCAACCCCCTCGCCGTGCTCGACCGCGGCTACAGCCTCACGTTCCTCGCCGACGGGCGCGCCCTGCGCACCCCGGCCGGCGCGCCGGCCGGCACCCGCCTCACAACACGCCTTGCGCACGGCGCCGAGGTGAAATCCGTCGTCGAAAACGGCGCGGCGTCCCCCGTCCCGAAGAAGCCGAAGGCAAAGAGGCAGCACACGCCGGATGCGCAGCTTTTCGATTTCATGCTGGCGGAAGACCCGTGACGCGCAAAATTCAACTTGACGCAACTTTGCGAGTTTACTACCATAATATGCATCTGTATTCTTCCTTATTCTGCACACAGGGGATCAGAACCATGAAAAAACTCAAAGACCTCGCACTTCTTGCTGCCGTCGCACTTGTTTCGACGGCCGCCATAGCCGATCCATACACCAAGCTTTTCAGAATCATGAAGCCGAATGGCGACTGCCAAGTGAAAAAGGCCGGAGCCGAGACATTTGAAGCCGCAGGCGCGGGCAAGGCCTATCCCTTTGGCTCGGTCGTGCAATGCGGTGCCGACGCCGCGGCCATCCTCCTCTTCACGGACAACGATGCCGTCCGCATCCTTTCAAATTCCTCTGCGGAAATCAACATTGAGGAGAACGGCTCCAGGGTCGTCAAGTTGCAGGGCGGCACGGTTGTCACCCGCATCGGCGCCAACACGACCAACGACATGGTTGTCATCGACACGCCCATTGGCCGCTGCCGCTCCATCATCGGCAACTGCAAAGTTGCGCTTTCAACGACGCCCGCCTCTAAAACCGCCGGCGAGAGCTACGGCGTCGAGCTCCGCGCCGAGCCCATGAGCCAGATGAAGTTCGTCGGCGAGCAGTACATCCTCCCGCTCCTGAAAAACGGTTTTGGCGCTTCCATTCTTTCGCTCGCGGACAAATCCTACACGATCGTCACCGATCTTCTCGGCGACTACCCGATCTACGTCAATACAGGTCTCGACCCCGATCCCACCGGTCCCGTCGATGAGAATCCCGAGATCCAGCCCATCAAGATGAGCTCGAAGTCCGCCCTCAAAATCTGGCGCGAAAAAGCTCCCATCGGTGGCCGGACGATTGTCTCCGTTTTTGCGACGACACCATCGGGCAAGGGCCGGGAAAGCTTCGCCTTTGCCGTCGGCAACGCCAATGTCGCGAGCCGCTCCAACGTCTTCTTTGATCCGACGGCGACCAACGAAGTCGCCGAAGTCTCCTCGCATGACGCGGTCGACAACGACGCCGGGGATTTCGTCGGTGACGACGGGTTTGGAAACGCCGACGACACAGCCGCGGACGGCGGCGACACGGAGGAGGGCGGTGCCGCAAGCGCACCCGCCGCCCAGCCGACGACTGACGACGAGGGCCTCTACGACTTCCTCTACTAAGCGACTTCCAACAACAAAAACGACATTGCCGCGCCCGGAACCGCATGCCCCGGCGCGGCACACACTTAAAAGCAACCCCACCCAAGGATACAAGAAATGTTCATCTACCACTTCAACCGCATGATAAGGAACCGCATCCTCTGGCTTGTCTTCGCGATTTTCATCGCGATCGCCTTCCTTTCGGTCGACTCCTGCTACCGCAGACCGTCCGGCAATGGCAGCAGCAACAACCAGGAAGCCGGCGCCATCGGCGGGGAAGCCGTCTCATACGACGAGTACGAATTCGCCCGGCGGTTCGTCGAGAACGCCACGCGCGACCTCTCCCCGGCGGCAACCGAAACGCAGATCTGGGCCCACATCGCCGCGATGCGGACGGCCAAGGAGATGGGCATCACCGTCTCGCCCTCCGAGCTTTCCGAAATCATCGCCAATACGCCGGCCTTCCAGCAGAACGGCGTCTTCAACAAGGGCGTCTACGCCGAAGTGCTTTCGCGCAACCTCGGTGTCGCCCCCAGCACCTACGAGCACATGCTCGCCGACCAGATCGCCCTCACGAAGCTGATGAGCGTCGTCACCGCCGGCATGCCCGCCTCGCAGATGGCCATCGAAGACGAGGCCGCCGCCCGCACCGACACCTTCACCTTCCGCTACGCGACCATCTCCAACAAGTTCGCCACGGCGGAAATCAACCCCGACGACGAGGCCCTCAAGGCCTACTACGACGAGAACAACGCCGACTTCGCCCTTCCCGACCGCGTCGCCGTCCGCTACGTCTCGCTCCCCGTCACCAACTTCTCGGCCTCGGTCGAGATCGCGGACATCGACATCGAGGACTACTACGAGAGCGACCCCTCGCGCTACACCCGCCAGGGGACCAACGGCGTCGAGCAACTTACGCTCGATGAGGCCAGGGACCAGATCCGCGACGAACTCGTCCTCGTCGAGGCGGCCCATGTCGCCGTCACCAACCTCGCCGCCTTCATGGACGCCGTCGCCACCAACGACCTCGAAACCTTCACCTGGCGCGCCAAGGCCCGCGGCCTCAAGACCGCCGACACCCCGCTCTTCTCCTTTGACTCGGGCTACATCCCCGGCGTCGAAGCCGCCGCCATCGAGGAGTTCCGCGAGTGCGCCAGCGACCTCGACCTCCAGCGCGCCGACGCGCTCTACGGCATCGCCCGCGGCAAACGCCAGGTCTACCTCATGCGCGTCATGACCAACGACCTCGCCCACACGCCGACCTTCGAGTCGCTCAAGGACACGCTCGTCCCGCTCGTCACCGCCGAAAAGCGCGCCAAGCTCTTCTCCGACGACGCCGAAAAGATCGCCGGCGAAATCAAGGCCGCCATGTCCGCCAAGGATTTTGCCGGAGCCTGCGGCGACCTCGCCCTCAACGTCTCCACCTCCATCACCTTCTCGGCCACGTCGCTCGGGGCCGATCCCTTTGACAACGCCCGCGCCATCGTCCCCGAAGTCATCCGCGTGAAGAAAGGCGACCTCTCGAAGCCAATCAACGTTTTCGGCGGCGCCGTCGTCGCCTATGTCGAGAACCGCGAGCCCGCAGACTCCTTTGAGGCCGCCTCGGCGCGCGAAGCCGTAGCCAGCCAGCTCTCCCAGATGGAAAGTTCGGCGGCCTTCGCCGACTGGATCAACTGGAATCTCAACAGCAAGGGCTTCACCTCCAAGCGCCTCGACGCCATCCTCAGCGACATCGCCTACGGACAGGACGACATCGAAGACTAACTCCGCGCCCACGATGGAACAAACAATACGCTCGCTTTTCGACGAAGCGGTCAAGGCCTCCCCTTCCCGCGTTTTCATGGAGCACCTCGTCGAAGGCGAGCGTATTTCATTGTCTTACGCCGCGACAGAACAGGCCGTCCGCCGCGTGGCGGAGCTCTTCGCCGTCGCCGGCGTCGCCCCGCGCGGCAATCCGGTAGCCCTTCTCCTCGAAAACTGCCACGAGTGGATCGAAACCTACCTCGCCCTGACCGGCACCGCCGTGCCGGTCGTGCCGATGGACCCCAAGCTTCGGGCGGCGGAAGTCACCTACATCCTGAAGGACTCACGGGCCTGCGCCATCGTCACCGACGCCGCCCACCTTCCGCTCCTTGAAGGCATCCTCCCGGACCTGCCCCTTGTCACGACTGTCTTCCTCCACCACTGCGAAGACGGCAAAGTCCCCGACGAAATCTGCGGGCGCACCTGCCTCTCAATCGCCCAGCGCATCGGCATCGACGCCAAGCGCGCCGAAACCGACGAGGGCCGCTACGCAAAAGTCAAGGCCCAGCCCGGCGACGTGGCGGCAATCATCTACACGTCCGGCACGACGGGCCGCCCCAAGGGCGCGCTCATCACCCACGGCAACTTCCACGCCGACGCCACCGGCGCGGCCCAGGCCATCCCCGTCTTCAAGGCCTGCGACCGCTTTCTCGTGGTGCTTCCGCTCTTCCACGCCTTCTCCTTTACCGCCAATTTCCTCGTCTGCCTGACGTGCCGGGGCCGCCTGCAGTTCGTGCGCTCCCTGCGCACCGTCGCCGAGGACATGCGGATTTTCTCGCCGACGATTCTCATGGCCGTGCCGCTCCTCGTCGAGAAGTTCGCGGGGAAAATCGACACGGCGCTCCGCACCAACCGGGCGTTGCTCTTCCTGCAGGCCTTCCACCTCCGCGGGCTCGTCAAGCACTTGATTCTCCGTTCGCTTGGCGGACGCCTCCGCCTCGTCATCACAGGAGGCGCCCCCTGCTCGACCGACGTCATCGCGATCATGCGGCGCTTCGGCATCCCCGTCGTCGAAGGCTACGGGCTCACCGAAGCCTCGCCCATCGTCTCCATCTGCGCGCCGCGCAAGGCGAAGATCGGCACGATCGGCCCGGCATTGCCCAACATCGAAGCCAAAATCGACGCCCCCGACGAACACGGCGTGGGCGAGCTTGTCGTGCGCGGCCCCATCGTCATGAAGGGCTACCTTGGCCGCCCGGACGACACCGCCGAGGCGCTGGCCGGGGGCTGGCTCCACACCGGCGACCTCGCGACGATCGACTGCGACGGCTACATAACGATTCGCGGCCGCAAAAAGGCGCTCATCGTCAACCGCGAGGGCAAGAACATCTACCCGGAGGAGGTCGAGCAATGCATCGCGCGCGACGAACGGCTCCTCGACGTCCTGGTGCTCGGCTACCGCGACCAGACGGAAGTCGGTGAAAAAGTCGGCGCCATCATCGTGCCAGACAAGGACAAATTCAGGCGCGCCGACGGCAGCGCCCTGACGGAAAGGGAGATCATGTCCGAGGTGCGCGCCATTGTCCAGACCCAGTGTGGCGACCTCGCCACCTACAAGCACCCGCGCAAGCTCGACATCCGCTTCGAACCGTTGAAGCGCACCGCCGCGCTCAAGATCCAGCGCAAGCTCTACCAGGGCCAGCTTGACCACGCCTGACGGAAAAAGGCACAAAAAATGGACGACGAAAGCGACAACAGCGCCGCAAGGGAACCCGCCCGCGAAAAACCGCCCAAGACAGCCGAGGATCTCGAAGCCATCGCCATCCTCGACAACCTCCGCGCCGGCGGCGGCGACACCCGGCCCGAAGGCCTCCCCCTCGCCTGCGTCGTCAAGGTCACCGACTACGTGCAGGTACACAAGGCCCGCGAAGCCTACGCGATGGCGACGGTCGAAGGACCCGAGGGGCGCACCTGGAGGCTCTGCGTCTACCGCGGCAGCGTGAGGAAAGGACGCAACGCGCTCTTCGTCTCCGACGACGCGGCCCTTCCCGACGAAAAAAGATGGAGGAACGACAAGGTCTGCTCCGTGAAGGAACGCGTCTGGAAATTCGGGTTCGGCATCAAGGTGCGCCGCCTCATCCCCTTCGTCAAGCGCAACATCTACCTCCACAACTGCGGCGTGCTCTTCCCGCTTTCAAGCTTCAAGGAACTTGAACGCGCCAAGGTCGGCACAATCTGCGACACGACCCTCCACATCGACTCGCTCTCGGAGCTCAAGACCCGCGCCATGCAGCCGCGCCCGAAGAACGTCTACGTGCCGCCAGCCCGCCCCCGCGCAACGCTAAGTCTCAGCAAGGGACTGGAATTCGTCAAGTCGCTCCTCAAATAGCGCCCGGCATTTGACGAGCCTTTGACTTTGGGGTATAATATTCACTTACATTTTTAAGGTTGCCGTAGCCAACCCCAACTCCCGACGCGTTGGCAGGCGTTTACTCAAGGAAGAACAGGCATCATGGAAGCATACGCAGTCATCGAGACCGGCGGCAAGCAGTACCGCGTAACGGTCGGTGAAACGCTTGACGTCGAGCGTTTGAGCGGAGAGGGCGACATCGAGATCACCTCGGTGCTGGCCGTTTCCGACGGCAAGGACCTCAAGATCGGCGCGCCCTACGTCGAAGGCGCCAAGGTTGTCCTCACAATCGTCGGCGACGAGCTCGGCGAGAAGGTCGTCAACTTCAAGAAGCGCCGGAGGAAAGGCTACGAGCGCAAGGTCGGCCACCGCCAGCAGCTCACCAAAGTGACCGTCAAGGCGATCGCCTAACGCAAAGGAGAATTTGAAATGGCAGGTTCAGCACACAAGACCAACGGCCGCGACAGCAACGCCAAGCGCCTCGGCGTGAAGGCCTACGACGGCGAGGCCGTCTCCGCGGGTTCGATCATCGTCCGCCAGCGCGGCACAAAGATCCACGCGGGTGCCAACGTCGGCACGGGCCGCGACCACACGCTCTTCGCCCTCGTCGACGGCATCGTCGACTTCCAGAAGGAAGGCGCGGTCGTCGCAATCAAGCCGAAGGCGTAGTTCCGCCTTTGACCGAGACAAACCGGGGGCCGCGATTCACGCGACTTCCGGTTTTTCTTTTTTGGAACTCCACGGGGAAGACAAGCCATGAAGGAACGGCAATTCATTGACTGCGCGACGGTGCATGTGCGCGCCGGGCGCGGCGGCGACGGTTCGGCCAGCTTCAGGCGCGAGGCCCACATCGAATTTGGCGGGCCGGACGGCGGCGACGGCGGGCGCGGCGGCAGCGTCGTGCTGGTCGGCTCGCGCCACGAGGACTCCCTGATCTCCCTCTTCTACTCCCCGAATCTCATCGCGGAAAACGGCGAGCAGGGCCGCGGCCAGCAGATGTACGGGCGCAACGGCAGGGATCTTGTCGTCAAGGTGCCCTGCGGCACCTCGGTCATCGACGAGGAAACCGGCGAGGTGCGCTTCGACGTCGTCGAGGACGGCCAGGAAGTCGTCATTGCCAAGGGCGGCCGCGGCGGTCTCGGCAACGTGCATTTCAAGAGCTCCACCAACCAGGCCCCCACCCGCTTCATCCCGGGCGAGGACGGCGAGGAATTCACCTTCCGCTTCGAGCTCAAAGTCATCGCTGAAATCGGCCTCGTCGGCTTTCCCAACGCCGGCAAGTCGTCGCTCCTCACCGCCATCAGCGAGGCGAAACCGAAAATCGGCGCCTATCCCTTCACCACGCTCAACCCAATTATCGGCACCGTTGTTTTCGACGATTTCTCCACCTTGCGCGTGGCGGACATCCCCGGCATCATCGAGGGCGCCCACGAGGGCGTCGGCCTGGGCATCGACTTCCTGAAGCACATCGCCCGCGCAAAGGTGCTGATGTTCGTCGTCGATTGCGCAGGCATCGACAACCGCACGCCCTGGGACGACTACAAGGCGCTCCGCAACGAAATCCGCAGCTACGACCCCGACATGCTCAAGCGCCCGACGATTCTCGTCGCCAACAAGATGGACGTCCCCGGTGCCGAGGCCAACCTCGCCAAACTTGAGAAGACTGCGCGCAGGTCGGCCATCGCCATTTCCGCCGCAGAAGGTACGGGAATCGCGGAACTCAAGGCCAAGCTCAAGGCCCTCGTCAAGCCGACGGTGCCAGGCGCCACCCCGGCGAAATCCAAGCCGCGCGCCAAGTCCCAGGACCACGCCGAAGTCAGCGCCGAAAAATTCGCCAAGGCGAGTTTTCTCAAAATTTGACACTTCACGCGACGTTTGGTAAATTTCAACAACATCCCCAACACAGGAACAAACAAGGTGAAAACAAGCATCATCGCCATTTTGGCATTCGCCGCCGCCACGACATTCTGCCCCGCGCAGGAAACGACGGCCGCCCTGCCAGCCGCCCCCGCTGTGGCCACGCTCAGCGCCAAGGACGCCGCACTCGTCGAGCAGGCCTCCTCGGCCGACCCCGCCAAGCCCGTCGCCGCCTCCGTCGAGGCCAAATCCTCGTGGCTCGACGGTTTCACCAAAAAGGTCGGCCAGGTTGACGACATCGTCTGGGGCGTCCCCCTGATCATCGCCATCCTCGCCACCGGCCTCATCCTCACCGGCGCCATCAGGTTGCTCCACGTCATCAACCTCAAACGCGCCCTGCGCTACATGTTCGACACCGAAGCAGACGGCAAGGGCGAAGTCACCTCCTTCGGCGCCCTCTGCACGGCGCTTTCCGCCACGATCGGAACCGGCAACATCGTCGGCGTCGCAACGGCCATCGGCATGGGCGGCCCCGGCGCCCTCTTCTGGATGGAGGTCGCCGCCTTCCTCGGCATGGCAACGAAATACTCGGAAGGTCTGCTCGCCGTCAAGTACCGCGAGATCAAGCCCGACGGCACGATTCTTGGCGGCCCCTTCTACTACATAGAAAAGGGTCTTGGCAAGAACTGGAAATGGCTGGCCATCCTCTTCGCGGTTTTCGGAACGCTCGCCGGCATCATGGGCATCGGCACGATCACCCAAATCCACGGCATCACCTCCGCCGTGCAGCGCTTCTTCGATCCCGCCTTCAACCCCGCCGATCCCAACACCGGCATCCCGCTCTTCGGAACGACCTACTCGGTTCCCGTCGTCATTTCGGGACTCATCGTCACGGTCTGCGCGGGTCTCGTCCTCATCGGCGGGCTCAAGAGCATCTCGCGCGTCTCGACCGTCGTCGTGCCCTTCATGGCCATCTTCTACGTCTTGATCTGCGCCTTCATCCTCCTCGGCAACCTCTCGCACCTGAGCGCCGCCATCGAGTTGATCTTCAAGTCGGCCTTCAACCCGCAGGCGTTCACCGGCGGCGCGGTCGGCTCCATCTTCATCGCGATGCAGAAGGGCATCGCCCGCGGCATCTTCTCCAATGAGGCCGGCCTTGGCTCCGCCCCGATCGCCGCCGCCGCAGCCAAGACCAACGAGCCCGCCCGCCAGGGCCTCGTCTGCATGACCGGCACCTTCATCGACACGATCATCATCTGCACGATGACCGGCCTCACGATCGTCACGACCGGCGCCTGGTCGCCCGAGCTCGGCCTCGAAGGCGTCGACATCACGATCGAAGCCTTCTCGCGCGGCCTCTCCTTCGTGCCACAGGCGACCTTCATCGCCCCGCTTTTCCTCATGCTCTCCCTCACCTTCTTCGCCTTCACGACGATTCTGGGCTGGGACTACTACTCCGAGAAGTGCCTCGAATATCTCGTCGGTTCCGGCAAGAAAAAACCGCTCCTCGTCTTCCGCGTGCTCTACGTCCTCGTGGTCTTCTGCGGCCCCTACCTCACCCTGAAGTGCGTCTGGGGCATGGCGGACGTCTTCAACGGCCTGATGGCCTTCCCGAACCTCGTCGCCCTGATCGCGCTCTCGCCCACCGTGGCGCGCGTGACGATCGACTACTTCCGCCGCGTGAAGGACTAAATGGACACCCCGCGCCCAGTGCCGCCAGCACGCAGACCCGGTCGCTCCGGCCAGGCCGTCGTGTTCGTCTTGATGGCGCTGGTCGTGCTGGCGGTCGCCTTCCTCTGGAACGTCGACCTCCACATGCTGGTGACGGGGAAGACGAAGGCCCAGAACGCCGGCGACGCCGCCGCGCTCGCCGCCGCCCGTTGGCAGGGCAACACCCTCAACCTCGTCGGCGAACTCAACGTCATGCATGTCGTCGCGCTCGACGCGCTCGACGATTTCACCATCGACGCCATCACCAACATGCAGGCGCGGCTCTGTTTCACGGGGCCGCTTACCGGACTCGCCGCCGCGCAAGTCGCCGCCCGGAAAAACGGGGCGAAGGAACGCGACGAGTTCACGCGCCTCATGAAGGAACACGCCGAGGAGGTGCTCAAGTACGCCAACCCCGTTGGCGGCGCGATTCTCTTCCCCGAACCCTACCCCGGCGCCTGGCGGGAATACCACGACGCGCTTCTCGACATCGCCAAGGACGGCATCGTCGCCGCACCGGACAACGCCGAGTTCTTCGGCGACGTGACAAGCGGCCACATCCTCCTCGACAAGGGCTTCTACGACGCGGTCGCCGGCCGCGACTGGTGCTGGTTCTACCTCAACTACGCGACGGGAAGCGGCGACTCCACACGGACGATTCTCGATGAATTCACCGACTACACCTTCTTCGGCCCGATCCCCCCGCCAAACCCGCCGCACTACAGGAACAGCGAGATCTTCGGCGTCGGGCTCGACATCCGCCACTACCGGCTCGGCCAGACCGGCGGACTCGAGGAAGTCATCCGCGCCGCCGTCGAGCAACAGGCCGGCGGCACGGCAGCCGTCGCCACGCTCTCGACCAACGCCTTCGCCATCGCCGACAACTGGTATGTCTACGACCAGGGCGACTGGGAGGACTACTGGCCCGGCATGACCTACGGCGACGAAGATTTCCTGCCGCTCGCGGGCTCCGTCCGCGACGAATACAACTACACGGGGGCGGATGCCGTGACGCGCCTCTACTTTGACGTCAAAATGCTCTCCTCGCCGGAGACGAAGGGGGCCGACGGCGAAGTCGAGGAAGACGTCAAGGAAATCGTCTGGACCGCTGCGGCCAAACCCTTCGGCTACATCGAGGATCCCAACGGCGGCGACAAAATCCGGCCCAACGCCTACAGGCTCGTCCTGCCATCCTTCCAGGACGTCAGGCTCATTCCGATTGACGCCGCCTCAATGGGCGGCGACGGTTCCTTCGACATCAAGTGGCGCGAGCACACCGACGAGCACCTGCCCGCCTACACCGCGTCGGGGCAGACGGAAACCGATTGCCGCTACTGCCAGCTGATCAAGCGCTTCGAAAACCAGAAATTCCGACAGGCCGGCAGCGACTGGCTTGTGAAGAACCACCACCTCTGCACCCTGCCGTCGAAACCCGGCGGCCATCACGGTGGCGGCACAAGGAGGGGGCACTGACAATGGCGCGCCGACTTCCATCCGCCTCCGGCCAGGCCATGATCGAGTTCGTCGTGGCGATTTTCGCCATCGTCATCGTCATTACTGGCATCACCGAGTTCATCGGCCTCGCCGGTCGACGCGGCGAAATCTACGCGAAGATACGGGGCAAGGCCGGCAAACAGGCCATCGAACACAAGGTCACCGACGTTGACCTGCCCGAACCTCCAGCCCTGCCAACGGTCGAGACAACCGAGTCGGACTTGGCGCTTGGCTTCCTCAGCGAAAAAGAGGAATCAAAGGTCGAGCTTTCAAAGGCGATGAAGGACTGGGTATTCGACGGCAAGCGCGAAAACATCACGGTCCGCGGCGAAGTCTGGATGCCGGGCCTGCGAATTGGAGGCGCGACGGAATGAAAAGCGGCCGTCCCCTTCTTCTCGCCGTCCTCGCCGCCCTTGCCGCCGCCGGGGCGATGGGCGAATACTACATGCGCGTCGCCGCGCCGCGCCGGAAAAGCCACGTCGAGGAAATCCGCATGGCGGAGCCTTTTGCCGGCGGCACCCTCGTCTTCCGCGCCGAGAACAAGAAGACCAAGGCTGTTCTCTCCGTTTACGAGACACCGCTCGCACCCGACGCCGCGCTTTCCGAAATCGGCGCGGCACTCATCTCCGGAGGCTGGCGGCAGGTCTTCTCAACAGCCTCGATGATCATCTTCGAGAATGCCTCGGGCAAATGCACCGCCGCCGAAGCCTACGAGGCGGACGGCGCGACACGCGCCGCCGTCCTGATGCAGCGATAAGGGCCCCTGCCTACGCGGCAGAAGGAGCGAGACGCCTGCCGAGAAAGGCAAGCGCCGCTTTGACGATCTGCCCGGCGCGGACGCGGGTTATTCCAAACTGCCTTGCAATGTCAGCCAGTTTCATGGGCCTTCTCCCCCCAAGGCCGAAACGCAACTGGACAATGTTGCGGTCACGCGGGGAAAGTTCGTCCATCACCTTGCCAAGTTGCTCGTGAAGCCGATTCCATTTCTCAGTCTCCTCGTAGAATTCCAAACGTTCGGCCGGAGTCGGCAAGGACGGGTCGGCAAACTGATCCCATAGGGAATCCTCGCAATCCCCCTCGTTGGAAATCGGGGCATCATACGAGAGCACACCCCGACACTCCGTCCGGACCTTTTGGACGCGGTCGACACCAAGGCCGGCCCTTTTTGCAATGGCGCAGTCCGAAGGCGTCCCGAAGATTTCGTTTTCCAACTCGCTTTCCGCCTTTTCAATGGCGCGCAACTCGTCGATCATGCTTTCTGGAAGGTGAATCAGGCGCGAACCTTTGGCGAGAGCACGCAGTAGAATTCCGCGAATGTACTTGAACGCATAGGTGGAGAACTTGTAGCCCTTTGAAACATCAAACTTGTCAATGGCGAGAAGAAGCGCCTGGGCCGCCTCCATGGCGAGATCCGCGTCAGAAAGGCAAGCGCCCTTGCCGTAATACGATTTCGCGACCGTCTCGATCAAACGCATGTTACCACAGTATATCTTGGTCCTGATGGCAATCCGGTCCTCCTCCTTGGCCAAGGACATCTTTCTGAAAAGGGAAAGGGTCTCTCCCGACGAAAGCCTGGGGTAACGGCCAATGTTCCTCCTCAACAGGAACAAGGCGCCCGTGTTTTCCCCGGCCACATTCCCTTCCCTTTCGTCCTCCTCCCCGACAAAACCAGCCAACTCGCAAGTATTTTTGATCATCGTCGTTTTTACCCCATTCTTAAGACGGCAAACGGCACCCGCCTGCCAATCCGGACAGAACCACCACCACCCGCCAGGGACACGCATCCAAGGCGTACCAGCACACAACATTTTACCCCGCGTAAAACACGGGCGATACAAGGGAACGGTCTCTCGACCAAAACCGGATTAAGACCTCCGGGCGAATCGGGTTCGACAAGCAACCCGAGAATAAACAGGCGAAAGGGAACACGCGCACTTTCGCGAAAAAGAGGCAAATAGTTTATCAAATAAAATTTATTTGTCAATTCGTTTTCATCAAAAGTCTTTGAATTTTTTCCATGCCGTTCCTTTCCTTATTGTCGTTGTGTCGCGACATAAGAATAGCACGACCCATGCCAACCCCGGAGAAAAATCCAGCTTACAATACCTTAATGTTTTGCAATAAAGAATTAAACGTGCGCAAATCCAAACATGTGAAAATCAACGGCGCTCAGCAATCCTGCAAAACATTTGAGTGTTTGCGCAAATTTTGCGCCGAATTTGGCAGGCGGAACAAACGAAAGCGCATTTGACGCGCTCCTTTCGGGAATCTTCCCATGGCGCCTTGTAGGGCTTGTTGCCGTCGGTCGACTATTTTCGCCGTTTCTTACGTTGTCGTGAAAGACTGCGCAACCGGCAGGTAGATTGCGATAAGATTACACGGGGTCCCCTCATTTTGCCATACTACTCCCATGCGGAGAATTTGCCTTTACAGTTTACATTTTCTCCTCCTCGAACTTGACGAAAATGGCACCGTGACCATACGCAAGTTCGGGGCAAGTATCACGCGTAGTTTGTCCGGAGATGTCATTCTCAA
This sequence comes from Kiritimatiellia bacterium, assembly GCA_045627605.1. Lineage (GTDB taxonomy): Bacteria > Verrucomicrobiota > Kiritimatiellia > RFP12 > JAAYLN01 > RGIG5952. The sequence continues at coordinate 8,413 of JAZQOA010000067.1, read as the reverse complement.
GGACAGTAAAGGAGTTGTTCAATGAAAAAGGCAATAGGTATTGTCATTCTTTGCGCTTCCGCCGCGTTTGCGGGAACTTCAATCGATCCCATGGATCCAAACATTACGAATTTGGCGTTCTGCATCACGAACAATGCATCCGCCAGCATTGCACCTTCACATTCAACTTCGGCAGACTCGAACATTTCCCTGCTTTCCGAAGATTTGATTCGCGATGGCTTCACCATTGCCGCGACGAATTTTGCCTGGATCTCTTCGTCGACGACCAACAGTCTTGACATTGTGGCCTGGCGAAATGTTGGAAACATAAACACGGTTTATCTTATCACTTGCCGCCATCATTCTGCCCACACCAACGAGGTGCGAACGGTTTTGTTACGCGATGCGGAATTTGGCAATACTGTTGCAACAGCCTTGAACGAAAACTTTCATTGGGGGACCGGAGTTATTTTCAACATATTCTCACGTTCGAACAACCTCCCAAATACCAGCGAGGCGACTATTACGGCGTGGCGATCAGCAGCAATGTATTCTACGCAACAGGATCGTTTACCCAAATTTCGCATAAAATCTTGAGAAATTCAAACGAACAAGCTACTCCCTTCGGGAAAAGAATGCTTAACCGTTAGCCGACGGCTCTTTTCAATTACAAAATTCGGTGTCGGTTTTGTAAAAAGGGTTAACGCATCGGCAACTTTCATCACGGAAGGAGAAACGGAATGATAAACAAGGCTCTTTGCGCGGCATCCTTTGCCATACTGAACATAGCAATCTCGCTTTACGCCGGGATTGACACCAACAAGGTGGATTGGACTTCAGAGGGGCAATAGGAATTGATTTTACTTTCGCCAACGGATAGAATTGACAGGATATCCGCAATGCGGCAACAACAAGTGAGCTTCCATGGTAAAATCTTTCTTCGTCTCGCCGACAGGCGACGATAAGGCGGCGGGCGGCAAGGCCCGTCCTTTCGCGACAATCGCGCAGGCACAACTCGCGGCGCGCAAAGCCGGCCCAAGGGCGAAAATCATCCTCGCGGACGGCATCCACCGCCTTTCGAAAACCCTAAGATTCGGCCCCGCAGATTCCGGCGTCTCCATCGAGGCCGAACATCCCGGCAAGGCCATCGTCTCCGGCGCGCGCGAAATCACCGGTTGGCGCAGGGAACAGGATGGCGTGTGGTCCGCCCCCGTGCGCTGGGTTGCGTCGCGCGAAAAAGGCTTCCGCATGCTCTGCGTCAACGATGCGCCCCGTCCGCGCTCCCGCCTCCCGAAAAAGGACTTCTTCACAGCCTGCGAGCTCAAGCCCGCCGAGGGCGAGGACTGGATGAAGTTCTACTACAACACCGAGCGCCCCCGTTTCGAAATCAAGCCAGGCGACATCAACCCAGCCTGGAACCTTGCCAACGGCGAGGTGATCATGTACCACATCTGGGTTGACTCGCACGTCATCCCGAAGTCCGTGACGGTCGAGGACGGCAAGACCTGGCTGAACCTCGACGTCATGCTCCGGCGCTGCCCCTCGGACTCCATCTACCGGATCGAGAACCTCCGCGAAATCATCTCCGAGCCCGGCGAGTGGGCGCTCGACTACGCGAAGAAGACGGTCTATTACTTGCCGAAGAAGGGCGAGGACTTGACGACGGCCAAGGTTACGGCACCTTGCCTCCGCAAGCTCGCCACTATCGACGGCGCCGTCGGCGTCGCCTTCCGCGGCGTCGTCTTCGCGGACGCCCAGTTCGAACTCGCGCACGGCGACCGCAACGACTGCCAGGCCTCCTACACCATCGACGCGGCGATCAACCTCGCACACGCCGAGGGCTGCGTCTTCGAAAACTGCGAATTCAAAAATCTCTCCGGCTATGCCGTCGCCCTCCATGCGGGTGCGCGCGACAACGCCTTCCTTTGCTGCCGCCTGCACAATCTCGGCGCGGGCGGCTTCCACCTCGACAGCGGTACGCCGCGCCCGACCGAAGAGCAGCGCAAGTCCAATCCCGACTTTGACAACGCCCTGCCCACCCCCTGCGATCGCGTAAGGGGCAACGAAATCGCCGACTGCGAAATCTGCGACTACGGCCTCGACTTCCCCAGCGCGGTCGGCGTGCTGATCCGCAACGCGGAAGGCACAAGGGTCCACCACAACGCCATCCACGACGGCTATTACTCGGGCGTCTCCGTCGGCTGGGTCTGGGGCTATCTCTACAGCGAGGCGCGCGACAACGAAATCACGGACAACCACATCTACGACATCGGCAAGGGTCTGCTTTCCGACATGGGCGGCATCTACACGCTTGGCGTCTCGCCCGGCACGAAGATGTGCCACAACCTCATCCACGGCATCGACGCCCGCTACTACGGCGGCTGGGGGCTCTACAACGACGAGGGTTCCACCGGCATTCTGGTCGAGGATAACATCGTCTACGACACGAAGTTCTCCTGCTACCACATGCACTTCGGACGCGACGTCACGATCCGCAACAACATTTTCGGCGGCGGACGCATCGACCAGGTCGCCCGTTCGCGGCGCGAGCCGCATGTCTCGTTTTCCTTCTACAACAACATCGTTTACTGGACCGAGGGCAAGCTCCACACCGGAAACTGGGACGACTCCGAAGAGTATGACTTCACCTACTTCCCGGGACGTTCGCGCAAGCTCCGCAAGACGACGCTGTGCGACTGGAACATCTACTTCAACCCCAAGATGAAGCTCGCCGACGTCCGCTTCGGCTCGCAACTCGTCCCCTGGGACGAATGGCGCAGAAAGGCAGGGCAGGATCTCCACTCGGCATACGCCGACCCGCTCTTCAAAAACGCCGCGGAACACGACTATGCGCTCTCCCCCCGCTCGCCCGCGCTCAAGCTCGGCTTCCGACCGATAGACATCGCGGACATCGGCCCCCGCCGCAGGCCCGGTCCCATCCCCGCCGACGCCAAGTGCAAAGGAGAAAAGGCGAAATGACAGAAATCGACTGCATTGACTTCGGCCCCGACGGCGTCGGTGGCTACCCGACTTTCGAAGTCGCCGCCTTCACCGGGGAGCCGGTCGTGCGCCTCGTTTACGCGACGCACCCCGACGGCCTGGGCGAAAAGGGCGACTTCTGGCACGAGACGCGCGCCACCTACCTCGGCGAAGACGTCATCCTCCCCATCCTCCCCGCCAGCGACAACCGCTTCGACACCTTCCAAATCACGCGGACAGGCACCTACTCCGCCCCGCTCCAGCAGGGACTCGTCCGTTACGCCAAGGTCTTCCTCGAAACACCCGGGGCGTCCGTCAAGATCGCCAACCTCCGCTTCGAAAACCGCGGAACGCACTCCGAGGAACAGCCCGTTGGCTCCTTCACCTGCTCCGACGGGCGCCTCGACGCCATCTGGAAGGCCGGCGTCCGCACCTGCCAGCTCGCGGCGATTCCCGCAAGGCGACAGTCCCTGGCCGTCCGCGACGGCAACGCCACGAAGATCCTGGGGCCGTCCCACGCCTACCTCTCGGACGGTGCGAAACGCGACCGCCTCGTCTGGTCCGGCGACCTTTGGTGGGCGGACCTCAACATGTACTACGCCTTCGCACCGAACTCGCCCTACATGCCGGGCTCGATCCGCATGCTCGCCGAGAACCAGATGCCCGAAGGCTACGTCCAGGCCTGCCCCTACCCCGAAAGCCACGGCCCGCTCAAAAGCGGCGACTACGGCCCCTTCCAGTCCGACGAGTTCGCAGCGTGGCTCATTCCCGTCGCCTACAACTACCATCTCCACACGGGCGACGACAAGCTCATGGCCGAAATCCTGCCCGCGCTTGAACGCCTGGCAGACTATCTCCTCGCCCACTGCCGCGAAGACGGGATCTTCGAGCAGCGCCCCGAGACCTCGAAGAACGCCGGGGCGCTCCGTTTCGGCGCGGAGTCCACCCACCACCGCTCGTACATGAACGTCCTCCTGCTGGGCTGCCTCAACCGCATGGCAGAGCTCTCGTCCAAGAACAGCGTACGGTACGCGGCGGCGGCAAAAAAACTCCGCGCCGTCCTCGCGAACAACTTCGCAGCCCCGGGCGGCGGACTCGTCAAATCGCTCGAAGACCCCGTGCTCGACCAAGAGGGTACCGCGCTGTGGCACGCCCTCTGCCCCGCCGATGCCGGGCCCTATCCCGCCGCGCTCCGCAAGCGCATCTGGCACGCGAAGTTCCAGGCCGTCGCCATCCGCGCCCTCTTTGAAAGCGGGCTCGCCGACGAAGCCGTCGCCGCGATCTACGAGCACAACTGGGCAAAGATTCTCGATCCCGCGTGGCAGGGCCTCCGCACCACCTACGAGTGCATGTACCTCAACACCCGCGAATGGGGTGACGAAGCCCACCCCGACACATCCATCTCCGGACTTCTCTCGCGTCACCTTCTTGGCGTCGCGCCTACGGCACCCGGCTACGCGCACTTCGTCTTCCGTCCGCCAAGGGCCACGTCCGTAACCCATGCCGCAGGCCGCGTCCCCACGCCACATGGCTTCATCGATGCCGCCTGGCGCATTGAAAACGGCAAGTGCAAGGCCGACGTCTCAGTCCCCGAAGGCACGGTCTGCACCCTCCTCCTCCCCGATTCCCCTCCCCGTGAAATGCACGGCTAACTTTCCCCCCAACTCTTCACACACAACTCTCCCCTCTCCCATGTCCTCCTCGATTTTCACCGCCACGGCAACCGGCGACTCCCTGATGGTCGCTCCCTTCCCAAAAGACTACGCCACCGACTTGGCGCGCATCCGCGACTACATGGCGGACGCCGATCTCCGCGCCACCAACCTCGAAACCAACCTGGGGGCCTTCGGAGGCTACGCCTCGGCCTATAGCGGCGGCACCTGGCTCAACACCGAACCCGAAGCCTTCGAAAGCATGCTGGGCTACGGCTTCAACTTCTACGGCACGGCCAACAACCACTCGATGGACTATTCCTTCGAGGGCATGCTCTCCACCATCCGCGAGCTTAAAAAGCGCAAACTCGCCTTCGCGGGCACCGGACGCAGCCTCGCCGAAGCCGCCGCCCCCGCCATCATCAAGACGCCCAACGGCACCGCCGCGGTCATCGCGGTCACAACATCGTTCGACAACGCCTCGCGCGCCGGGCGCAAATCGCTTGGATCGAAGGCAAGGCCCGGCGTCAACTACGTCCGCTCCACGCGTTACTTCCGGCTCGCACCCGCAGACCTCAAGGCGCTTCAAGACGTCGCAAAGGCCACCGGCATCAACGCCTACCGCGAGCTCCTTGTCCGCGACGGATTCGACAAGCCCGACCCCGACGGCGTCTACACCTTCGGCGGCGTCAAGTTCTGCTTCGACGGCTCGAAGAAGGACTCCGAATGCAACAAGGCCGACCTCGCCCGCGTCACGGACGCCATCCGCCAGGCCAAGGCCCGCTACGACTACGTCTTCGTACTCGTCCACTGCCACGAGATCGACGGCACCAGGCAATGCGAGGTCCCGGAATTCCTCCGCGAACTCACGCACGCCTGTGTCGACGCGGGGGCCGCCGCCATCTTCGGCGGCGGCGCACATGAACTGCGCCCGCTTGAAATCTACGCTGGCGCACCGATCTTCTATTCGCTTGGCGACTTCATCTACCAGGGCATGCGCGTCAAATACCTGCCGGCGGATTTCATGGAGAAATACGGCGTACGCGATGATGCGACGGCGTACGAAGGACTCATGGCGCGTTCGCGTGGCGGCAAAATCGGGTTGCAGGCCAATGTCGCGAACTTCCTCACCGTCGTTCCCAAAATGCGGTTCTCCAACGGCCGGCTCGTATCGCTCGAAATGCTCCCCGTTGACCTCGCCTTCGCGCGAAAGGACTTCCGCAACGGGCTCCCGCGAAAAGCCACGGGGAAGACAATGGCCGACATCTTCGCGCGACTCGACGCGCTCAGCAGGCCCTACGGCACGTCACTCGCCCTAAAATCCGGGGAAATCGTCGTCAACGTGATATAATAATTAGGCAAGGGAAATGGCCGGGGAAAATAAAAAAGGCAAAAACGAATTCGTGACGACATCCGAGTCGCTAATCGCGGAAATTTCAGCGAACCCGGAATCGCCGCGCGTCAAGGAGTTCGCACAAATCTACGAACCCATCCTCAGGCGTTTCGTCCGGATGTCGAAATCGAATTTCGCCTGCATTCCCGACTGCGACCAGGACGACATCGTGCAGGAAGCCTTTGTCTCCGTCCTCAAGGCCATGGCGAAGTTCCAGTACGACAAGCGGCGCGGCTCGTTCAGGGGGTATCTCGCAAGAGTCGTCCGCAACCATGTCATCGCCTACCAGAAAAGCAAGGCGGCCAACGCCATGCCCTCGCTCGACGGCGATGAAAACGGAACCATCGAGCGCAAGGCCTCGGAATGCAAGGACGCGATCGACGGCATGCGCCGCGACCACGAGCTGATGCTCAAGATCTGGTCGGCGGCGCTTTCGTCCGTGCTTGCAAACAACAATTTCGCGCCAAACTCAAAGGCCATTTTCAGGAGATACGTCCTCGACGAATTCCCCGTCGAGAAAGTCGCCGAGGAATTCAAAATCAAGCCCAACGCCGTTTACCAAATCAAGAACAGGATTCTCAAGGCCGTCAGGGCGAAACTTGACGAAGCCCGCCGGAAAACCAGCGGCAACGATTTGGAATCCCTGCTTGAAACGCTGACGGAGGAGTCGCGGGAATGAGCGGCGAAGGCAACGGCGGTTCAAAAGACCACGGCGAAATCCCAGGGCTTTTCCCGGGGGCGGCGTTTGGCGATGGATTCGTCCTTGCCCGCAAGCTTGGCAACGGCGGGATGGGCGAGGTTTGGCTCGCCCGCGAAAGCAAGCTCGGGCGCGACGTCGCCCTCAAGATCCTCGCCGAGCGCGGAGGCGACGCGGAATCGGAGGAGCGCGTGCGCAAGCGCTTCGAACGCGAGTCCAAGATCCTGGCGTTGTCAAACCACGCATCGATCCTGCCCATCTACCGGAGCGGGATCGACAATGCGACATCCCTGCGGTTCTACGCCACGCAAGCCTGCCTCGTGTCGCGCGAAGAACTCGCCTTCATCTGCGACAACGTGCTCAACTGCCCCTACCCCGTCAACAAGGAAATGTGGGACGACAATCCGCGCGCCCTCTCCCTTGCCGACCTCATCGACGGGCGGAAAGTCCTCCCCGAGTCATCCGTCGCCCGAATCGGGCTGGCCCTCGTCGATGCCGTCGCCTACGCGCATTCGCTCAGCGCGCCCGTCATCCACCGCGACATCAAACCCGCGAACATTCTCTTCAGGCCGGATGGCGGCGTCGTGCTCTCCGATTTTGGCGTCGCCAAGAAGATCCACGCCGACGGGTCGGTTTCCGCCACGCTTACAACAACGAGTTCCGAACGGAGGGGTCTCTTTGTCGGCACCTTCGCCTACGCCGCGCCCGAACAGCAAAACGGGCAACCCGTCACCAGGGCGACAGACTACTACAGCATCGGGGCCGTCCTCTACGAAGCGCTGACGGGACAGCGGCCGCGCAGCCTCAAGATGCCGTCGAGTTTCGACCGCAAGCACATCTCGTCACGCTGGGACAAGCTTCTCACAGGCATGCTCGCCCCGGAGCCCAACGAACGCCTCGTCGATCCCGTCAGGATCGCCGCCGAACTCAAGGCGATTTCAAAACCGCACAGGCGAAAGCTCCCCTGGATTGCCGCAGCCACCATCCTGGCGGCACTCGGCGCCTTCGCCGCGGCGCAAGCGCACGGGGGAAAAGAGGGTGGCGGCGAGGAGAAAACCTTTCAGGAGCTGCAGCGCGATTTCATGCGCGCGATCGCCTATGACCTCCGGCAGGTCGATCCTGAAATCCAAAAACGGAAATCCGGCACCCTCCGCGCAATCACGCTTCCCGACGGGAGCGAAATGGAGTTTTCATGGTGCTGGGGCCCGCACTACATGTTCAACAGCGGCGAATATCTCGAAACGGAGGAACCCGTGCAGAACATCCAGACAAACTCCGTGCTGATCAGCAGGGGATTCTGGATGGCGCGGACGGAACTGACCGTGGCCCAGGCCGCCGCAATCATGGGCGATGGCTTTGGCAGCGCGACCAATACGCACCCCGCGGAATTGACCCTTGTCGAAGCCTTGGGCATCGCCAAGATCCTGAACGGCCTCGACATTGCCGGCGGCTCGACCTTCCGGCTCCCCACTGAAGCCGAGTGGGAATATGCCTGCCGCGCCAATTCGCGGCGCCGCTTTGAAGGGGCCGTGACAAACGACATCTGCTGGAGCGCGGAAAACAGCGGCGGGCGCCTCCACCCCGTGGCCCAAGGGAAGCCCAACGCCTGGAAGCTCTACGACATGCACGGGAACGCGCCGGAATGGTGCTCAGACGGCTTTGCCCCGCATGCCTCCGGACCGCATGTCATGCCCCATGTCAAACTCCGGGACA
>JAZQOA010000066.1:0-35493 GCA_045627605.1 Kiritimatiellia bacterium | reverse complement strand
CAAGGGCGATGGGCATGGACGGCGCGAAGCCGTCGTACGCCCCCAGCCGCGACAGCGTCACCGTGCCGCAGGCCGGCAAGTCCGAGGAGAACACGGTCACGACATCGACCGCGTTGCTCGCGAAGAACGCCCCGGGCATCGAGACGGAAACACCCGTCTGCGGCTCCCCGTGGCTGCCGCAGTGGAGCGTCACCGTGTTCGTCGCCGCCCAGTCGCCGATCACGCACGACACCTCGACCTCGGCGGTCTCCCATTCGGCGTATGGCCACTCCGGGGGCCAGTCCCACGTGATCCGCGCCTCTCCCCGCCCCAGGTCGGCGATGCCGACGCCCGGCGCGTCGCACCGCCACGACCACGAATCGACGACCGCGTTCGTCGCACCCAATACGGCTGCGGAAACCTCGCGCGTCTCGCCGCTCCAGCCATAGTGCAGCCACGATTCGGAAACGGCCAGCCCCACGGCCCTTGCGCAGACTACGCCCCGGCGTCCGCAAGAAGGCGGCGAGATGACAGCCGATGCCGAACTTGCAGAAAAAGAGGCCCCGCACGACGGGACAACCTCGAATTCGTGTTCGGGGCCGTTCAGCAAGGGAAACGCATACGTGCCTTTTTGCCGCACGACCAGCTGGTAGCCGCCCGCGCGGATGAAGGCCCGGCCTTTTTCGTCGAGGGCGGCGACGGTCACCGAGAAGGCGAAGCAAACGCCGTCCCCGCCCGTGACTTCGCGGACGTATTCGGCATAGCCCCTCCCCGACACTTCGGCGGCGTTTTCAAACGAGGCCGCGATCCATTCGGGGGAGAAGCCGGCGGCATCGCCGCACGAAACGAGCGGCGAAAGGTCGATGCCGTCGGCAAGTCCGTCGCCGTCGGTGTCGAAATCGGCAGGGGAAAAAAACAGTCGTAGCTCGTCGGCGTCTTCAATGCCGTCGCCGTCGGTGTCCGCCTCCCGCGGGTCGGTGCCCACGCGGACCTCCTCATAGTCGGAGAGTCCGTCGCCATCGGTGTCGCCGTTTCCGTCACCAAGGTCGCCGATGTATTTCAGCAGGACAGAAGTCGCGTTGGTCGCGAGACCGAGCGTCTGCGCCGCGCCGTTGCGGAAGACGCCGACGGAGACTTCGTTCGTCGGGATGCCGCCGTAGCGGTAGATCACGTCCCCGCCGTCAAAGAACTCCGCCTGGAATGTCACCGGACTGTCCGTGAGGCGCAGAGGCATTGCGCCCTCCCATGTCACCAGGCGCGTGCCGCGCTCCGTCATCGCCGTCCAGATGCGCGAAACCGCGAACCGCTCCCATCGGGCCTCCGGCAGGAAGCCAAAGCTCCCCTGCATCGGCGCGTAAATGGTAACGTTGCTGACCGCGAGGATTTCGGCAAGCTCGGCAATGGACACGCCAAAAGCGGGCGAGCCGACGGTCACCGGAGCACGCGGCGTTGCGCCACCACGACACAATTCCGTCGAAGGTCCCCTGCCGCCATAAGGCGCGGACAAGCGGCGCGACCGTCGCGGCGGCAAGGAAAAGGCAGATTGTCTTGTGGACGGGCATCAACGGAAATGGGAAATCGTGCCGCAGGAAACCAAACGAAGCATGAGGACTTCCCCATGGACGGCGGACACTTTCGCCATCCACGCAGGAAGCGAAAGCAAGAACACAATTGTAAACACACGCCACTTCATATCTGCCATTCTACCACAAACCCAAGTTGTGGTATAATGTTTCCCAAAGGATTTTTCACCATGCACCAATTTAGAACTCACACTTGCGGCGCGTTGCGCGTCGCCAACGCCGGCGAGACGGCCCGTCTTGCCGGCTGGGTCTTCCACAAGCGCGACCACGGCGGCATCCTCTTCATCGATCTCCGCGACCACTACGGGCGGACGCAGGTCGTGGTCCATCCGTCGCGGTCCTTCTTCCAGGCCTGCGCCGACATCAAGCTTGAAAGCGTCATCATCGTGACGGGCCAAGTCGTCAAGCGCGAAGAGGCGATGGTCAACCACGACATCCCGACAGGCGAAGTCGAGCTCGTCGCGGACGACGTCCAGTTCGAGTCGCCCGCCGACCAGACGCCGATCTACCTCGCCGGCGAAGCCGACGAAGTCGGTCCCGAGGATCTCCGCCTCAAGTACCGCTACCTCGACCTCCGCCGCGAAAACCTCCACAACAACATCGTGCTGCGCTCGCAGGTCATCGCCTTCCTGCGCCAGAAGATGACGGAGCTCGGCTTCAACGAGTACCAGACCCCGATCCTCACGTCGTCGTCGCCCGAAGGCGCCCGCGACTTCCTCGTCCCCTCGCGCCTCCACCCCGGCAAGTTCTATGCCCTGCCCCAGGCGCCGCAGCAGTTCAAGCAGCTCCTGATGATCGCGGGCTTCGACCGCTACTTCCAGATCGCGCCCTGCTTCCGCGACGAAGACAGCCGCGCCGACCGCAGCCCCGGCGAATTCTACCAGCTCGACATCGAGATGTCCTTCGCGACGCAGGACGACGTCTTCGCCGTCGTGGAGAACGTGCTTCTCGCCACCTTCAAGAAGTTCGGCCACAAGAAGCTTGACGACGGTCCCTTCCCCCGCATCCCCTACCTTGAGGCGATGGACAAGTACGGCTCGGACAAGCCCGACCTCCGCAACCCGCTCTTCATGGTCGACCTCAACGACCTCTTCAAGGACAGCGCCTTCAAGGCCTTCGCCGGCACCGTCGCCCGCGGCGGCCTCGTCAAGGGTCTGCGCGCCCCCGGCGTCGTCGGCGTCCAGCCCCGCAGCTGGTACGACAAGCTCGAGGCCTTCGCCAAGGAGAACGGCGCCAAGGGCCTCGGCTACGTCATGTGGGGCAAGGACGGCGCCTTCAAGGGTCCGATCGCGAAGTTCATGACGCCCGAGGAGATCGAGGCGCTCAAAAAGCAGACCGCGCTCGAACCCGGCGACGCGCTCTTCTTCATCGCCGACGACAAGGACGCCGCCAACAAGATCGGCGGGCTCGTCCGCACCGAGATCGGCTCGTCGCTCGGCCTCATCGACAAGGACGCCTTCAAGTTCTGCTGGATCGTCGACTTCCCGATGTTCGAGACCGACCCCGAGACCGGCGCCGTCTGCTTCAGCCACAACCCCTTCTCCATGCCGCAGGGCGGCATGGAGGCGCTCCAGACGAAGGATCCGCTTACGATCCTCGCCTACCAGTACGATGTCGTCTGCAACGGCATCGAGCTCAGCTCCGGCGCCGTCCGCAACCACAGGCCCGACGTCATGGTCAAGGCCTTCGAGATCGCGGGCTACGACCGCTCGGTCGTCGAAAGCAAGTTCCCCGCCCTCTTCAACGCCTTCAGGTATGGCGCGCCGCCCCACGCCGGCGTCGCCCCCGGCGTGGACCGCATGATCATGCTCCTCGCCGACGCCGAGAACATCCGCGAGATTATCGCCTTCCCGATGTACCAGCGCGCCGAGGACCTGATGATGAACGCCCCGCAGGAGGTCACCGAGAAACAGCTCCGCGAAGTCCACATCAAGTGCCGCGCCCAAAACGTCAAGCCCGGGGAGCAGCAGCAATGACAATCGAGGAACTCTACGCCCGGATCGGCGGCGACTACGCCGCGGTCATCGCCTTCATGGCCTCGCCGCAGCGCGTCGAGAAGTTCGTCGGGAAGTTCCTGGCCAACACCGACTTCCAGAACCTCGTGGCGGCACTCGACGCCAAGAACTACGCGGACGCCTTCCGCTTCTCCCACAATCTCAAGGGCATGAGCGCCAACCTCTCGTTCACGAAGCTCTTCACAAGCTCCAGCGAGCTGTGCGAGTCGCTCCGCAACGGGCCGCCCAAGGTGCCTGTCGCCCCGCTTTTCGACGCGGTGAAGGCCGACTACGAGGCCACGACGGACGGCATCCGCGCCTTCCTCGACGGGAAATAGCCCGCGTGGCAAAAGGATATCCAAAGATGAAGATGAAAGTTGTCCAGTGCTGGGACGACGGCGTTGTCAACGACATCCGCCTCACGGACCTCCTGCGCAAGTACGGTGCAAAGGCGACCTTCAATCTCAACCCCGGCCTGATGGGCGACGAACGCATCCCCGCCCATTGGGTCGGCCGCGACTACGTCGGCTGGAGCCACAACGGCTTTTGCGGCGGCAAGCTCGCCGTGAAGGACATCGCCAAGGTCTACGACGGCTTCCAGCTCGCCTCGCACTGCTGGCGCCACGAAAACGCCGGCATGACACCCGATGCCGACTGGATCAAGGCCGCGCTCGATGGGCGCCGCTTCATCGAGGACATCGTGCAGCGCCCCTGCCGCGGCTTTGCCTGGCCCTGCGGGCGCTACACGCCCGAGACGATCGCCCTCCTCCGCGAGAACGGCTTCGCCTATGGTCGCACGACGGCCACGACCTTCGACGTGACCGCCTGCGAAGAGCCCCTCGCCCTCGCCGCCAACTGCCATTTCCAGGCCGCCGACTTCTGGCAGCGCTACGAGAAGGCCAGGGATACAGGCGTCTTCTACTTCTGGGGCCACAGCTACGAAATGTACCGCTACGACGAGATGTGGGACTTCTTCGAGGAGAAGATACGCATCATCTCGGAAGATCCCGGCGCCGAGTGGGCCGACGTCATCGACATCGTGCCGTTGCTCAAGGGCGGCAAGTAGCACCAGGGCGCGAGGCCAATGGCCCCGCGCCTCTTTTTTCCGCGACGACTTACCGAGATGAACTACACGCTTTCGATCGACCGCTCCACGCCACACGGCTCGTGGGCGCTTTTTGGCAACGGGACGATGATGGAGTCCGCCTCCTTCGAGGAGGCCCTCCCCCGCTCCCCGACCTGGTTCCCCGCCATTCTCCAGGGACTCGCCGCCCACGGCCTCGCCCCGCGCGACATCGGCGAATACATCGTCGGAACAGGGCCGGGCTCCTTCTCGGGCATCCGCGCCGTCATCGCGGCGCTCCAGGGACTCGCCCTGCCGGAATCGACCCCCGTGCTGGGTGTGCAGTCCGCCGCGGCACTGGCCTTTGCGGAATCGAAGCGCGAAGGCGCGGCATCCGTCACGATTGTCGGCGACGCGCGCCGCGGCACCTTGTGGCTGGCCGCGTTTGATTTCACCGCGGCGACTGCCGCCACCGTGGCGGCCCCCCCCTCGCTTGTCAAGGCGGGTGAACTCGCCGCGCACATCAGGCCAGGCGCGCTTGTCGTCTCGCCCGAATACACGAAGCTGGCGGCGGCACTTGAAGACGCGGCCGCACAGGCCGGGGCGAAAACGATTTCACACGACGGCGTCGTCACGGCGGAAGATGTCGCGCGCCTTTACCTTGCCTACCCGGCGGCCGCCGTCCGCGACCCCCTGCCCGTCTACCTGCACCCAGCCGTCTAAGCCGCGCCTATATCGTGTAGTGGCGCAAGCTCTCGCCGTCGTAATAGCCAAAGGAGCGGGAAGTCCCGCCCTTTGGGAGCGACACGGATCCCGGATTGAAAATCGTGAGGCCGCAGGCGAGCTTCTTCAGGTCGGGAATGTGCGTGTGGCCGTGGGCAAGCACCGTGCAGAGGCCAAGGGGCGGGATGTTGCGTTCGTTGAACCGGTGGCCGTGCGTCAGGAAAAAAGTCTCGCGCCCGGCTTCGAGCAAGGCGTAGTCGGCCATCATCGGGAACTCGAACATCATCTGGTCGACCTCGGCGTCGCAGTTGCCGCGAATTGCGACGATCTTGTCCTTGAGCCCGTTGAGCGTCTTCGCGACGCGGACCGGGTCATAGAGGTTCGGGACGCCGTTGCGAGGCCCGTGGTAAAGAAGGTCGCCAAGCAAGACAATGCGGTCGTAGCCAAGCGCCGCCCCGGCTTCGAGCGCGGCTTCAAGCGCGAGAGGTACGCCGTGGATGTCGCTGAGAAAAAGGATTTTCATCGGCGCACCCTCAGACGATGTCTTTCTTTTCGAGGCGGCGGACCTTGATGACGCCGACTTCGTCCTTGCGCAACGAAAGATGGTAGCCGCGCACGGCGATTTCAAACGGGTCGCCCAGGGGCGCTACGTTGACGATCCTGAGCTGGGTGCCGCTGGTGAGCCCAAGCGCAAGCAATTTCGCCCGGTAGGCCGCGTTTCCATATCCGTAGCCCGTGATCTCGGCGAAATCCCCCGTTTTCAATTCTGCCATCGTCATCGCTTTCAATGCCCTTCCCGAATGTTAGACTCATCTAATATACCAAAGAAAAAAACACTTTTCAACCCTTTCCTTTTTTGTTATGATGAAGGTGAGCGAAAGCTCACAACTTTAACAATCCAGCAATTCACAACCAGGAGAATACAATGAACGGAATACCTGTCACGAATGTTCGCAGCTTCGCCATTCTCGGCCACAGCGGGAGCGGAAAGACCGCGCTCACCGATGCGATCGCCTTTAAGCTCGGGCTTTGCGACCGACTCGGGTCCGTTGACAACGGCTCCAGCATCTCGGACACGAACGATGAGGAAAAGACGCGCAAGATGTCGATTTTCGCCAATCCCTTCTCGGCGGTCCACAAATGCAACAACGGCCAGGACTACCTCATTTGCTTCACCGACACCCCCGGTGCCCCCGGCTTCTACGGGCAGGCCCGCGGCGCCGTCCGCGCGGCGGACTTCGCGGTCATCGTCGTTGACGCCGCCTCCGGCGTCGAGGCCGGCACGATCCGCTCCTGGCAGCTCTGCGTCAAGCACAACCTCTCGGCCATTGCCTTTGCCATCACGGGCCTCGACAAGGACAACACCAACTTCGGCGCCACCGTCGCCGCCATCCGCGAAGCCTTCGGCAAGGGCTGCTGCCCGATTACCGCCCCGACGGCTCCGGGGGCCTTCTCCAACATCCTCGACGCCGAGTCGCTCTCCGACGACCTCGCCGAGATCCGCACCTTCCTCGCCGAATCCGCCGCGGAGACCTCCGAGGACCTGATGAACAAGTACTTCGAGGAAGGCACCCTTCCCGCCGCCGAAATCCGCGCCGGCCTCACCCAGGGCATTGCCGAAGGCTCGATCCACCCGATGTACGCGGTCACCCCGCTGAAGGGCGACGGCGTCACCGAAATGCTCGACAGCATCTGCAAGCTCCTTCCCGGCCCCGGCAGCCGCGCGTTCGCGGACGTCGACGGCAACGTCCAGAAGCCCGATCCCGACGCGCCCTTCGTCGCACAGGTCTGGCGCACCGAGATCGACACCTTCGTCGGCCAGCTGAGCTTCATCCGCGTTCTTTCCGGCACGATTACCGTCGGCATGGCCCTCCAGAACAACAACACCGGCGCGAAGGAAACCGTCGGCGGCCTTCTCCAGATCGTCGGCAAGAAGCAGGTGCCCGTCGCGAGCGCCGGCCCCGGCGAAATCGTCGCCATCTCCAAGCTCAAGGACACCCACACCGGCGACTCCCTCTGCGCGGTCGGCACGGCGACGGTCCTCCCGAAAATCGACTACCCGCAGTCCGTCATGCTCATGTCGGTCCACGCCAAGGCCCAGGCCGACGAGGACAAGATGGGCACCGCGATGAAGCGCCTGCAGGACAGCGACCCCACGCTGATCTTCGAGAAGAACGAGGAGACCAAGGAAATCATCATGAAGGGCCTCGGCGACATCCACGTCGACGTCGCGGTCGCACTTATGAAGTCGCAGTCCAACGTCAACGTCGAGCTGACGGTCCCGAAAGTCGCCTACCGCGAGACGGTTTCCGGCTCAGGCGAAGGCCACTACCGCCACAAGAAGCAGACCGGCGGCCACGGGCAGTTCGGCGAGGTCTACCTCCGCGTCATGCCCATGGCCGAGGGCGAGACCGAGTGGTTCGTCGACAAGACCGTCGGCGGTTCGATCCCGGGCAACTTCATGCCGGCCGTCCAGAAAGGCGTCAACGAAGGCCTCCTCAAGGGCTCCGTCGCGGGCTACCCCGTGCAGGGCGTCAAGGTCGAGGTCTACGACGGCTCCTTCCATCCGGTCGACTCCTCCGAAGTCGCCTTCAAGATCGCCGCGTCGCGCGCCTTCCGCGAGGCCATGTCGCTCGCCAAGCCCTCGCTGCTCGAGCCTATCATGACGGTCAAGATCACCGTGCCCGACACCTACATGGGCGCCGTCACGGGCGACCTCAACCACCGCCGCGGCCGCGTCCTCGGCATGGAGATGGAAGACAACCTCCAGGTCATCACCGCCGAAGTGCCAATGGCCGAGCTCTTCCAGTACCCGGCGCAGCTCCGCAGCCTCACGGGCTCGCGCGGCGCCTACGAGATGGAGCTTGCCCGCTACGACATAGTTCCTTCGCAGATCGCGAAGAAAATCTCCGAGGCCCGCCAGGCCGAACTTGCAATCGAGGACGAATAAGAGTAAACTTTTTCCCCTCTTTTGCGGAAAATGGACACGACCGAACAAACAGACATTGGCAAGCTCTTGCGCGACGCACGCCGCGCCAAGCGCATGACCGGCGTGCAGCTGGCCCTCGCGGCCGGCTGCACGCAGTCGGCCATCAGCCAGTTCGAGGGCGGCAAGGAAACGGCGCTTCGCCGCGAAACGGTCGAGAAAATCGCCGAAATCCTCGGGATCGAACTTCCCAGGCAGCAGGAGGGTGGCGCGGTCGTCGTTGCCGCGCCCCCACCTGCCAGAACGCCCGTCGCGGCTTTCTGCCCCAACGGCGAGTGCCCCTCCAACGTCCCCTATGTCGTTGGCGGCGAACTTCTTCTCTTCCCGCGCAAACAGCCCGATCCCGCCGCCGTTTACTGCCCATGGTGCGGCGAAGTCCTTGAACACGCCTGCCCCCAGTGCGAGGAGCCGGCCACGCAGACGGCATTCTGCCCCTCGTGCGGCACGAAACGCGTCGAACCGCCCGCCGACATCGCCCGTCCTTCCGAATGGGCCGCCCAGCGCCGCCGCGAAATCTCCGAGCTTGACGCCCTTGTTTAAGCGGCGCCAGGCACGACACGCCATGTTGCTCTACTACGTGCGTCACGGACGCCCCACCTACAATCCCGACGAACTCAAACCCGTTGGCCACCGCCAGGCCGAAGCCGTCGCGCGCCGCCTCGCCCTCTACGGCGTCGACAGGGTCTACGCCTCAAGTTCGAACCGCGCCATTGAAACCGCGCGGCCAACAGCGGAAATCTGCGAACGCGAAATCACCATCCTCGACTGGTGCAACGAGGGCCATGCCTGGAAATACACCGCCGTGCAAAAGCCCGACGGCACCTGGTCGTGGGCCTTCACGAACCCCGACTTCCGGCGCAAGTTCCTCTCGCCCGAAGTGACGGCGATGGGCGGAAAATGGTACGACCATCCCGACTTCGCCGCCCTGCCCTTCAAAAACGGCATCGAAACCGTGAACGCCCAGGTGGACGGCTTTTTCGCCGACCTGGGCTATCGGCATGACCGGGGAAACCACATTTTCACGCAGGAGCGGCAAAATGACGAGCGGATTGCCCTTTTCGCGCACGAAGGGTTCGGCAAGATGTTTCTCTCGTCCCTCCTCGACATCCCCTACCCGATTTTCTGCACGCGCTTCTCAATCAGCTACACGGGCTTGACCGTCGTCGAGTTCAAGGCCGAAAACGACGGCTCGAATGTCGTCATCCCGCGCGTGCTCTCCTTCGGCAACGACGCGCACCTCTACCGCGACGGCTTGCCCACGCACTTCCAGAACCGCCTGTATTTCTAAGGCGTGTTCCTTCGCCCTGGCAGCCTTCAAATGGATGTCAAAGGCAATCGACCCAGGTTCCGTCTTCGGCGGACTTGACGACGGCGTCCATGACCTTCATGTTGGCGGAGCCATCGGCCAGCGTCGCGACAAGCCCGTCGCCCCTGCCGTTGAAAACGTCTGCGACACACTGCATCTGCGAAACCTTGTAGCACGGCGGGATCTCGATCTCCTGGTAGAGGCCCTTCCGGCGCATCGCCTCGCCCAGGCAGACGCGCAAGGTATCCTTGCCCGAGCCGTTGTCGTCGAGCGAATAGACGAGCCCGCCCTTCGCCCCGTAGATTTCCATGCGCTGGTAGTTGCCGCGGCCAATGGCCAGGCGGGTGATCTGGAAGCAGGCGCTGGCCCCGCCGTCAAGCTCCGCCATGAAGTTTGCGTAGTCATCGACGTCGACCGGGCCCTTTTGGGTCTTGTCTCCGGGCAAAACGCGCTCGTGCACTTCGGTGCCGCAATGCGCGACGACCCGTCGGCATGACTGGCCCGTGACAAAGGTGACGAGATCGACGGCGTGCGAGCCAAGGTCACCCAACGCGCCGGAACCGGTAACGGACTTCACAAACCGCCAGACGAGCGGACAGCCCACGCTCTCAAGCCCCCACCCCTGCATGTACTGGATGGACACGTGGTGGATTTTTCCCAGGTCGCCGCCGCGCACGATGTCACGTGCGAAACGCGCCGCAGCCTTGAACCGGTATGAAAAGCACACCGCGTTGGCAAGGCCTGTTTCATCCGCGACCAAAGCCACCTTGGCGGCGTCCGCCGCGTTGAGCGCCAAGGGCTTTTCGCATGAGACCTTCTTGCCGGCCCGCAACGCCGCAATCGCAATCTCGGCATGGACGTCGTTTGGCGTGGCAATGTCCACGGCATCGACATCCGCCAGCGCAACCAACTCTCGGTAATCGGTGAAGCGCCGCTCCGGCGGAACCCCCAGGGCAACGCCCTGTTGGTCGAGAACGTCCCTTTTGACATCGCAAAGCGCAACGATTTCATAATCGGCGCTTAAACGGATTCCGGGGATATGCACCCCGCGCATGATGCTGCCCAGTCCAACGAGTCCTACCTTGATCATTTTTTCCTCCTGCATTAACGGTCTTGAAGTTGAAGGTCAATCCACTTCATGATGAAATCCACGGCGCGCGCCTGCTGCACCTCGGAGAGTTCCACGCCGAGAGGCACACGCCACCACTTGTTCATGCAGCCGCGGCAGCAAAGCGCCGTGGCATGCTGTGCGGTAAAGACGGGATGGCCCCGCATGGGCGTCTGTCGCCCGTCGTTGGGCGGCCGCGCCGGGGCCAGACGTGTCCTGACAAAGTCGGCGGCATGGCGGCGAATTGTCTCGGCGCCCTTCTCGGCGACGTACGACTTTTGCACGGTGTCGAGGCGGAAGCGCCGCCTGAACGCCGAATTGGAGAGCTTCGCGAAAGCCTCGTCGTAGGTCATGCGCCCGCCTTCATGTCGCAGTTGTGCGGGCCGAGGATGCGCCCCCCGTCCACCGGCAGGTCAACCCCCGTGATGAAAAGCGACTCATCCGCCGCAAGGAAGAGCGCGGCACGGGCGACGTCCTCCGGCATTCCCGAAAAGCCAGTCCAAGTCGCGTCGGTGGGGAAGCGCTCGGCCCGCCCCACCATGCCCGGCGAAATGCTATTCACGGTGACGCCCTGCTTGGCGTATTCCATCGCGGCCGTCCGCGTCAGCCCGATTACGCCGGCTTTCGACGCCGAATACTCCGCGTAGCCCGGCAGACCGACTTCGCCCGCGATCGACGCGATATTGACAATGCGTCCGTAGCCGCGCGCCGCCATTCCGGGGAGAACCGCCTGCATGGCCGCCATGACACCGCCGAGGTTGACGTCGAACATCCTGCGCCAAATGTCCTCGGGAATCTCGGCCGTCTTCAGGCGGTTGGTCAGCTCCGGACGGTCCTTCATCATGGTGCGGCGAAAGCCGGCGTTGTTGATTTCGATGTCGACGAAACGCCCGTCGGTCTCGATCTTGCGGATTGCCGCCTGCGTCTCGGTTGAAGAAGCGACGTCGTAAGCGAGAAGACGGATGTCGAGACCATCGGCCATCAACGAGGCATACCGTTCGCGCAGCGGCTCAAGTGACAAGTCCGCCGCGTAGACGCAGGCACCCGCTTCGGCAAACATCCGCGCCAAGGCGAAGCCTATCATTCCGCCCGCGCCGGAAACGAGCACCGTACGGTTCGCGACAGTCAAGAAATTCGCGGGAACAGAATCGACCATAGGCGGTCTCTTTCTCCCTGTGTTAACGTGCCAAGGTGACGACGACGGCCTCGCGCGTCCAGAAGAGCAGGAAGCGCCGCTGCTCGATCACCTGGAAAATCGGCGTCCAGCCGGCACGGGCCTCCTCGTTGAGGCGGCGTTCGAGAAGATCGACGGGCAAGGCTGCGGCCCCCAGCAAAACCGTGCTGCAGCCGCTTTCGCAGATGACGATGACCTTGTATTCGTGGTATTGGTTCGGATGAGGCATGTCCATGGAAGCGTCCCTTTGTCAGAGTTCCTGTTTTGCGCCGCGCGGACCACCACGCGGCGACAAGAAGCAATTCTACACCATTGGCGGGAATTTGTTAAATTCCCATCCATCGTTGCTCCAAATTTGCCTCTTCCAAGAGGGAGCAGAACCTTCGCAACCGACAAAAGTCTTTTATGCTATAATACGAAATATCGCACTTTGCGGTGTCAATTATGAAAAAGATATTTTTTGCAATCTTCGCGGCGGCAACAGTCTTCCTGCTGGCAGCCTGCACGACCAGCCAAACGGCAACGACGATTTCAACCGCGCTTCGCGGAGCGGAACGCATCGACAAGTATGGCGGGCTCCATTTCGACATGACGGCCGGCGAGTTCCTGACGAATGGCTTTGCCATCGCCGACCTCGTCGAGATCAAAATCGCCGGCAACGAAATCGGCGCCCCCGTCGTCTCCAACTACCGCCACGTCGACCAAGGCAAAGTCGCGCTCGTGGCATCCGACGACCCTGGACGGCCTCTCTTCATGACGATTTTCTATGGCGACGCCGCGACGACCTTCGGCATCGCCCACAAATTCACCTACCCCGACAAGACCTACAAGTGGGTGACCTCCGCAGACCTTGAATTTCCCCTGCCCGTCGAAATCCGCCTCGTCGGCAAAGGCGCCTACGCGGCGCGGATTCCGGCAGAGGAGCCGAAGCGCTCGAACAACCGCGCCGACTACCCCGCGCTCACGGACGCCGACTTCGCCAACTTCCGCGCAGTGACCGCGCCCGGCATCACCTCGGGCGTCGTGTTCCGCAGTTCCTCGCCGCTGAACCCCGTCCTCGGCCGCAGCACGTTCGCGGACAATGCCGCCAAGGCCGCGGGTGTGAAGTCCGTGGTGAACATGGTCGACACCGAAGCAGAGGCCAAAGCCTTCCCCGGCTGGGATGCGTCATACTGCGGAAAGTGCCCCACCCTCTTCCGCCCGATGGGCGTCGACGTCACCGGCGCCGACTTCGCGCACGGGTTGAAAGACTGCCTCGCCTTCATGGCGGATGGTACGCCGCCTTTCCTCTTGCACTGCAAGGAGGGGCAGGACAGGACGGGCTTCGCCTGCGCCGTCCTCGAACTGCTGCAAGGCGCCACCTTCGAGTCCGCCGCCGCCGACTATGTCGCCACGTTCCGCAACTACTACGGCGTGATGCCGGGTTCCGACACCGAGAAGCGACTCCGCGCAAACCTCGCGGGCAACCTCAAGGCCGCATTCAAAGTCGAGGACGTCGAATCGTCGGCCACCCTCTCCGCCGCCGCCCGCAGCTACTTGCTGGGCATCGGCCTCGCCGATGAACAAATCGTCAAACTCCAGGGAAAACTCACAGGAGGCAAATAGCCATGTTAGACATCCCCGTTCTCATTGCCGCCATTGAACTCGGCTCGTCTACCAACATCCTCGCCTACGTGGCGAACCCTGCGCTTTTCACGCGGCACGTCCCCGCGCTCGACGCCGCCGAAAAACGCGCCCGCGCCTCCCTGGCATGTGAAATCCCCGATCTTCCGTGGTCAAAATTCAGGCTTTTCAAAGATACCGGTGACAGATCCCAGTACGAAGCCCCGTATTTCGAGCGCCGCAAGCGGCTTTCCGACCTGGAAATCTGCCTCCTTGCAGGACGCGACACCGACGGCACCCTTCTCCTCGCCCTGGAAGACCTTATTTGGGAAATCTGCAACGAATACACTTGGAGTCTCCCTGCGCATATAGGCATAAGCAACCGTCCGACCGGAATCGAACTTGACCTGTTCTCCTCCGAAACGGGCTTCTACCTCGCGGAGGCGCTCCACCTCTTCGCGGACAAGCTCGATTCGCGCGTCGTTGCGCGCTGCCGCGCGGAAATCAAGCGGCGCATCCTCGACAGCTACCTCGGCAACTACAGCACCTGCTGGTGGGAGGCGGGGAAAAACAACTGGGGAGCGGTTTGCGCCGGCTCGATCGGCATGGCCTTCCTCTACGAGGAGAAGGATCCCCAACGCCTCAAGGCCGCCCTCTCGCGCGTACTCAAGACAATGGATCTTTTCATCGGTTCCTTCCCGGAAGACGGAACCTGCGAGGAAGGCTACGGCTACTGGAACTATGGTTTTGGTTTCTATACCGTCTTTGCCGAAGCGCTCCTCGAATACACGGGAGGCAAGGTCAATCTCTTCGACTTCCCGAAAATCCACAAGATCGCGCTCTTCCCGCAGCGCGTTTCGCTTTCGCAAGGCAGGACGGTGAGCTTCTCCGATGGTTCTCGCTTCCGCTCGGTGGAGCACAGCATCATGTCCTGCCTCAACCGGCACTTCGGCGATTTAGCCAGATGCGGCGGCGACATCGGCAAACGCAGCCACGCCAAGCCCAGCCATCTCATTCGAAACTTCGCCTGGACAGATCCCGCCCGCGTGGCGGAGACACTGCCAGACAAAACCGAATATTTCAAAGACGCCCAATGGCTCGTCCTCCGCCAGGCCCCCTTCGCCTTTGCGGCGCTCTTCGGCAATAACGGCGTCTCGCACAACCACAACGACATCGGCTCCTTCCTGATGGTCGATGGCGAACAGGAAGGCCCGATGGACCTGGGCTCGGGCGAATACACGAGGCAATACTTCAGCGGCCAGCGCTACGAAATCCTCTGCAACGGTTCGCAAGGCCACAGCGTGCCGATTGTCGGCGGCAAATTGCAGAAGGCCGGGGCCCAATACAAGGCGACCGATGTCTGCCTCGCTGAAAAAGACGGCAAAGTCATTTTCTCCGGCGACATTGCTGGCGCCTACGGACTGGAGGCCCTGTCATCGCTCCGGCGCACCTTTGAAGTCTCACCCCTGGAAGCCAAGACCAAGGTTGTGGACGCCTTTGCGTTCTCCGGGGACGCACTTCCCGTGACAGAACGCTTTGTCGGCTACGCAAAAGCAGAGGTAACAGCCCCTGGCAAGGTGTCGTTTGGAGCCTTTACGGCAAGTTTCGACCCATCGCTCAAGGCAGCGGTCAAAACTGAAAAGATGGGCAACCACGGTGGCCGCACCTCGACGGAGGTCTTCATTCTCGACATCGAAGTCCCCGCCGGCACCCCTTCGTTTACGATTGAATTCAAGGGTGGAATTGGGCGA
The DNA here is from genome assembly GCA_045627605.1 of Kiritimatiellia bacterium. Classification (GTDB taxonomy): domain Bacteria; phylum Verrucomicrobiota; class Kiritimatiellia; order RFP12; family JAAYLN01; genus RGIG5952. The sequence goes on along the minus strand of JAZQOA010000066.1, from coordinate 20,224 downwards.
CTGGAACAAATACCCTCGCCCTGAACCAAGAGGGAAGAGATTCTTGCCGTCCTTTTTTGCTGTAAATATAAGTAATCACGGCACTAACCAGTGCAAGAGCCACCAACGAAAGCGCCATATATGCGATTTCAGATGAACTATTCATGTCAAGGCCTTTCTGTTCTGCTCCTGCCTGCATGTCGAACTTAATGGGACTATCCCCTATGTGGGAATAGCGATGTCAACACCAGGCGAGGGTGAAAAACACCGTCAACACGGCCAGCAACGCCAGGCGCGACGCCAGCCACAGACCGGCGGAAACGAGAGGGCTGCGAAACGGTGCGCCAGGCATCGGGAAGGAAAATGGCACAAAGGCAACCGCCACGAGGAAAGCATAGGCGAGCGCCCCGGCCGGCTTGGAAAGGACGCCGACGAAGTCCCGCGGCAAAGTCGCCAACCGGGCTCCGGGCACGAAGGCAAGAACAGCGGCAAGGAAAAAGAGTCCGCCCGCCAACCAGGCGGCAACGGGAATGCCAAGGAACCGAGGTCCGGGCAGGCTTTCGCCGCAATAGGGGCACTTGCCGGCATATTCGGGAAGCGGACGGTCGCAGACGGTGCAGAGGCGGACGCGCGCCATTACTGGACCTCCTTGCCGGCGGCGTTGTAGACGATGGCCGCATCCTTGTCGGCGCTGCGTTCGCCCGTGGTATCGCGCGGGAGATTGCCCACGATGATTCGCAAAATCCCGTCGATCGTGACGATGCCAAGCTGCCGGCCCGAGGCGTTGCGCACGATGGCGAGGCGCTGTCCGTGGCGCCTGAGGTGCGGGAGGATGTCGTCGGCCCGCGTGTCGTGCCTGAGGTAAAAGGGCTTGCGGACAAAATCCATCACCTTGTCGCCAGGGTTTCCTGAAATGCGCGCCAGGACATCCCGCACGTAAAGCACCCCGCGGCACATGCCGGTCGCCCCGTCAACGACCGGGAACTTGTTGTGCCCGGTTTTCCCCACCAGCGCCGAGACATCGCCCAGCGTGGCGGAATCGGAAAGCACGCTCACCGAGGAAAGCGGCGCCATCACGTCGGCCGCCGTCTTCGTCTGGAGCGCGAGCACCCGGCTGATCATAAGGCTTTCAAGCGGCGAAATCTGGCCGCCGGCCTCGCTGTTGCGGGCCAGCCACTGGAGGTGCTCGCGCGTCACCATCTTGCCGCCCGTCGAACTGTTTTTCGCACCGCCGGTGAAAAGCCCGGTGACAAAAAGCATGAGTTTTGAAAGCGGCAGGAGCAAAATCTCGACACCCCGCAGGAAACGCGCAAACGGCAGGCAGCGTTGAAGCGGCCGGCTGCTGAACCACGCTTTCGGCAGGAATTCGCCGAAGACGAGAATCGTGAGCGTCGACACGGCAGATGAAATGCCAAGCCCCGAGGAGCCCCAAAGGTCGCCGGCCAGCGCCGCGGCAAGCGTTGAAATCGCAACGCTCACGATGTTGCTGCCGACGAGCATCGTGCCCAGCAGACGGTCGGGGTCGCGGATGTACTCGGCGATGAGCGAGGCGCGCTTGTCCCCGCCGCGGGCGAGATGGACGAGCCTCAGGCGGTTCACCGCGATGATGCCTGTCTCCATCCCCGCGAAAAAGGCGCAGAAAAAATGGCAGACGAAAATAAGCGCGATTTTAAGCGTTGTCATCTTCCGCCTCCCCATCCTCCGCCATGTCTTCGCCCGGGAGCACTTCGAGTTCGACGGAAAGAATCCGCAACTTGCGGTGCTTCAGCACCTTCACGCGGCACCCTTGCGCCTCGACGCTTTCGCCGGTGCGCAGGAACCGCCCCGCCTGTGCAATGACCCAGCCGGAAATACGGTCGGCGCCTTCGGTGTCGAGTTCGAGGTCAAGCGCGTGGTTGATTTCCTCGATGCTCGTGTCGCCGTCGATGTGCCACTTGCCGTCGGCCTGGCGGACGATGTCCTCCTCCGGCTTCTCGGAGGAATCCTCCGGAATATCGCCCGTGAGAATTTCAAGGATATCGCCGCGCGTGACGAGCCCGGCCGTGCCGCCATATTCGTCCATCACGCACACAATATGGCGATGGCTGCGCTGCATGGTGAGGAGAATGTCGTCGAGCGTGGCGGTCTCCGGCACGAAAACGGACTTCTGCAACGCCTTCTCGAAGTCGTGCGCCGGGTCGAGCAAATATGCCGAGACGTCAAGAAAGCCCTCGATGGAGTCGGGCGTGTTGGTGTAAACCGGCAGATAGCGGAATTCCGACGACCGCACGAGCGCGAGGTACGATTCCTCGGGTTCGTCGAGGTCGATGCCGGTGGAATCGACACGTGGCGTCATGACATCCGCCGCCGTCATGGCGGAAAGCTGCATGACGCCGTCCGCCATCTGGCGCTCGTCGGAGTCAAGTGCCCCCTCCTCGGCGGAGACTTCGATGGCCGTCATAAGCTCCTCGTCCGTCAGCGACCGGCGCTCCGGCCGCAAATAGCGGCGAAACTTCCGCGAAAAGAATTCCAGAACCATGCGGAGCGGTGTGAAAACCACGTGGCAGATGCAAATCGGCGCGGCGATGACCGAGGCGAATTTTTCGGGATTGCGTATCGCCACGCGCTTCGGCGCGATTTCACCGAAGAGCAGGAGGACGACGGTCATCACAGCCACGGAGAGCCATGTCGAATAGGGATGGAGGACCGGAACGGAGTCAATGATGGAATAGCCGATGCCGGCGATGACGACATTGACCAGCGTATTGCCGATCAGGATTGTCGAAAGCACCTGCGCGGGGTCTTTCAGGAGCGCCACGATGCGAAGGCGAAAGCCCCCCGCGTTGCGCAAGGCGTGGACTTGGAGCGCGCTCAACGAAAAAAGCGCCGTTTCCGAACCTGAGAAAAAGGCGGAAAAAGCAATCAGAAGAAGAAGCGCGATGGACTTTGCGACAAGAACCGCGACGGCGCTCATGGAGCCTCCAGATCGTCGACGTGAAGCTTGGTCTGCGTCCCCGTCCCCGGGCGCTTCACCTCGAGGTTCTTGATCATCCAGCGGTCGTTGATCTTGCCAACGGAGGCGACCCACATCCAGCGGACGCGGTCGCCTTTCTCGTCGATCTGCTCCGCCTGGCGCATGAAGCCGCGCTTGCGGTCGATCCAGAGGCGCATCGCGGCGCATCCGGGAATCGGCTGCGGCGGGCGCATCTCGACGATGTCGCAGAGCGTACCCTTGAAGGTGTCCTCGCCTTTCAAGTCGCCGTCCACCCACCACAGGTAGGAAAGGGTGATGTCCAGCCAGGCGATGTCGGTGCCCGCGATGGGCGCGGTCAGGGCGGGCGTTGGAAGCAGCTTGCCGTCGCCGTCGCGATATTCGGTTGCAAGCGCCCCGCCAGCCGAGCGCGTGACGCGCATGACGTTGAGCGTGCGGCCGAAGTTGTCCAACACGGTGTAGGTGGCCGAGGCGGGTTCCGCCCCCCAGTCAAGCTCGATCTGGAACGGCACCTCGCGGACGATCACGCCGGATTGGCGCCTCAAGATCAGCGCCCCTGAAAATGAAATCGGTTCCACGGGGAAACGCGCGATTGTCGACAGCAACACTTCCCGGGCGGAAGTCGGCCTTGCGACTTCCGCCGTGGTACCCGGAGGTTCATCGCTGGCGGGGGAGTCGTTCGGCGGCTCCCCCGCGGCGAGCGCAGCGGCCGCCAGCGAGGCGGCGAGCAAAAATGAAACAGGTTTATTCAAAGCCAAATCTTTCCTTTGACAACAATAATAGCAAATTCGTCACGCATTTGGTAGACTTTGGCTATGAAAATTTCCATTCCATACGGACGCGGCAAAATGGAGGCCGACGTGCCAGATTGCGATTTGCAAGGCGTTTTCACCTCCTCGCTTCCGGAACCCGAAATGTGTGGCGCCGACTACGTCCGCCAGGCGCTTGACGCCCCCATCGCCTCGCCAAGGCTCGAAGACCTCGCCAAGGGCAAACGCACGGCCGTCGTCATCACGAGCGACCACACGCGCCCGGTCCCCAGCCGTGTCATCATGCCGCAGATTCTCGCGCGGCTCCGCCTGGGGAATCCCGCCCTTTCCATCACCATCCTCGTCGCCACCGGCTTCCACCGCGCCACGACAAGGGAGGAACTGGTTGCAAAGCTCGGCGAAGACATCGTGGCCGACGAAAAAATCATCGTCCACGACTCTGGCGACGCCACCGCATTGACCGACGCGGGCACCCTGCCCTCCGGCGGCCGCCTGCTCGTCAACCGTCTCGTCATGGAGGCCGACCTCGTTGTTGCCGAGGGTTTCATCGAGCCGCACTTTTTCGCCGGCTTCTCCGGCGGGCGCAAGAGCATCCTCCCGGGCGTCGTCTCGCGCGAAACCGTGATGGCCAACCACTGCGCCGAATTCATTGCGAGTCCCCTTGCCCGGACCGGCAACCTCGACGGAAACCCCATTCACCGCGACATGCTTTTCGCCGCCAAAACCGCCAAGCTGGCCTTCATCGTCAACGTGGTCATCAACGCGCGCAAGGAGATCGTCCACGCTGTCGCTGGCGACTGCGAACAGGCCCATGCGGCGGGCTGCGCCTGGCTCAAGGACATCTGCCAGGTCAACGTGCCGGTGTCCGACATCGTCGTCACCTCCAACGGCGGCTACCCGCTCGACCAGAATGTCTACCAGTCGGTCAAGGGCATGACGGCCGCGGAAGCCGCCTGCCGCGATGGCGGCGCGATCATCATGGTCGCCTCCTGCCGCGACGGCCATGGCGGACAGTCCTTCTACGACAACCTCTCGAAGGCGTCCAGTCCGCGCGCCCTGCTCGACAGGGTGATGCAGGTCCCGCGCGACAAGACGCAACCCGACCAGTGGGAATTCCAAATCCTGGCGCGCGTCCTCGAAAAACACACCGTCATCCTCGTGACGCAGGACTGCGACCACGCCATGCTCAGGGCCATGCACCTCCAGGCCGCCTCGACCCTCGGCGAGGCCCTTGCCATCGCCCGCGCAGCCACGGGCGGCAAGGCGAAAACCGCCGTCATCCCCGACGGCGTCTCGGTCATCGTGCGCGGGGTGTAAACCGCCCGTTTTCATCCGCCATCCTTTCGCGGAAACTCAAAAAAATGCAAAGCGAAAAAGACCTCGCAAGGCTTCGCGACCTCGTGCTTGAAGCCGACAATCTCAACTGCTTCATCGAGCGCGAAACCCTGCTCCGCGAACACGCCGCCGAAATCCGCGCAAGGCCACAACCGCAGTGGTACATCGCCGAGCTCGAGCTTCTCCTCGGCAACCTCTCCACGCCTCTCGACCCCTGCGACAAGTTTGCCGGGCGCATGGTGGAAGGCCGCTGGCCCCATGCCGACGGCTTCACCTGCGGCGGGCTCATTGCCGAAGGGCACATCACCCTGCCCATGCCAAAAGTCCTCAGGATCGGACTCGACGGCATCGCCGCCGAAGTCGCGGAAAACGCCCGGCGCATCAACAGCGACGAGGCCCGCTTCTTCGCGGACTGCACCGCGCGCGCCGTCGGGGCGATCCGCAGCTTCTGCCGCCGCTACGCCGACGCCGCCGATGCCGCGGGCAAGCCCGAAATGGCGAAAGCCCTCCGCACCGTGCCCTGCCAACCCGCCTACGACTTCTTCTCCGCGCTGCAATCGACCTGGATGATGCAGTTTGTCTGCAGCGCCGTCATCGGCTCGCGCGACTTCGCGCCGGGCCGGATGGACCAGTACCTCGCCGACTACCTGGGCGACACCCCGCGCGAACAAGCGGTTGAACTTCTCGCCTTCTTCATGGTGAAATTCAACGAAGTCGCCGGCACGGCGACGGACAATTACGCCACCAAGCCCACGCCTTGCTTCGCCAGCAAGCAATACATCACGCTCGGCCCCGACTTCAACGCGATTTCCGGCATGATCGTCGAAGCCGCCGAGGCCGTGAAACTCCCGCAACCCACGCTCAACTTCCGCCTCCGCGACGATTTTGCGCTGGCCGGATGCGCCGCGCACGCGCTCGACGCCCAGTGCAACTTTTTCAACGACAAGCTCATCCACGCCAAGCTGCTCAACGCGGGCATCCGCCCCGAAGACGCCGCAGGCTACTCCTTCACGGCCTGCAATCGCGTCGACCTCCCCGGCAAGCTCAACAACATCATGCGCCGCATCGACCGCTTCGACAACTCCACGTCCTGGTTCCGCGAGGCGCTGGTGGCGTCCGCCGACGAAACGGAAATCACCGGCAGGCTTTTCGACATCGCGCGCCGCGAGATCATCAGGGACATGCGCGAAAATGTCGAGCACATTTTCTCGGAGGCGTTTTGCTTCAGGTTCGAGTCACTCTTCCTCGATTCGTGCGTGCAGTCCTGCCGCGACATCTACCGCGGCGGATGCGACCAGTACCGCTGGCTCCACCGGATGTTCTCGGGCATCGCCAACATGGCGGACAGCATGGCGGCAATCATGCGCCTCCGCAAGCGCCTCCCCTACTCCGAAATACTTAAAATCATCGAGGCGGACTTCGCCGGCCACGAGGCTCTTCTCCGCGAAATCCGCGAAACCTTCCCGAAATTCGGGAATGCCGACCCCGAAGTTGATTCCTGGGCCTCGAAAATCGCAAACACGCTCATCGACGCCTTTGAGTCGGCCGCGCGGCAGGAGGGCTTCACGCCCATGCCGTCGCTCTACTCCCTGACGCGCCACCACGACTTCGGAAAGGTCATCGGCGCACTGCCCGACGGCCGCAGGGCGGGCGAGCAGATCAGCGAAAACCAATCGCCCGTACACGGCATGGACCGCAAGGGCCCGACGGCGCTTCTCAGAAGCGTGGCCTCACTCCCGCAGGAGCGTTGCATTTGCGGCGGACTCAACATGAAGTTCGCCACGCGGCAGGAGGCCAACGTCCTTGAGGCGCTGGTCAAGACCTTCTTCGGGATGGGCGGCCTCCACATCGGCTTCTCGATGGTTGACCGCCGCACCCTCGAAGACGCCCGCGAAAGGCCCAACGCCCACCGCACGCTTCTCGTGCGGAAAACGGGCTTCTCGGAGTTTTTCATTTCGCTCTCGCCCGCCGAGCAGCAGGAAATCATCGACCGCACGGAATACTGATCAACCCGGCAACACAAGGAAAGCCAAGACATGGAAAACGAAAACATCAACAAGCCCGCCAGCGACGCGGCGCGCGCCTGGTTCAAGGATGCGCAATTCGGGATGATGGTCCACTGGGGCCTCTACGCGATGCTCGGCGGCGAATGGGAAGGCCGCCGCATGCCCTACATCGGCGAATGGGCCCAGGAATACTTCCGCATCCCCAATGCCCGGTACCACGCCCTCGCCAAAGCCTTCAACCCGGTGCTCTTCAATGCCGACGAATGGGTCCAGCTCGTCCGCGACGCCGGGATGAAATACCTCGTCGTCACCTCCAAGCACCACGACGGATTCGCCCTCTACCACTCGAAAGTCTCGAAATTCAACGTCGTCGACGCGACGCCATTCGGGCGCGATGTCATCGGCGAGCTTGCCGAAGCCTGCCGCCGGCACGGCGTCAAGCTCGGTCTCTACTATTCGCAGGACCTTGACTGGAGCGATCCGGACGGCGGCGGCTACACGGTGGGGAAGACCTGGTGCGACGGCTCCGCCTACTGGACCAACAACTGGGATTTCCCTGACGCCGGCAAGAAGGACTTCACGCGCTACTTCGAGGCCAAGGCCAAGCCACAGGTCGAGGAAATCCTGACGCAGTACGGCGACCTCTGCCTCATCTGGTTCGACGTTCCCTTCACCATCAGCAAGGCGCAGAGCCTCGAACTCTACGGCCTCGTCAAGAAACACCAGCCGAACTGCCTCGTCAACTCGCGCATCGGCAACGGCCTTGGCGACTACGCATCGGCCGGCGACAACGAAATCCCCGACGACGACAAGGGGGACATGCTCTTTGAGACGCCCGCGACGCTGAACGACACCTGGGGCTACAAAGCCTTCGACCAAAACTGGAAAGACGCCAAGCGCGTGATTGAAATCCGCGAACACCTCAAGGCGCGCGGGGCCAACTACCTGCTCAACGTCGGGCCCGACGCCCTCGGCCGCATTCCCGCCCCCGCAATCGACATTCTGCGCGAAGTTGGCAGAGCCTGAGGCGCGGCGGTACCGACACCTACCGTATCGCAACCGCAACTGCGGCACCGGGCGCGAACCTCGCGTCTCGTGTCTCTTGTCTCGTGTCCTCCTGTGATGAGCGAGGGAGTGAGACAAGAGACGAGAAGCAACCAGCGCTCCCTCGGCGCGGCGGTCGCGCAGAAGTGCGCGACCCTCCCGCACTTAGCGGTTGAGTTTCGCCTTTAGGCGCTCGTAGGCGAAGGTGTAGTAGCTCTTCCAGTTGCGGTCGGCCTTGTCCTTGAGGGCTTCGAGCGCCTTGAGTTCCTCCTCCTCGCGTCCAAGCAGCTTGAGCGCCTTCACGACGCAGGCCCTGTCCGCGACCGGATACTGCTCCTTGATGTTCAGCGGGGAATCGACCGGAGGGTAAAAGGCCACAACGCCTTCATAGTCCTTCTCCGCCCAGGCGATGCGTCCGAGGCGGACGCGGACAAAGTCGTTTGTCCGGCCCTTGCCCGCGGCGACGATGCCGTTGAGGAATTCGCGCGCCGCCGAATAGTCGCGGGCGTTCATCGCGCACTCTGCAGCCTGCTCCCGGTAGCCCCAGTTGCCCGGTGTCCTGGGCTGGACGCCGACGAGAATTGCCTGCCGGTAGGCCGCGACCGCCTGGTTGAGGTAGGGCTGCCACGACGGCGTGTAGTAGCGGACGGCGCGCCCCTCGAGAAAGCGCGCGTAGTTGACGAAGGCGTCGGCGCGTTCCGCGAGATTGGTGTTGACCGTCTGCGAGAGGTAGACCTGCTCGGCCTCGGCGAAGCGCTCCAGTTTCCCGAGGATCCACGCGCGGCGGTAGTGGAGCGGGATTTTGTCCGCCACAAGCGGGTCGGCCAGGCCCTTCTCGATGAGCGCCAACTGCGACTCGTAGGAGTAGCGCGGGTTGACGGGTTCGAGACCGGGCTGTTCACGGCCCCACTCCCAGCCGCCGTACATGGTGCTCATGTAGTCGGCCATCTTGAGGTAGTAGGCCTTTTGCACGGCGGGGTCCTTCGACTGCGCCTTGACCACCGCCGCGGCATCAAGCACGTCCAGTGCGCACGGCAGCCGCTCGTGCATGAGCATCGAAAGCTTGTCGAGCCGCGCCAGGGCATCCCATTTCGCATCGGTGAAGAGCGCCTTGAGCGCGGCCTCGGCCCGGGGTAGGTCGGCGTCGTCGCAGACCAGGCACTCGCGTTTGGCGAGTTCAAGCGCCGCCTCGAAACGGCAGGCCGGGGTTTCGTTGCGTTCCGCGGCGAGGCGGAGAAGTCCGAGCCGCTGGTTCTCGCGCCACCCCGTGGCGTAACCGTCGCGCCCCAACGCTCCGGCAAGGGTGAAGCCGTAGTTGGCGAGCTTGACGAGTTTCGCCGCGTCGTCCATCCCGGGGCAGTTGGTGGCGATATAGAGCGCGGTGTCGAACGCGTCGAGATAGACCTGGCGGTCGCGCTGGTTGCGCGCCTGGGCGAACTTGCCCATTGCCTCGTTCATCCGCCCCTGCCAGTTCTGGGCGGTGAGATTTGTGACGGCGACGTCCGCAAATGACGCCGCGGCCATCCCGGCGGCGGCGAACAAGGGGAAAATGAACTTGTGGAGATTCGTCATGTGGGGCCTCCTATTCGGCGAAGAGCTTGTCGTCGACGTAGTCGGCGTAGGCCTTTTCAACGTCGTAGCGGAAGTTGAAGAGCATGTCCGCCGCCTTCGCGTAGAAGGCGTCCTGCTCGGCGGGGGGCATCTCCCTGAAGGACGCAATGCCCGCGGCGAGCGCCTTGCGTTCGTCGACGAGCGCCTTGAGCCGGAGGGAGAAGACGGGATCCTGCGAATAGTGGATGAAGGTTTCGGGAGCCCCGCGCAAGGCCTCGGCAATGAACTTGTCTTCACGCGGCCAGGGCGCCGCCCACGTCCGCGAGGGATTGTACATCGGCCGGGACGAGAGTTTGCAGAAGCGCGTCCAGGCCTTCTGGAGGAGCCGGAAGCGGATCTCCGTTTTTTCGGCTTCGGTAAAGCGCGGGAAGCGAATGTAGCCGAAGCGGCTGGCCTCGTGCACCACCCCGCCCCAGCTGACGCCGCCATCGGCCCAGCGGATGACGGACATCCTCCAGAAGTTGTCGCGGCTGTCCTTGAGCGGGAGCTTGTCCCAGAAGGCCTCCCACGAGAAGTTGACAACGTGGAGGTAGCCGTTGGGCAGGATACGCGTCTTGAAGTCCATGTAGGGCGTGGGCGTGCGCATGCGACGGTCCTCGACGATCCACGGGTAGTGGTCGAACTCGCCGTCGTTAAGCGCGTTGAGGCCGAACTGGTAGTAAGGGACCATGTCGTGGTTGTCGGTGTCGCCGGGGGCGACGTAGAGTTCGCAGTACGAATCGGGAAGCGAATTGGTCTTGGCGATGGCGTCGTGGATCGAGGCTTCGACGCAAAGCGCCAGCACGGTGAAGCCATCGGCATCGCAAGTCACGGCAACGGCGGTGGGCGACTTTCCGCCGGCGTCTTCGCCCGCGAGGACGTTGCGCGCCATGATCGGGTCGCTCCACAAGTCGGCGGCGGCGGCCCCGTAGGGTCTGAAACCGAAGTTCCAGATTCCGGGCTGCGCGACGAGGAGTTCCTCGGGGGCGCCGGGAATCTCCCCGCGCCACACGTCGAGAATGTTCTTGCCGGCGGGATCGGCCAAGGTGGCGGCGGCAAGGACGGCCCCCGCCGCGGAGAGGCATAGCTTTGCACAGGCGTTCATTACTTACCCTCCTTGGCGGCGTCAAGGCGCGCCTGGATGTCGAGGATGCGGTCGATAAGGCCGCGCCGAAGTGCGTTGAGGTCGGTGAAGGAACCGTCTTGGCGGTCGAGCCAGCCAAGGGCGCGCCGCGCCTCGGTGCGGAGCCCGAGGTCGGCCGAGTCAAGAAGCGGGGTGCAGAGCTGCTTGAGGAGCGTCGCGTAGCGCAAGTCGTCGTAGGCTTCGCGCCACCCCTCCCAGGCAAGCGTGTAGATGTGGCCGTTGCGGCGTGGGTAGGCCACGCAGAAATTGCGGTAGTTGCCGTCGCCGCCGGGGTCGTCGCGGAACTCGTCGTACATCGTCGTCACAAAGCCATGCAGCATGTTGCCGTCGTAGCGGAATTTCTTGTAGCGTTCAAAGCCGTTCCAGCGGCGGAACATCTGGGGATTCTCAGACGACGGGAACGGATCGCAGTAGCTCATCACGGCGGCGCCCGCCGCATGCCAGTTCTCGGCGCGCTCGCGGCTGGGGTTGCCGGCGTCGGAATTGAGATCCTGGAACTCGAGGCCGAATTCGCGGTTGGCGTTGCCGCCGTGCGCGAAGACCTGGTAGCCCAAGGCGTGGGCGACTTCGGCCCGTTCGCGCTGTTCGTCGGCGATGCGGTAGTAGGAGCCCGATTCCGAAAGGAAAATCGCCATCGGGATTCCCGCGGGGTTGATGGACTTGAGGTACTCCGCCCGCGGCTTGAAGGCGCGCTTCACGCGGCGCATTCCCTCCTCCTTCTCGGCGAGCGAAAGGTCCTTCGAGTCGCGTCCCGCGAAATACGTCCGCCAGTCGGGAAGCCCAAACCAGCGGTCGCAGGCCTCGAAGATGTAGTCGGGGACAAAACCCGCCGCCTTGGCTTCCGCCGCCATGTCGGGCGAGCTCCAGACGCCATTCATGTGGTTGGCGCCGTGCGCGCGGACGTTGGCGAGGGTGTCGCGGACGCCTTTGAGGCGATCCTCGTGGGAAATCGCAAAGGGACGCTTGAAGGCGTTGACATTGGAGAAGAAAACCTGGCCGAGGTCCTCGTAGGAGGACGGCTGGTCGGGCAGTTCGAAAGGCAGGACGCGGAAGGCGACCTCGATTCCCGCCCGTTGCGGCGCACCGTTGACAAGGAGGTCGACGCGGCCCTTGTAGAGGCCGGGAACGGCGTCCTTCGGCGCGTGGAAGACGAAGACATACTGCTGGTTGCGGCCGGCTTCGGGGATGTCGACCGGCTGGAGGACGGGCGCATCGAAGAGCGGCACGTCGCGGGAGAAGGACTGGACCGGGGCGTCGGGATCGGAAATGTCGGCGTAAACCATTCCCTCCGGATATGACAGGCGCATGGCGTTGCGGCAGCGGAGTTCGTCGACCTTGAACATCGCGTCGTCGTTGACGAGCAGGTTCGGCGTGAGGATGCGGAGACGCGGGTCGCGGTGGTAGGTCATCCACGCGCCGCCGGTCTGGTAGACGCGTTTCACAAGCTTGACGTCGACGGCCGCCGCCGGGATGGTCTTGTCTCCGCATTTCAGATCCGTGAGACGCACCGAGAGTCCCCTGAGAGGCTCAAGCGCCCAGACGAGAAGCGAACCCGTTTCGTACTCGCCCCGCGCGGCGGCGATACGCATCCGCCCGGAAAGTTCGCCATCCTCCGGGTAGTGGTACGGCAGGAACATCTCCTGCGACAGGGGATCGACCGTAAAGGCCACGACAGGGCCGTTCGGCTTGTAGCGTTCGTTCCCGGCGAGGGCGTCGGCAATGCGCGAGGCGTTCCGGGCGTCGCGCAGAATCTCGGCGACTTCGCGCTCGGTCGTCGCCTCGCCGCCGGCAAGTAGCGCCGCGGCGCGCATTTCAAGTGCCGTCGCCCAAGCCTTGAGGCTGGCGTTGGCCGCCTTCCCGGCTGCCGTTTTCGCCAAGGCCGACGCCTTGTCCAGGTCGCCTTCGAGATTGTCGGCCGGCCGCAGGTAGTCGCTTGTCAAGGCGATGTCATAGCCTCGGAAGCATTTCGCTTCGCCGCTGAAGCCGTCCGTGGCGACCGAACCCCAGGCCGTCGCGGGCAACCACTGGGTGTTGTTCTCGAACTGAAGTTCGCCGTCGACGTAGAAGGCGAAGCGACGCTGCTGCCGCGAGAAGTTGAAAGCCACGTGGTGCCAGGTCTTTTTCGACACGGGCTTCTGGCCTTGGAAAGCCATGTCGCCGAGGAGATCGTCGGCCGCCGCGGGGAGGACGAGCGTCAGGTTGCCGTCGACATCGGCCTTCAAGTCGAATAACGACGTCGGGGAACCCCGAGACGGCAACTTGTCGAAACGCACGTAGAAGCCAAAAGACGCCTCCCCGGCATTGAGGGCCGCAAGCGTGGCGGCGTCGAGCTTTTGCATGGCGTTTGTCACGATTGGCGACGGGAGCGCCGCCAAGGCCGCGGAAGCGGCAACGGCCGCCGCCAGAAAGCAGCCGGCAAACAATGTCATCCGTTTTTTCATCGCACCTTTTCCCCCGACCATATCGTTTGCGCGTGTCGATTTGGCGACATTCATTTGGATCCATCCAACGAATGTCTTCCCGCCTTGAAACAACCTTTTTTCGTCAATTCGCCCGAAGGCGCAGACGGCGTTTCGGCTGAGACGGCTGGGACAGTTGGGGACGGAGCCGCATCACTTGTCCCAGATGTCCCACTCGTCTTAGATGTCCCGAAGGCATTGCCCGTCCGGCAGATCGCGCGGACCCGGTTCATCACCGCCGTCGCGTTCATGTTTGACGAGACCTGATGGCAACGATTCCCGGAGGCATTCGGCGTGAACGCCGTAATGCCGTTCTCATCCACCGAAATCCCGCCCTTCTCCGACAGCGGCACGAGCGCATCGCCCTCGGTGAGCGGCAGCACCGTCACCGGATCCCAGAGACGGTCCATGTCGTCCTGCGCCGGTTCGGACCAGTACATGCAGGCGGCGCGAAGCACCGGATCCGGCGTGCCGACCGGGAAATCCGCGAGAACGTCGGCTGACTTGTAATCCAACTTCAGTCCAACCTCCCATGGGCTGGCGATGACCGGCGACGGCCACTCCTCGAAGACCCTCTTCGCCGCGACCGGATCGCCGGCAACGTTGTACTCTGCGCCGTTCGTTCCGTCCGGCGCCGATGCCGGATCGAAGCATCCGCCCATGATGCGCAGCTCCTTCACCTTCGCCGAAATGAGTTCCAGACCCGTGGACGCAATGCCATCCCCGTCATGATTCGCCCCCGACTCCATCAGCGCCTTCAAGTTGTTGAGGAATCCAATCGAACAGATGACGACGGACTTGTCCGAAGCGTCATTGAGGAGCCGCCGATAGAGAGCAACCGCGTTCGTCAGCGAGGCGAGCTGGGCGTCCGTGCGGTTCGCCGGCATCAGTGCGCCGACCCCCGTCATGTTGTTCGAGTAGATGAGCGTCCAATAGGGATCGAACACCTGTTGCGGCAGACGCTCCTCCGCCAGTGGCGCCGACGTCCCAAGCGGCAGGTCGCCGAACCCGAGCGAAGCGAGATAGCGGTCGGCAAACTTCAGGAACTCGCCCTTGCCCTCCGGGGCGCTGCAGTCTGGACGGTTCATCATCACCGCCATCAAGTCGAGCTGGCCCGCCCAGTGCATCCGCGCCGCAAGATCAATCGTGAAGAGGTCGTCCATGCTCGAGCCGAGGTCCGTGTCGATGATGACGCGCGGCTTGCCAATCCCGGCACACTTGACGACATCTATGCTCGTGCACGCCAAAGACGCGAAAAACATCAGGCATCCGCCGACGCAAACGCCACGGAAAACAGGGGCAGCATTCTGCTTGAGCATTTGCATCATTGACGGGCACCTCATCACCTGGTTCTTCATTTTCATATTCCTTTCAAATTCCACTCTGCGGCGACGACTCCCGACTACACCTACTACGGCCGGTTAGTTGTTGCCATTCCGTTCGGTTAGTTGTTGCCCTTCCATTCGGTTAGTTGTTGAAAGACGGGAACTGTCCCTCACGCCCTTAATTTTCAGCACCAGAGGGTCAAATATCGGGAAATGGGATGTCATTTAAGAAAATCACACTCTTTTCCCCGTTCACGTTCAAATCATTTTCCGGGCTTAGACATGAGGTAGAAGAAGCCCTGCTTGCCCGGCGCGGGAACCACGATGACGCCGTTCGTCGCGACCCCCCATCCCTCACCTTCACCTTTCGCCATCACCTCGGAATTCGTATAGACGCTCACGCCGAGATACGCCTTGCCGTCCGCAATCTCGATGCGCTCGAACTCGGCGCCGCTGATCGCGCCAGCAGACTCTGCGGAAACGCCCAGCGCCTCCTTCATCGATCCAATGGACGAGACAGTCGTGACGAGAACATCGTCAGCCAATGCCGCCAATGCATTTCTCCCAAGAATCACGCTCTCAGCAATCGTCACCGCCGCCACCTCGTCCACGACATCCGCCCACGGCACGGCTGCCGCATCCACGAAGTTGCTCATCGCGCCCGAGCCCGTAATGACAAGCGTTCCATCCTTGACACACGCCGTCACGTCGTCGCCAACCATCCACGGCCAACTCTTGCCGTCAGGCCCCAGCCTGAACTCCGTCTCGGCGGTCGCCTCGACGATTTCGTCCGGCCCGAACCACAGCGACTCCTCGGCAGAGGCGACGACGAGCTCCTCCATCCCGTTTTCCGCGTACGCGAAGAATCCCGCACCCGCAACGAGCGCGGCGGCAAACAAGGTCATTTGTTTAGCCTGTTTCACTTTCGCCTTTCCTTCCCGCGCTATTCCGCAACGCCTCGAACAGGGCGCACGGTCCGCCCCTCATCGCGGCGGGCGTATTCGTCACAGCCGAAACTTCCCGAAGCGAAATGCAGGCGCCACGAGCATTCGGAATGGGCCAAATACGGCGTGGAAGACCAGTAGCAGCCCTCGGCGCCGAGCCCGAAGCAGTTGATGTAAACGCCGAAACCGGCCGCAGGCAGAAAGATGCTCTTGCCGGTATAACCAGCCGTAACGCCGGTGACAAGATAGCCGTTGACACCGGTGCCGTTGTAATCCTCCATCCACAAACTCATGCAGACATTCGTATCGGCAAGTGTCTCCAGTTCGGCGCTCGTCGGCATCCGCCACGGCGCACCGAGCTTCGCGGTCGCCGCGTCATGTTCCGCCGTGAGGTTGCCGTCGCTGCTAATCCAACCCCACAATTCCAACATGTCGTTATACTTGCCCAAGGTCGAATTAGCCGGGGAATATTCGGAGAAAAACTCGACAGGCCTCTTGCCATCGACAACGGACACCCACCCGGAGCCGCTGTTCGTGTACCCGACCGTATCGCCCCACCAAAAGTACCAGCCGCAATCCTCCGGCTTCTCTGCGCCGAGATTGCGCTCGGCGAAGAACGGTCCATCCTTCCAAAGCTGGACGCCTCCCTTTTCCTTCGGCATCACGGCGATGAGCGAAACCTTCACCTTCGCGTCCTTGTCGACGGTCTCCTTGCCGAAAAGCGGAACCGTCTCAATGGTCTTTTGCGCCTGCTTCCCCTCGATCAGCTTCGCCGCATCGTTGGTGACGCTCACCGTCTTGCCGTTCGCCGAGATGTCGAACACGACCTTGTGCTCGCATTCCGCATACAGCCCGCCGAGCGAGTAATCGACCGTGATCGCGCCCTTCGTGCTGTCCCACGGATTGGCCGTCACGACCTTATTGACCGTCACCGACGGATCGGCAAACGCCACAGTCGCGGCAGTCGCCATCATCAGTCCAAACATTAGGTTGTTCATTTCGCTTTTCCCTTCAAATCAAACGCAAATAAACCAGCATGGTCAGATCAATGGCGTCCTGTACGGCGGCAGGTAGGCGATGCCGCCTTCAAGTCTTTAATCGCCTCACCGGATCTTGCGCCTCACGGTTTCCGACGCGGTCGCTGAATGACCGGAACCCCGCCCGTGATCGGGTAGTCCGATCCGGGGATGTAGACCGTCGGCATCTCCAGGACGCCGATGGAGAAGAAGCCCGACGCGGACGAGGGCGGCGACAGCACGGGAATCTCCACGGTCGTGCCCGGACCGCAGAGGATGTTGCCGTTATCCTCGTTGAGGTCTGCCTTGATGTTCGTCACCGCCGTGCCATCGTAGAGCGAGTAGTAGAACCCTGGCACACAGTTCGTGAGCGGCACGTTCTGCAACGCATCGCCCAACTCAAGCGCCGCGATGTCCGCAATTGGAATCTGCCGCGTCGCCGCCTGCGCCGAAAGGACGACATTCGTCCACGCCTCCGGCACCAGCGCCGCCTTGATCGCCCACTTGCCGTCCGCCGACGGCACGACATCGAAGCCAAACATCTCGCAGTAGGCGGCCTTCGCGTCCGCATCCTCGCCGAACACCGCCGCGACCGCCGCGCTCGGCGTGAGCTCTGCCCGCGCCATCGCGTTCGTCGCCTCCGCGGCCGTGTCGAAGACAACCGGCACGCCCGGCGTGACCGGCACGACGGCAGCTTCGTCATACCCCAGCGTCAGCGAGCCGCCGCCCTGGTTGACGAAGCACTTCTCAGTCACGCGGTCGTAGAGTCCGGCGATTTCCGTTCCGTCCGTCGTCTGGAACGGCACGAGGTCGCGCACGAGTTTCTCCACGCCTTCCACAATGTCGTAGATCTTGAACGAGTAGAGCCGCATCGCCTGATAATCCCTCGGCGAATCGCCTTCGTTTTCGCAAAAGACGTAGATCGGCCCGGCATAAGGCGCCGTCCCGTTTTTCGGAATCTCATAGGCGGTCGTCCCTTCCGCCGTGCCGATCGTCAGCAACCCCGCCTTCAGTTCCACGGTGATGCGTCTGCCCGCGAACGCCGCCGTTTTCACCTCGTTGTTCGTGAGATTGCAGAACCAGGCGTTGAATGTGTCTTCCGCCCTGAAATAACGCAGAAGGATTCCGCTCTCGCTCTTGTCCTCCTTTCTCACGCCGAAAAACGCGGCCCAGTTCGCACTCCGCGCCATCGAATTGAAGTCCGCCACGATACGGGTGTTCATCGTCGGACGATAGCCCGCATTGATGTACGGACCGTTTTCCGCCGTCGATTCGAGGTAATGCCGTCCGTCGTCGAAGGTCTCGAACGCCGAGAGGACGCCGCCGTGAATCAGGTACCGCGCCGTGACGTCCGTCTCGCCGTCATAGACCTTGATCTGCTCGTCGGGAACGCCTCCGACCTGCTTGACCGTCGGCGGAACCGCAACCTTCGCCCCTTCCGGCAGCCCCGCAATCGTCACCGCCGTCACGCCGCCCGTCGGCGTGACGACCCATGCGTTCGCCGCGTCGCTCCACTCAATCGTCCCGCCCTCGCAGGTCGGGCCGACAGGCTTCTTCTCGGCAATCTTGACGTAAGAACTGCCGTTGCCGTACGCACCCTCGACGACTTCGACCTTCGTCTCGTCCAACGTCACCGTGCCGTCCGCGCCTTGACCACCACCGCCGATGCCCGCACCATAATATTTATCAGGTCCAAAACCGACACCATCACTGCCCGTCGCCGTCACCGTGCCACCGCAGATTGTGACGGTGCCGCCCGCGCCTTCACAACCGCCACCTATGCCAGCACTTCCATCGTTGCCGATCGCCACTACAGTGCCACCAGTAATTTCCACCGTACCGCCAGACCCCATTAAACCGCCGCCAATGCCGGCGCCGCCTTTATAGTGTTGTCCAGAACTGTATCTGCAGCCAATGCCACCTGTCGCCATCACTGTGCCGCCATGAATCATAACGGTACCGCCATCGCAACCGCCATCTAATATCTCGTGGGTATCATCCAGCAAGCATCTTCCACCGCCCCCAACACCTGCTGCATGAGTGCCTCCCACCGCCGTCACCGTGCCGCCATTGACCGTCAAAGTTCCCCCTGCGCCGCCAGAACCGCCACCAACGCCCGAACCAGCGATGAAATTGGTCTGATCATCCTCAGACGATGCCCAGTTATACACGCCGCCCGTCGTCGTCACTGTACCGCCGTAGACTGTCAGAGTGCCGCCCGCGCCATGAACGCCGCCTCCAATGCCCGCGCCGCCGCCATTTCTAATCGACGCGTCGGTGGCACCAATATCTTCACCATTGCCGCCCTTCGCAATCACCGTGCCTCCATAGACCGTGACGTCTCCGCCCGACCCCTCTTTGCAGCCGCCTATGCCCGCGCCATACAAACCGCCCTGCGCAATGACCGTGCCGCCGCAAATCTTCACCGTACCAAGCGAATATCCGTAATAGACACCGCCTACCCATTTAGCTTGTCCGCCTCCGATTCCCGCGCCGAGGCCTCCGATTGCCGTCAACCGCCCAGTGCCCTGAATCTGCCCATGAATCACAAGTTGCGCATTTTCATCAGCGTAATCACCATTATTGTTAACAACGATAGGTTCATCACCGATTCCAGTTCCTGGATCGACACCAATTCGATGTCCTCTGACGAGAACGGCAGGCTCATCATTGTCGGCACCGGCATTCACTGTCAGCGAGGCCCCGTCGCAGAGGATCAGGTGCGTGGTTCCAATGGTCCGAACCTCCCCGTTACTGACATCTTCCGTTACGACATACCATTGGCCGTCCTCAAGTATCTCCAACCCGTTCTTCACGATGACGAAATCCGCACAGGACTTCTCCACGAGATTCGACGTTGCCGGATCCCAGTCGAGATAGGCAACCGTGGGCGTCGGAACCCGATAGTCGTTCCCGTCGCCGAAGACGATGTCCTCCACCACCGTGCCCAGTTCGACCACGGCTTCGCCATCCAGAGCGAAAGGCCCGTCATCGAGAGTGAAGATCACTTGGACACCGGTCGTCCCGTAGGGCACGGAGAAGGATGTGCCCGAAATCGCGTTTGTCGCCGACCCGTCGCCGCATGTCCACGCGGCGGTCATGTGCCGCAACGCTCCGACTGTCACGGTTGGGTATTCGTCGGTATTGACAATCTTGACATATCCGTTGCCGTTGCCAACCGCGCCCTCGACGACCACAACTTTCGCGTCTAGATTCACCTTGACATCTCGGCCACTGAGGCCGTTGCCAATGCCCTCGCCACGCATAGCACTCGCTTCCACATCGCCACCGGCAATCGTCACACTACCGCCAAAGCCAAGGAAACCGCCGCCAATGCCCGCACCAGCATAGCCGCCCGTCGCCGTCACCGTGCCGCCGTAGATTGCGACGGTGCCGCCCGCGCCCTTGTTGCCGCCGCCGATGCCCGCACCGTTCCAGCCGCCAGTCGCAGTCACCGTGCCGCCGTAGATCAGGATGTTACCGCCAGTGCCTTGATTCCCGCCGCCGATGCCCGCACCATTCTCGCCGCCAGTCGCAGTCACCGTTCCGCCAATAATCCACACGCCACCGCACGCACCATTGTTACCGCCGATACCAGCCCGGTATTCCCCCACTCCAGTTGCATCCAGTTGCCCCGTGCC
>JAZQOA010000065.1:0-33817 GCA_045627605.1 Kiritimatiellia bacterium | reverse complement strand
CTCATTGCCCGTTTCAAGTCGCAGCTCGCCTCCGGCGACGCAGAGATCGCGGACACGATCTACACGATGGGGTTCATCCGCTCAGACCGCGCAATGCCGCTGCTCATCGACAACCTGACAGCCTGTCCACAGGTCTCGACCAACGCGCCATCGGGTTTTGTCTTCCCCGCCGCCGAGGCACTGGTCTCCATCGCCCCTCCACTCGGCATCTGCTTTGAAAAACTGGAGGCGACAGCTTCGATGTCCCTGGAGGAGTCGCTCTGGCTCCGCATCACCCACGAGGACTATCCCGAGGCTTTGGAATACGACTTGATGAAAAAGGCGGAGACGGGAGACGCAAGGGCGAAGCGTCTTCTCCAGGCGTTGCCGTGGAGGCGGCTGGGGAAAGAGTGAAAAGTCCCGCTTTTACCGATGCTGCGTAGAGGTCGAAGAGATGGGCTGTAATCTTGGATTCCGACGTGTCGGACGGAAGCCCGTAGGCCGCAAGAACGGCGCGGTCATTCGCCTCATGCGCGGCGCGAAGGTCTGGCGGCATCGTCAGCGTATCGTACATGTCGGCCAATGACGAATCGGGGTAATGCGCACGAGCGTCGAGGATGGCCTGTGCGGTTGCGGTAATGCGCCTTGCGAATCTCATTCCATGATTTCATCATCCTGTCAAATAGTATAAATCTGCGGCCGTGTGCAGCCTTCTCCATCCTTTTCGTCAAGTTCGCCAATGTCGTCTTCGATCTTCGGGAATAGCCACACCTGAAGCAAATATGAGACTCCCTCCAGTCTCGTTTTCAGATTACGGTAATCTTCCGTTGTCCCCTTGTTTTGACGATGTTATTGTGTGTACTTGCGTAAAATAGCGAAATTTGCAAAAATTGTTGCATTGTCTGGTTTAAAATAATGGGAGAGGTCTCATGGGCAAGCTCGGTAAATTCGCCGCAGCGTGTGCTGCGGTGGTAGTTGGGTTTACTGCTTCGGCGGAAACGCTGACGGTGACATGTGAAGCCGTTGGCGGCGGAAGCGTTGACGCGGCGTCGAAGACGGTCGAGTCGGGCGGGACGGTTTCGTTCACCGCGACTCCGGAGAGCGGCAAGGAGCTTTACGCCTGGTTCGGCACGCCGCCGGACTGCACAACGCGGCTTGAGACGACCGTCGTCATTTCGAACGTCACCGAGAACCTTGCGCTCACGGCGCGGTTCGGCACGCCATATTATGTCGAGGACTGCAATGCCGCATCCGACGCCTCGGGATACGGCCTTACGCCCGCGCAGCCGTTTCGCACGCCGGCATACGCCGCGGCGAACGCGCCCGAGTATTCGATTTGCCATCTTAAGGGCACGTTCAAGCCGACGGCCCGGATCGAAATTCGCCGTCCTGTGCGCCTAACCGGCGAGGGCGTTGACGCGACCGTCCTGAGCGGATCGGCCATCGGCACGACGACGCAGATGGTGCTGATCGATCACGCCGATGCGATCCTTGACGGGGTCAAGTTTGTCGATCTCGTCTTCAAGGTCAATACCACGGCCTATCACTGCTACGGTGCGGCTGTCGAGCTGTTGCAGGGCCTTTTGAGCGATGTTCTGGTTTACAAGTGCTCCTACAGCGGATTTATGGATCACGCCATGATCGCCAACCGCGGCGGCACGGTCGTCAACGCGGAGGTCGACAGCTGCACGGGCGCAGGCTTCTACAATAATTACGGCATTTCCTACTGTCAGACGTCCGGCTATGCGGTGAACTGCTATTTCCACGGATGCTCGGCCGTCGCGTCGCACGGCAACGTTTACATCTCCGGCGGTACCGTGGATCGCTGCCGGATCGTCGGCAACGGCATTCTGGCTCCGCTGTCCAACGCGGGTAACCACAACAGTGGCGCGGGCGTCTGTATGGAAGGCGGTCTGCTTGTCAATTCGCTGATCGCGGACAACGTCGCCCAGGAAGCGACGGCCGGTGTCTACCTGAACGGCAGTTGCGTCGTCTCCAACTGCACGATCATTGGCAACATCTGTCTTAACGAGGACAACTGCACCTCGTTTGGACGCAGCGCCGTGACGACCGCGAACGCCAAGTCTCGCATCGCCAACTGCATCATCTGGGCGAACGGCGAGAGGAACTGTCCTCTCCCGCAGTTCAACGTGCACGCCGGGACGATGGAGAACTGCCTGACGATGGCCGATCCGCAGTTCGTCGATGCGGCGAACGGAGACTATCGTCTCCAGATCGGTTCGCCTGCGATTGCACTCGCGGCTGGCTGCGAGCCGTATGCGCCGGACGCTTCCACGCTCCGCTGCGGGTTTGGCGTCGCGACGAACGACGTGCCGGCCGGCGGCAGCGCCGTCCTGACGGCGATGGTCGAGGGCGCGGGTGGAAACGAAGTTGCCTACTCCTGGTATCTCGACGACGCGGCGACGCCGTTCGCGACGACGGCCGAGGCGACGCTCGAGAACCTGTCCGCCGGCTACCGCAAGGTGAAGCTGGTCGTGACGGCGGGCGGCCAGACGGCTGAATGCGAGCGGGATCGGGCGATCAACGTGCATCCGTTCATCGTCTATGTTTCTACGGAAGGGTCGAACGAGTATCCGTACGACCAGCCGGAAACGGCGGCGGCTTTGCCGGAGGATGCGTTCGGCGCGATCTGGAGCGGCGAAGGCGCCGTGCGTGATGTTTACATTGGCGCGGGAACCTACACGCTGGGCGCGCAGGTGAGCATCCATCAGCCGATTCGCGTCCATGGCGCGGGGCGTGATGCGACGGTGCTGACGTCCGGCGGCCAGACACGGAGCTACAGGGCCTTCTGCGTCGACCACGACGGGGCGCTGGTCGAGAATCTGGCGGTGTCGAATTTCGTGAACTACACCTACACCTTCTCCGGCTCGGGTGTCGGCGTGAAGCTGGTCAAGGGCAAGGTGCGCGACTGCTTCTTCACGCGCTGCGACGCCAAGGCCGCCTATCCGACGGGAGCGGGCGCGTATGTGCTGGGCGGCGAGATGACGGGGTGCGAATTCAACGACAACTATCTCGACTTCTGCGTCGGCAACAAGGGCGGCAACCTCCGTCAGGAAGGCGGCGTCGTGTCGAACTGCTGGATCCGAGGCTACGTACGCAAGAGTGGCAATGCCGAACCGCCGGGGCAGGGTGCCTACGTTTCCGGCGGCACGATGGACGCTTGCCGCATCGAGGGCAACGGCACGGATGCGCGCACTCAGCCCGGCGCGGGGCTGTATCTGGACGGTGGCACGGTGCGCAACACGCTGATCGTCGCCAACACGAACAAGACGGCGGCGGCCGGCGTCTATGTCAACAAGGGCACGTTTGAGTTCAACACCGTCGTCGCCAATGTTGCGACGGGCGTCAGCGACGGGCGCTCGGGCATCGAGGTCGTGAACGGCACGGTGCTGTACAACATCATCCACAGCAACGGCAAGCCGGGATCGAGCCTTGGCAGCATCCTCCTGTCGGGTGGCACGTTCAAGACCAACCTCATCGACAAGGCGGACGCGCTTGCCGTCGACTGCATTATCGCGTCGCCGGGCTTCAAGGACGCCGCAGCGGGGGACTACCGGCTCAAGCTCGGCTCCTCGGCGATTGACGTGGCGAAGGTGGCCGACCTCGATCATGACTACGCCGGCCACACGCGTCCGCAGGGCTCGGCCTGCGACCTCGGCTGCTACGAGTACACGCCGGGCGAGTCGGGCTTCATCTGCTCGATCGGCATCTCCCAGGCGGAATGGCCGAGCGGAGCGTCTCCGACGGCCGAGGCGGTCATCGAGGGCGCGCCCGGCGAGGTGACGTACGCCTGGTATGCCGACGGCGGCGACGAGCCGATCTCAACCGAGCCGACCCTGACCTGGACCGGGGCGGCGAATGGCAAGCACGCGCTGCGGCTCGTGGTGACGAGCGGCGGGCAGTCGGTCGAGGCGACGATGATCGACGCCTTTGACGTCAAGCCGTTCGAGACCTACGCCGGGCCGGACGGTTCGAACGAGTATCCATACGACACCGCGGCAAAGGCCGCACACTGCCTGAACGACGCAGTCGCGGCGCTTTGGAGCGGGGCGGACGCGCAGCAGCGGCTGGTGAACGTCGGCGAGGGCGTCGTTCCCGTGAACGACACCGTCAACATGAAGGGCGCGTTGAAGATCATCGGCGCAGGGGCGGACAAGAGCATCCTCAACGGACTCTGGGCCGGACATCAGGGTTTTGTGCTCAATGACGGCGAAGCGCTCCTCGAAGGGCTGTGCATCTCCAACTTCAGCTACTCAGGTCAGACCGAATCGGGGAAGGGTGCCGGAGTCAAGATGTTCAATGGCGTGGTCCGTGACTGCCGCATCACGCGCTGCCGCACGAACGGCGCCTACCAGAGCGGTTCGGCCGCTCATGTCGATGGAGGACTTCTCACGGGTACGGAAATCGACCGGTGCCAGACAGACTGGGAGTACCAGTGCGCCGGCGGCGCCATTTACCAGACGGGCGGCGTCGTGTCGAACTGCTGGATCCACAACCTGACCGAGACGCGCCAATACGGCGACGATGACGGCGGCCTCGCAGCCGGCGTTTCGGCGGGTCTGATGACGCACTGCCTGATAGAGTCGAATTTCCGCACCCATCCCGCGATTGCCGGCATCGTCTCGGTGTACGGCACGGGCATCCTGCGCAACTCGATCATCCGCGACAACACGGCCACCACGCAGACTGCCGGACTCAAGGTCATGGGCAACGGCCGCGTCGAGCACTGTACGGTCTACAACAACAATTCGCAGTCGTCGACGATTGGCAATTCCGGTCTCGTGCAGGCGGGCGGCACGGTCGTCAACTCGATCTTCTACGGCAACGGTGCGAATTTCGCATCCGTCGGATCGGTCGTCATCTCCGGCGGCTCCTTCTCGCATAACCTGATCGACGTGGCGAACGCGGCGGCGACGGACTGCGTGGTGGCGGATCCGACGTTCGTCAATGCGGCGACGAACGACTTCAGGCTGAAGCTCGGCTCGCCGGCGATCAACGCCGGCATCATCGTCGCCGGCTGCGAGTGCGACTTCATCGGCACGGTGCGCGACGAGCATCCCGACCTTGGCGCTTACGAGTACGTGTCGGCCGGCGGTCCGCTGACCTGCGGCATCAAGATTTCGCAGACCGAGTATCCGCTTGGGGCAACGCCGACAGCGACGGCCGAGGTCGAAGGCGAGAACCAGACCGAGCTTACGTACGCCTGGTATGTGAACGGTGCGGCGGAGCCGGCTTCGACTGAGGCGGAGTTCACCTGGTCCGGGGCGCCGGCCGGGCTCCACGCCCTCCGCTTGGTGATGACGAACGGCGGCGGCGAGACGGCAGAGGCATTGAACGGCGAGGCCTTCAACGTGCATCCGTTCGAGACGTTCGCCGCCACGAACGGCGCGAGCGTCTATCCGTACGACACGCCGGCGAAGGCGGCGACGAACGTCAACGATGCGCTCGCGGCCATCTGGAGCGGGGCGACGGAAGCGCCGCGGCGGGTGAACGTCTCCGAAGGCACGTATGTGCTGACGGACACGCTGACGCTCGGCTATCCGGTTTCGCTCGTCGGCGCGGGGAGCGACAAGACGCTGTTCGACGGTTCCGACCTTGACAAGCGTGCGCTTGCCGTCTCCGATGCGGCGGCGGTCGCAAGCGGATTCGAGATCCGCGGCATTCGCAAGAGCGCCGCGACCCCCGGTAGCGCCGTCTACCAGTCGGCGGGAACGGTCCGCGGCATCGTCGTCAGCGACATCTACACGGCGGCGCATTCGATCTATGGCGTGGGCGTCGCGGTGGCGGGCGGCGTGTTTGAGGACTCTGTCGTCACCAACTGCGAGGCGAGCGACGCGCATAACGATCATGGCGTCGGCTTGTCGCTGTCGGACGGCGTCGTGCGCGGATGCCGCATCGTCGGCAACAGGAGAACCAAGACGTATTACGGCGTGTCGTATGGTACCGGTGCGTATGTTTCGGGCGGACTGCTGGAGAACTGCGAGATTATTGGCAATTCGTCTGGGGCCGCGACGGCGGGCATCTATCTGCAGGGCGGCACGGTCCGCAGCTGTCTGATCGCCGGCAATGTCGGTGCGACCGATGGCGACGCGCTTTGCATTCCTTCGGATGCGGCGGCCGGTGCGGAGGCCGTCAACTGCACGATCGTCACCAACGGCACGGCGGCGCATCCTGCCGTCTATCTGGCGAAGGGGAAGCTCAGGAACACGATCGTCTACGGCAACGCCGGCGTAAATCTCACCAAGGACGATCTCGCCCAGGTCTTCAACAGCTGCTGGGCGGAGAACACCTCGACGCATGACGGCAACATTGGAGCCGATCCGGTCTTCCGTAACCCTGAGCGTGGCGACTGGCGGCTTCGTGCCGCCTCTCCGTGTGTCAATGCCGGTGACAACGCCTGCTGGGAGGGCGTTGCGAATCCGACGGACCTCCTCGGTCAGCCGCGCATCTGCAGCCGCAAGGTTGACATGGGTTGCTTCGAAAAACAGGCCAGCGACTTCTTGATGATTTTAAGGTAGGCGACAATGCAATGCCAGCGGCTGAGGCTCGCGAGAGCATCAGCCGAGGAGTTGTCCTTCCGGGCGCATGTCGACTTGGGCTGCTACGAGCGCCAGTTCACCGCGCTGATTCTGTCCGTCCGGTAAGTTACCGGGTTCGGCCGCAATCTTTGGCTACGGACTGCAGTCAAAGATCGCAGGACAAAAAAAGGCCGGGGCAACAAGACCCCGGCCTTTTTCGCGTTCGGTATGGAAGGGCTTACAGACCCTGGCAGACCGTGATTGCGGCGACGCCAACGATGTCGTCGGCCGAGCAGCCGCGCGAGAGGTCGTTGACGGGCTTGGCGACGCCCTGGAGAATCGGGCCGAAGGCGTTTGCCCCGGCGAGGCGCTCCGTGAGCTTGTAGCAGATGTTGCCGCACTGGAGATCCGGGAAGATCAGGATGTTGGCGTTGCCCTGGATGGCGCCGCCCTTGTTCTTCGAGGCGCTGACGGAGGGGACGAGAGCCGCGTCGGCCTGCATCTCGCCGTCGACGACGGCGTCGAGGCCGATCTCGGCGAAGCGCTTTTCGGTCAGCTCCTTGGCGATGCGCATCTTGTCGACGAGTTCGTGCTTGGCGCTGCCCTTGGTGGAGAAGCTGAGGAAGGCGAGGCGGGGTTGCTTGCCGACGAGGGCCTTGTAAGTGCCGGCCGTGGCGAGGGCGATGTCGACGAGCTGCTCGGCGGTCGGGCAGGGGTTGACGGCGCTGTCGGCGTAGAGGAGGACGCCGTCACCCGACGGGGTCGGGGTCTTGAGGTCCATCACAAAGCAGGCGGAGGCGAGCGAAATGCCCTTGGCCGTGCCGACGCAGTGGAAGGCGCTGCGGAGCATGTCCGGCGTCGAGGCGATCGAGCCGGCGACGAGACCGTCGACCATGCCGCGGTTGAGCATCATGTTGCCGATGTAGAGGCGCTTGCCGCGGACGGTCTTGTCGGCTTCCTCCTCGGTCATGCCCTTCGCCTTGCGGCGCTCGTAGAAGGCGGCGATGAGTTCGCCCGCGATGTCGGCCTTGGTGTAGTCGAGGACCTCGACGCCGGCGGACTTGAGCGTGACACCGGCCTGGGCCTCGGCTGCGGCGAGTTCCTCGGGCGTGGCGAGCACGACCGGGGTGGCGATCTTCTGCGACTTGATTTTGGCCGCCGCGAGAATTACGCGGGGATCCTGGCCCTCGGGGAGGACGATGCGCTTGCCTGCGGCCTGCGCCTTGGGGAATACGGTTTCGAGAAAGTTCATGGGGTGTTCCTTTTGTACTGGTAGGGTTTGTCTAGAATCTCTAAGAATTCCTTAGGTCTTCTAGTTGAAAATCATTTGCCGCCGACGATACGGAAGGTTTCGCGGGCGATCATCAGCTCCTCGTTGGTCGGGATGACCCAGACGGGGATCTTGGAGGTCGCAGCGGAGATCTTCGCCTGTTCGCCGTGGGTGGCGTTGTTGAGCTTGGCGTCGAGCTTGACGCCGAGGGTGCCGAGGCGGTCGCAGATCGCCTTGCGGGCGTCGTTGCTGTTTTCCCCGATGCCGCCGGCGAAAACAATGCCGTCGACCTTGCCGAGAAGCGCGAAGTAGCCGCCGATGTAGAGGACGATGCGGTGGGCGAACATGTCGAGGGCGATTTGGGCCTGCTTGTTGCCGGCCTTGACCGCGTTGCAGAGGTCGCGCATGTCGCCGGTGCCGGTCCCGCCGACGGCGAGGAGGCCGCTCTGCTTGTTGAGGAGCTTGTCGAGGTCCTCGGCGGAGTAGCCTTTCTTGCCGAGGAAGAAGCAGACGGCGGGGTCGATGTCGCCCGAGCGGGTGCCCATCACGAGACCCTGGAGCGGGGTGAGACCCATCGTGGTGTCGAAGACCTTGCCGCCCTTGATCGCCGCGAGCGACGAGCCGTTGCCGAGGTGGCAGGTGATGATGTTGAGCTTCGACAGGGGCTTTTTGAAGACCTTGGCGGCCGTCTCGGTGATGTACTTGTGCGAGGTGCCGTGGAAGCCGTACTTGCGGATGCCGTATTTCTTGTAGAGGTCGAGCGGGATGGCGTAGAGGAACGACTCCTCGGGCATCGACATGTGGAAGCCCGTGTCGAAGACCGCGACGTTGGGCACGCCCTTCATCTTCTTCTCGCAGGCTTCGATGCCGGTGAGGTTGGCCGGGTTATGCAGCGGGCCGAGGTCGAAGCATTTTTTGATCGCCTTCTTGACCGAGGCGTCGACCTTGACCGGCTCGGTGAATTCCATGCCGCCGTGGAGGACGCGGTGGCCGACGGCGTCAATCTCGGCCAGCGACTTGAGCGCACCGTCCTTGGGGTTGGTGATGGCCTTGCAGACGTGCTCGAAGGCTTCGCCATGGTTC
Source organism: Kiritimatiellia bacterium (assembly GCA_045627605.1). Classification (GTDB taxonomy): domain Bacteria; phylum Verrucomicrobiota; class Kiritimatiellia; order RFP12; family JAAYLN01; genus RGIG5952. The sequence goes on along the minus strand of JAZQOA010000065.1, from coordinate 24,946 downwards.
AGCGCCTTGACGCCTTGGGCCTGCTTTTCGCCGCCGGCGGGCTGGTAGACCATGTTGGCGTTGTCCGCCCCGATGCGTTCGACAAGCCCCTTGCAGAGCATTGTTTCGTTCTTCATGCTGAAGAGCATGTACTTGAGCGACGACGACCCCGAGTTGACGACGAGGATCTTGTCGATGTTGGTTTTGGCCATTGAAAACTCCGTGTTTGTTATGGAAATGCTATTCTTTCTATATTACCACAAGTTGCGGATTTCTGCGACTTGTGGCATACTCAAAGGACATTCCATCCACCAATAGAAAACCAAGGGAGATTTCGGCGATGATCGAGCAGGAAGGCTACAAAAAACTAAAAGAAGAATGCATCAGCACGGGGCTTTGCTATGAGTGCGGCGCCTGTGAGCTGGCGTGCCCCAATGGCGCGCTCAAGCTTCGCAAGTACCCCTGGTGCCGCAACCCGGAACTGGTCAACGACTGCGTCAAGGAGGGCTGCGACCGCTGTTACCGTGCCTGCGCCGCGCGGCACGTCCCCCTCACGGCGATTGAAACGAAGTTCTTTGGCAAGACCCGCCGCCACTGCTTCCCCGGTCGCGTCGGCGACTATCCCAACGAACACCAGGAGGACAAATGCGGCATCATCCGCAACGTCTACACGGGCGTCTCGCTCTACAAGGACGCCTACAACCAGGCTGTTTCAGGCGGTATTGCGAGCTCTGTCCTCATCTACGCCCTTGAACACGGAATGATCGACGGCGCGGTGCTCGCCGGCTGGGATCCCGAAGTGCCCTACGAGGCGAAGGCCGTCGTCGCCACGACGCGCGAGGAGGTCATCGCCTGCGCCGGCAGCAAGTACCAGCCCCATCCGCAGCTCCTGGGCCTCCGCGACGCCGCCAGGGCCGGCCTCAAGAAGATCGCCATTACCACGACGCCTTGCAACGCCCTCTCGCTTCGAAAGATGATGCTCGATTCCGACTTCCAGGAAATCGTCGGCAATGTCAAGCTCGTCATCAGCAACATTTGCGGCGCCCACTGGAGCCGCCACGGTACCGAGAACCTCATCACAAACTGGATGCAGGCCGATCTCAAGGATGTCGCCGAAATCAAATACCGCGCCCGCCCGTTCCCCGGCCAGTTTACGGTCAAACTCAAAAACGGCGAACTGCGCGACTCCGGGTTCGTCAACAACGGCGGCGGCCTCATGCAGCTCGCGAAATTCACGCCCGAAGAGTGCCGGTACTGCCTCGAAAAGGTCGCGAGCGTGGCGGACATCGTCGTTGGCGACACCTGGCACCACCCGGTGCTTTCGCCCGATCTGCTCGGAACCTACTCCGACGAGGACGTCAAGAAGGACGAGCGCATCGCCTACGCGCGACAGGGCATGACCGCCATCGTCGTGCGCAGCGCCATCGGCCAGGAATTCATCGACGCGGCCCGTCAGGGCGGCGCCATCAAGCTTTTCGACGAGACCGACGCCACTGGCCGGCAGTTTGTCTGCGCCGTTCATGACCTCGGCAAGCCCGTTTGCAACGGCCCCGTCATCAACACCCGCATCGTTCGCGGCCAGCCTGTGAGGGAGTACTTCTAAAATGGCGGAATTCGGCGTAATCTTCGATCTCGACGGCGTCATCGTCAGCACCGACAAGTATCACCGCATGGCGTGGCAGAAGCTCGCGGACGAACTGGGCCTTCCCTTCACCGAGGCGCAGGCCCAGGCAACGCGCGGCGTCGACCGCATGTCGAGCCTTGCCGTCGTCCTCGGCGAACACGCGGGGAAATTCTCGGATGCCGAGAAAACCGCTCTCGCGACCAAGAAAAACGAGGTCTACAAGGAGCTGATCAAGCAGATTCGCCCCGAAGACGCGCTCCCCGGCTCGGTGGAGCTCGTCCGCGCCTTGGCGGAACGGGGCGTCCCCCGCGCCATCGGCAGCGCAAGCAAAAACGCCCAGCCCGTCCTGGAGCGGATGGGCATTGCCGGGCTTTTCACCTCTATTGTGACGGGCTTTGACTTTACGCACGGTAAGCCCGCCCCCGACGTCTTCCTCGTCGCCGCCGGGCGGCTCGGGCTTCCGCCTTCGCGTTGCGTGGTCTTTGAGGACGCCGCGGCCGGCATCCAGGCCGCCCACGCGGGCGGGATGAAGGCCGTGGGCGTTGGCGATCCCGAAATCGTCAAGGGGTGCGAGCGTTTCGCCCGCACACTGGCCGACATCACGGTGGACGAAATCGCCGCTCTTGTCGAGGAATAAGCGGCAAAAGCCAATCGTCTTGCTTTGGGCGGATGACGCTTGCTGGCGGACTGGGGGCTTGTATGGCGCGCGGCCTTTTCATCAATTCGGATGCGTGGAACTTCTTCTACGCCGGCGGGGACTGGCGCGGCCTTGGCCGCGACGCATTGCGGCGGGAGGTCGAGAAGGATGTCGACTGGTACGTCGGTCGCGGCGGTGTCGAGGCGGTCTTCTACAACTTGAATTTCCAGCGCTGCTTTTGGCCGACAAAGGTCGGCACACCGTATTGGAAAGACCTTGCCATTGACGCCTCGGGGCGTTTGACATGCCGTGGCGAGGCGCTTGCCGATTGCGATGGCGAGGAGGAATACCGCAGGATGTTCCTGACGGCCGTGCCAATGTGGGAGAAATTCCCTGAGTTCCTCCGCTACCGCTACGAGTACTGCCATGGGAAGGGCGTTGAAATGTGGCATTCGCTCCGCGTAGACGACTGCCACCACGTCCAGCGCGGCGGCGAGAAGCGCCCGCAGCACGGGGATCTTTGGCTTTCGCGCCCCGACCTTCGGCGCGCCGAGTATCGGTCGGCATGGCGTAGGGACTGGTCTGACCGCGCCCTTGACTATGGCTCGCGGGAAGTCCGCGACTACCATCTCGGTCTTGTCCGCGAACTAATGGAGGGGTACGAGGCGGATGGCCTTGAACTGGACTTCATGCGCCACGCGCCGTTTTTCAAGCCGGGATACGACGAGTTCAACGCCCCGTTGCTTACGGATTTCGTCCGCGACGTGCGATTAGTCTGCGATGAGGCCGAGCGCAAGTGGGGGCACCGCATGCGCATAGCCGTGCGTGTCCCGGCCTATCCGTCGGACGCAATCGGGCTCGGCATGGATGTGCACGCCTGGTGCGCCGAGAAACTTGTCGACGTCGTCATCCCTTCGCCTGCCGGGCTTGAAACGGTGGGCGACACGCAGGTTGCGCTTTGGCGCGTCGTCGCGCCGCCGCCCGTGGTCCTCGCCCCGTGCATCGACTACGTGATGCAAATGCGGTGGGACTGGCGCATGCTTTTCAACACGCCGTGCGACCTTGGCTTTGCCGCGTCGTTCTACCAGCAGGGGGCGGATGCGGTCTACGCCTACAATCACTACCCGCGTGACCGCGAGACCCATCCCGACATGCCCGATTTCTTCGCCGCCGCAGGCGACCGCGAGAAGGTCGCCGCATTGCCGCGCCGGTGCGTGCTCACGGGGGCGGGTCCCGTGGGCGAGGGGACATACTGGCGCCCGCGCTTCTACCCGTGGGGAATCGCACCGGGCGCTTCGGCGGGCGGCGTGAAGATCAACGTCGGCGAAAAGGTGGCGGGGCGTACCGCCCGCATTGTCCTGGGCGACATGGTCGAAATCGCCGCGAAGATGCTCGTCAACGGCGTCGAATGCGAGCTTCTTTCCAGGGAGGCGCCTTTGCCGTCGCCCCTTCCGGGGAAGGCGGGGGAGGGATTTTTTCTCCAGTGGAGAATCCCCAGGGGGCTTCTCCACGACGGCTGGAATTTGGCGGAAATCGTCAACCAAAGCAAGGAGCCGATTCAGGACTGGCAGATCGTCTGGCTTGAAATCGACGTCGATTAGCGTCGTCGGCGCACCTTATGAGGCCAGGGCGGGGGCGTTGGCCTGCTTCTGTTTGGCGTTGTTTTCCACAACCTCCGCCATGTGATCCACGACGAAGCGCTGGGCTTCGATGCCGAAAACAAGCCCCGTGTAGAACCCGCCTTCGGGCTTGGGGAAGCCCCTGGCATCAATACCGAGGGCGTCGCCCTTCTCCGTCGGAAGCTTGGCGCACGTCCCGTATTGGTCCTCGCCGATTTCGACAAGGCCATGGTCGAGAAGCAGTTTCGAGACGGCCTGGGCTTTGAGCCTTTTCATCTTGCTGGAGTCGGTCAGCCCGTTGATGCGCGAGAGCATTTCGGCGAAGCGGAGCGGCCTTTCCGAGAAAGGGAAGGTGGCGGCCTCCTCGGCGGAGAGCGCGAAGGGCGCGCGGTTTGCCGGGAGCGCGGCGGGACGGGAGAAAGCTTCGAAGCCGCCACGTTCGACAAGACGGCCGAGGATGGTCGAGGCGTAGAAAAGGCAGCGCGAAATGCGCACTTGGTTGACGACATCTCCGGCGGGGATGTCGCTCCCGTCGGCGGGATTCCGGCCGTTCGCGAGTTGGTCGAGAAAGTCCCTGGTGTACTGGATGGTTTCGAGTTCCGTCATGGCTGTGCTCCTGTTTTGGCTTTAGCTTGGTGGTGTCGCAAGGGCCCGTTTGCCCTTTTGACGCCATCAAGTTTAACAGGTGGTGTTTTGTAAAATGTCTCGCGGCGTGAGACATTTTTAACGGAACATGTGGTAAGTCAAGTGCTCATTCGGGCGAGATTATGGTCAATCCCGTCCGTTGTCCTTGTCCGCGGCCCTCATTGCGACATAGTGCACCAAGTCGCTTGCGTAGGGAAGGGGGCGGGGTGAAAGCTCGAGGTACATCACGTAGACTTTGGGGTCGTTTACGTCTTCCTTCACGCAGAACGCGGTCTCCCCCTCGTCGGAAAGAACACGGTAGGTTTCATCGCGGTAGGAGAGGCGCATCTGCAAAAAGTCCTTCCGTGAGAAAATCCGGCCTCTTTTCGGCAGACGGACGGAGGCGTATTCCCCCACAAACTTTGCGATGTCTTCGTGCACGTGCCAATCGTCTGCAACGTTCATTGGCCTTGGGCGTCCCCCTGCTTCCAGCAGTTTCCCGACATCTTCCACGCTTTCGACCAGGTAGTCGACGCCTTGCCTCTCCAAAGCCTTCAGCTCCCTTGCCTTCAGCAGCCGCCGGGCAAGAACAAGGAGAACGACAACCGCCGCCACCACGCACCAGAACCCGGTCGACGCCCGGAACTTCGCGATGAGCCAGGCCAGCAAGGCAAAGGTTGCGATGACCGCACCCCAGAAGCCCAGGAAACAGACCACGTCAAAGGAGTAGCTCTTTCTTTTTCTCATGGCACCTATTGTACCATATGCAACCTTGCCGCTTCAAACCACTTGTTTCGTTTTACGAGCAACTTCGGGCGTTCCCCGTCCGCCCTTTCCAAAATTGGCAAACCATGGTATAACGGAAGGTCAATTTTCAGGAGTAGGGGAAGGAGGTTTGCTGTAAATGGCCGCTTCGCGCATGAAGGATCTGGATCTTTCAGGGGGGAGTCTATACGCCAAGGCGATTTGCTTTACGTTGCCGCTGGTGCTTTCCGGCGTGTTGCAGATCATCTACAACTCGGCCGACCTCGTGGTCGTAGGGCAGTTCGCGGGGAAGGCCGCCGTCGCTTCTGTCGGCGCGACCACCTCCCTTTTCCACCTTTTGACCAACGTGTTCATCGGCGTTTCGGTCGGTGTCAACATCCTCGCCGCCTTCTGCCTTGGGGCGAAAGACGAGGAAAACGCCTCAAAGGTGGCGCATACTTCTGTGCTTGCGGGGCTGTTGCTCGGCGCCGTGCTGGCCGTGGGCGGCTGGTTCGCCACGCCGCTTCTCCTGCGTTGGATGGAGACGCCCGAGGAGGAAGGTGTCTTTGCTGGCGCGGCCCTGTATATGCGCATTTGTCTTTGTGGAATGCCCGTATCCCTTCTCTACAACCATTGCGCCGCGTTGCTGAAGGCGCGCGGCGAGACGCGCAAACCATTTTGCTACCTGCTGGTGAGCGGCGCGTTGAACGTGGTTCTGAACGTTGTGTTCGTCACCGGTTTCCACCTCGACGTGGCGGGCGTGGCGCTTGCCACGGTTGTCGCGCAGGCACTTGCCGCTGCGCTGACGGTGAATGAACTGGCCCATGAGCGTTCCCCGCTCCGTCTGCGTTTTTCCGCCTTGCGGATTTCGTGGGACAAGTTCGGGAAGATTCTTGCGCTTGGCATTCCCGCAGGCGTCCAGAGCGCGATGTTCTCGGTTTCAAATGTCTTCTTCCAGAACGCGGTCAACACTTTCGGCGTGGATGCCATTTCCGGCTGTTCCGCGGCCGGCACCCTAAGTGGCGTTTCCTCCGCAGCGGTTTCGTCGTTCCAGGATACGTCCGTCACGTTTGTTTCCCACTGCATGGGGGCGCGCGACTATCGCCGCATCCCGCGTGTACTCGGCGTGACCACCGTGCTGGCGGTTGCCACGGGGCTTCTCGTGGGGGGCGGATTGATGATTTTTTGCGATTCGCTGCTCGCACTTTTCATCCCCGGTGAAACGGTGGCGATTGCCGTCGGGCGCGAACGGGCGCTCGCCTCCCTCCCCCTCTATTTCATTGCGGGCGCGATGTTCACGACGGGTTCCGCCGTGCGCGGACTCGGCGTATCCACGCCGCCCGCCCTTGTCGCGCTGGCGTTGGTCTGCGGGGTGCGCATCGCGTGGCTGTTCACGGTTTTCCGCTCCTATCACTCGGTGTTCGGCTTGTTTTTCAGCTACCCCGTGACATGGCTGCTTGCCACTGTCGGGTATCTCGTGCTGTTTGCCCGCTACTACAGGCCGTTGAAAGACGGCGCGGGCGTGGAAGTCAGCGGCGCATGAATCTCGCATTGGATTCCATCTGCTGTAATCGTCAACACGGCAGGTTTACGAAAAAAAGCGCCTTTGAATTGTTAAATCGGCCAGAGGCCTTTGAATTGTTAAATCGGCCAGAGACCTTTGGATTGTTAAATCGGCCAGAGGCCTTTGGATTGTTAAATCGGCCAGAGGCCTTTGAATTGTTAAATCGGCCAGAGGCCTTTGAATTGTTAAATCGGCCAGAGGCCTTTGGATTGTTAAATCGGCCAGAGGCCTTTAAATTGTTAAATCGGCCAGAGGCCTTTAAATATTTAAGGCGCTTTGCGCCATTTAACCATTTAACCATTTAACCATTTAATCGGTTCAACGGCGTTTACCGTGAGGATGTCTATGAGATCCCGCCAGATTCGATCCGCGAACTCATTGTGAATGCTGTCGGGTCTTTGTCGAGCACGGCATGTCCATTGTAGGCGGCGAAGAGAAAGAGTGCGTCACCTTCAATGGTTTTGCCCCGGAAGAGATTCTCGATCCAGAAGCCAAGAAAGGCGGGAAGTATTTGCTGAAAGATGAACAGCGGAAGTTCATCCGCGAGTTCGCCGTGTGGATTTACCGGGCAATCGATCTCTACTGGCGTGGAATCAGCCGGGACACAAGCGAAGACGGACGGCGCAAGCGCAAGGGAATTCATCGAAAACTCATGCCGGTAATGGGGCGCGGTTCGCTGCGGAAAAGCCATGCGCTGCTTGACGTCATATTGGCGTTGCGCGAATTCCGCAAGGAGAATGAGAACTTCTTCCTTTCCGTGCTGCGGCTCCGGCAGAACGGTGCATGCCGCTGCGGCAATAGCGGCATTCAGGAGCGCGAACGCATTTATGATTGCGGCGGATACAGGCGTGAAAAAACCTGAAGATCTGCACACGGTATTTTTGTTTGAACCAGGGGCGAACAATGTCCTGAGGGCCGTACTGCAGGTTCTCTATTCGGGAAAAGTACCTTCAAAGATTGATGTTGCGACTTATGCCAATGATGGTATTGACGGGACGAAGCTTGTCTCCGTGAAGACTGGTGGAACGGCTGAGCATTGGCTGTGGCAGGTTTTGAAGTGGGTGGATGTGTGAGATGAAGATCAAGATCGCTTAGCACGGTCCGGCTTCTCCTGATCCATCCCGGCCGGAGGTGCTGAAGCGGGAAGTGATCGGCGGCTGGACCCCAAGGACTATAACCTAATTAAGGAGACCCATAAGTCCAGAAGATGGTTGCCACCATTGGCCTTTACTGCTATAATAAAAAAACTTTTCAGAGTCCTTTTAAGGAAGGAGCGACTTTTTGACCTCTAACGATGATTATGTCCTGCAGCTGATGCAGGAGCAGGGGATGGTGACCCAGGAGCAGGTTGACGCGGCAACGGCCAATCTCGCGGCCGATGGGTCGACCATCGTCGACCAGTTACTCACCGACGGCGCCGTCTCGGAGGAAAACCTGCTTTCCATGCTCGCCGCGCAGTTCGGCATGGATTTCGTCAACATCGACGCCAAGGCGCTTGACACGGAGCTGTCTTCCGTCATCAGCGCGGAAGACGCCCGCAAGTATGGCGTCATCCCGCTCCTGAAGGATGGCGACACGCTGACCGTGGCCGTCAAGGACCCCCTTGACTACGACGTCGTCGACCGTTTGCGTTTCGCCTTGAAATGCAATGTCGCCTGCGTCATCGCCACCCGCGCCGACGTCGCCAAGGCTATCGAGACGCTCTATCCCGGCGGCACGAGCATGGACGCGCTTCTCGGCGAACTCAGCGACAAGCACGTCGACGTCGAGTCGCGCGGTTCCGAGATCGAGGACCAGCTCGGCGTGACGGACGCCTCCGAATCGGATGCGCCGGTCATCAAGCTCGTCTCGCTCATCATCATGGAGGCCTTCAAGCGCCGGGCTTCGGATATCCACCTCGAGCCGCTTGAAAACCGCTTCAGGATCCGCTACCGCATCGACGGCGCGCTCCAGGACATGGATCCGCCCCCGAAGCGTCTTCAGGCGGCCATCATCCAGCGCGTGAAGATCCAGGCCGGCATGAAGATTTCCGAGAAGCGCATTCCGCAGGATGGCCGCATCCAGGTCCATCTCAAGGGCCGCGACCTCGACCTCCGTGTGTCGTCCGTCCCGACGAACCACGGCGAGTCGATCGTCATGCGTATCCTCGACAAGCAGAACCTTGCGCTGGGCCTGCCGGAGCTTGGCTTCCTCTCCGACGACCAGCAGAAGTTCGAGCAGCTTCTCGGCCTTTCCGACGGCGTGCTCCTCGTGACCGGTCCGACGGGGTCGGGCAAGACGACGACGCTCTACGCCTGCCTTGGCCAGATGAACACGCCCAACCGCAAGATCATCACGGTCGAGGACCCTGTCGAATACCAGATGACGGGCGTCAACCAGGTGCAGGTCAACCGCGACGTCGGCCTTGACTTCTCCGCGGCGCTCCGCTCCATTCTCCGCCAGGCCCCCAACGTCGTGATGATCGGCGAAATCCGCGACAACGAAACGGCCGACATCGCCATGGAGGCCGCCCTCACGGGCCACCTCGTCTTCTCGACCCTCCACACCAACGACGCCCCCTCGGCGATTACGCGTCTCATCGATATCGGCGTGAAGCCGTATCTCGTGGCCTCGGCCGTGCGCGCCGTCATGGCGCAGCGCCTTGTCCGCTACATTTGCCGCGAGTGCAAGGAGGAGAAGATCCCCACCGAACGCGAGCTCAGGATGCTTGGCGAACTGGGCGCGAAGAACGTCCAGGGCATGAAGATGTACAAGGGGCGCGGGTGCAACACCTGCTCCGGCACCGGCTACAAGGGCCGCAAGGGTATTTTCGAGATTTTCTCGATGAGCGACGAAATCCAGCGCATGATCTTCGAGCAGCGGCCGGCGGCCGAGCTCAGGGCCGTCGCCCGCGAGGCCGGCATGCGCTCGCTCCGCGAAGACGGACTTCTTAAAGTGGCCTCGGGCATGACTTCGCTCGAGGAGGTTTTGCGTGTAACCATGGGAGATGCCAACTGATGACTATCGACATGAACGAACTGCTCCAGCTCTGCGTAGACGAGGGAGCCTCTGACCTTCACATCCGCGTCAACGTGCCGCCGATGCTCCGCATCCACGGCTCGCTCAACCCGCTTGACTGCCCCGCGCTCGCGCCGGAAGACACCGAGGCGCTTGCCCGTTCGATTTCGACCGACGCCCACATGGAGGAAGTCGAGACCCGCGGCGGCGCAGACTTTGCCTACGCCTTCGGCGACCAGGCGCGCTTCCGCGTGAGCGTCTTCAAGGAGCGCGGCAACGTCGGCATGGTGCTCCGCCAGATTCCCAACAAGCTCCTCACGCTTGAGCAGATCGGCCCCCCGGAACAGGTGCGCGAACTCCTCTTCAAGCCGCGCGGGCTCGTCCTCGTGACTGGTCCCACCGGTTCGGGCAAGTCAACCACGCTCGCCTCGATGCTCAACATCATCAACGAAGAGCGCGACTGCCACATCATCACGGTCGAAGACCCGATCGAATACTACCACCCGCATAAAAAGTCGGTCGTCACCCAGCGCGAAATCGGCGCCGACGTGCCGTCCTTCAGCGAGGCGATCCGCCGCGCGCTGCGCCAGGACCCCGACGTGATCCTCATCGGCGAAATGCGCGACCTGGAGACGATGCAGGCGGCGATTACCGCGGCCGAAACCGGCCACCTCGTCTTCGCCACGCTGCACACGACCGGCGCCACGACCACGGTCGACCGCATTGTCGACGCCTTCCCCGTCGAGCAGCAGGCGCAGGTCCGCACCCAGCTTTCGGTCGGCCTCAACGCCGTGATTTCGCAGCTTCTCCTCAAGCGCATCGACAAGCCCGGCCGCGTCGCGGCCTTCGAGATCATGTTCTCGACGCCGTCCATCCGCTCGCGCATCCGCGACAACAAGACCTTCATGATCGACTCCGACATCCAGACCGGCTCGAAGTTCGGCATGATCTCGCTCGACATCCACCTCCTCAACCTCTACACGGCGGGTATCATCGGCTACGAAGACCTGATTACCAAGTCGAAAGACCCCGAGACAATCGTGCAGAAGCTCAAGGAAATGGGCGTTGGCAGCCCCAGGTAGTCGGAGGGCGTGAACAACATGGCAGAAGAAAGCACACACCCCGAGGAGGCCCCGGTCCTGAGGTTCGACCCGATTCTCGACCTGGTGATTGCCAACGGCGTCATCGACAACGAGCAGGCCCTCATCATCCAGCAGGAGCATGACAGTTCCGGCAAGCAAATCCGCGACCTCATCATCGAGCTTGGCTACCTGACCGAGGAGGACGTCCTCAACCTCCTCGCCGGTTACCTGGGGACGGAAATCATCGACCTTTCGCAGGTCGAAATCCCCAACGAAGTCAGAAACGCCATCCCCGCGGCCATCGCACGCACCAACATGGTCGTGCCCGTCGAGGTCTCCCAGGGGGCGATCACCCTGGCCACCTACACGGCGCTTGACACGTCCGCCACCGACGAGCTGGGCTTCGTCCTCTCGAAGGACATCACCATCGTCCTCGCCCGCAAGGCGGAAGTCGAGCAGCGCGTCAACGACTTCTACGGCGACGACAGCGCGACGGTCTCCGACATGCTCTCCAACCTGGAGGATGTCGTCACGACCGACCCCTCCCTCGTCACCGAGGGCTCCATCGACGAGAAGGACATCGAGGCGCAGGCCGGTTCCGAGCCGGTCATCCGCTTCGTCAACCTCGTCCTCTACCAGGCGGTCAAGGACAGGGCGTCGGACATCCACTTCGAGCCCTTCGAGAAGGAATTCCGCATCAGGTACCGTGTCGACGGCGCACTCTACGAGATGCAGCCGCCCCCGCGTCGCCTCGCCGTTCCGATCATCTCCCGCGTGAAGGTACTCGCCAATCTCAACATCGCCGAGCGCCGCATCCCGCAGGACGGCCGCATCCCGCTGACCGTGGCCGGCCACCAGGTGGACCTCCGCGTGTCGTGCCTCCCGACGCAGTTCGGCGAGTCCGTGGTGCTCCGCGTCCTCGACCGCAACGTGGTCGCCCTCGACATCGACAACATCGGCCTCCCGGACGACATTCTCGAGGACATGCTGATCGACATCGAGAAGCCCAACGGCATCGTGATCGTGACGGGCCCGACCGGTTCCGGCAAGACGACGACGCTTTACTCCTGCCTCAAGAAGATCAACACGCCCGACTCGAAGCTGCTCACCGCCGAGGAACCTGTCGAATACGATATGGACGGCATCATCCAGGTGCCGATCAACCCGCTCGTCGGCAATACCTTCGCCGCCGTGCTCCGCGCCTTCCTCCGCCAGGACCCGGACGTGATGATGATCGGCGAAATCCGCGACTTCGAGACTGCCGAAATCGCCATCCAGGCGTCGCTCACGGGCCACTTGGTTTTCTCCACGCTCCACACCAACGACGCCGCCGGCGCGGTGACGCGACTTGTCGACATGGGTGTTGCGCCCTATCTGGTGTCGTCCACGCTCGAGGCCGTGCTGGCCCAGCGACTCGTCCGCACCAATTGCTCGGCCTGCAAGACCCCGTACGCGCCCGACGACGAGACGCTCCAGCGCCTTTCGATGACGCGCGACCAGGTCGGCAGCCGGAGCTTCTACTACGGCCGCGGCTGCCAGACGTGCAACAACACGGGCTACAAGGGACGAAAAGGCATCTTCGAGTATCTCCGCGTGGGACCGCAAATCCGCGAGATGATCAACGAGAAGAAGCCGACGCTCATCATCCGCGAGCGCGCCCGCGAGCTGGGCATGCGCACGATGCGCGAGGATGGCGTCCGCAACATTCTCGACGGCTACACGACGGTCGACGAGATTCTGCGCTACACGTAGTTTGCCGCCGGACGGGGCCCGTCCTCCGCGACGGGCCTGGCGGCTGGGAGATGCCAATGGGAAGCAAACTCAAGGATGTCCGCGGCGGGGGTGGCTCCGCCCTTGGAAAATACTGCGCCGTCACCCATGGCGGCATCGGCGCGTTGCGCGTCTTGCGCAACGAACTCCTCGTCCTTCTCTTCGGCTATGTCCCCGGCGCCCTGGGGTTGGCCCTGCGCAAGGTCTTCTACCCCTGCATGTTCGCGAAATGCGGCCGGAAGGTCGTTTTTGGCTGGGGCCTGTCGTTCCGCCACGCCCACAAGATATCCCTTGGCGACGGCGTGGTAATCGACGACGGCGTCATGCTCGACGCCAAGGGCGACGGCAACCACGGCATTACGCTCCACGACGGCGTCTTCATCGGCCGCAACACCAAGGTGTACTGCAAGGACGGCGACATCGAGCTTGGCGAAAAAACCAACGTGTCGTCGAACTGCACGCTTTACTCCAACAACAGCCTGTCCATCGGCAAGGGCTGCATGATTGGCGCCTACACCTATATCCTCAGCGGCGGCGAATACGACTATGCCGATGCCACGCCCTACGCCGAGCAGAGCGGGATGAACACCAAGGGCCCGCTCACCATTGGCGACGACTGCTGGATCGGCACGCGCGTCACGATTCTCGACGGGGCGCAGCGCGTGGGCGACCGTGCGCTTGTCGCCGCCTGCGCGCTCGTCAACAAGCCGGTCGAAAGCCACGTCATCGTGGGCGGGGTGCCGGCGCGCGTCATCAAGCGGCTGTAGCCCGGTGCGGAAATGAAGAAGTACGGAAAACTCATTCTCAAGATCTCGGTCAGCGCCGCGCTCATCCTGCTTCTCTATTCCAAGATCGACTTCGCCGACATTCTCTCCAAGCTTCGCGGCGCCAATCCCCCCTGGCTTGCCGCGGCCTTCGGCCTGATGATTCTCAACACCTTTGTCAGTGCCAGCAAGTGGCGGATGTTCCTCGTGGCCGATGGCATCGGTCAGCCCGTCGGCAGTCTTTGGGCAAGCTACATCACCGCCTCGTTTTTCAATCTTTTCCTCCCCTCGACCATTGGCGGCGACGCCTACCGGATCGCCGATGTCGGCGGACGTACCGGCGAGCACGCGCGGGTTGCGGCCTCGATTCTCGCCGACCGCATCACGGGCTTTTTCGCGCTTTCCGCCTATGGCTTTGCCGCCTCGCTCCTTGTCCGCCCGCTTGTGCCCGCATGGCAGTGGTGGTTCTACCTGCCGTCGTCCGCGGCGATCCTGCTGCTGGCGGGCCTGACGGTTGCGTTGTGCAGCCCCGCGTTCTTCAACTTCTGCTGCCGGTTCGTCCCCGGGCGCAAACTCCGTGAAAAGACCCTCGCCATTGGCGGGAAAATCATCGGCGCAATGAAGGGGTATGTCGCCAAGCCCGCCGTCATGGTGCGCACGCTCGTCCTCTCCTTCGTCTTCCAGCTTGATCTTGTCGTCGCCGTCTGGGCCATCGCCAAGGCCATCGGGCTCAGTCTCCCGCTGCCGGTTTTCTTCCTCTTTATTCCGATCAAGACCTTCCTTGAGATGATTCCGGTCTCGGTCTTCGGCCTTGGCCTCCGCGACCTTGGCTACACGCTCTTCATGCTCGCCATGGGCTACGCGCAGGAAAATGCCGCCTCGTATGCCGCGCTGATTTCGGCGGCGGAGGTCATCCTCACGGTCGTCTATTCGTCGGTCGGCGGTTTTGTCTTCATCTGCCGCAAGGGAAAGTCCGGGGACTTGTCCGCGAAATGACGAAGGGCGAACAGCACGGACGCCGCCGTTACGACGTGGCCAAGCGGGTCGGCGAACTCTTCGCCGTGCTTGTGTTGTCGCCGCTTTGGCTCCTTGCCGTGGCGATTGTCGCCGGGGCCGTCCGCGTTTCCCTTGGCGCGCCTGTTTTCTTCAGGCAGCGCCGGGCCGGGCTTGATGGCGCAATCTTCGAAATCGTCAAGTTCCGCACGATGCGGGAGGGCGGGGGAACCGATGCGGAGCGCCTGACAAGGCTTGGGAAATTCCTCCGCAAGGCCAGTCTCGACGAACTCCCGCAACTCTTCAACGTCGTCCGCGGCGAAATGTCGCTCGTCGGGCCGCGTCCGCTGCTTGAGGAGTATTTGCCGCTCTACACGCCGCGGCAGGCGCGGCGCCACGAGGTGCGCCCCGGCATCACGGGGTGGGCGCAGGTCAACGGACGCAATGCGATCTCCTGGGAGGAGAAGTTCGAACTCGACGTCTGGTATGTTGAGCACCGCTCGCTCCCCCTTGACTGCCGCATTCTTTTTCTCACGGTGTGGAATGTCCTCGCCCACAGGGGCGTTTCAGCGCCGGATGGCGGTTTCATGCCGCGCTTCACCGGCGGGAAGAAAGAGGAAGGGACGATGGAGGGTTAGACGATGAGTGACGAAGTGATTAAGCCAAGACTCGCCATTGTGGTTCCGTGCTACAATGAAGAAGCCGTTGTCGTCGAAGCTGCCCGCATGTTCATGGAGGAACTTGATAGGCTTGCGTCTCGTGGTGAAATTTCCGGAGAAAGCTTCATCCTCTTCTCAAATGATGGCTCCAGTGATGCCACATGGAGGTTTGTGACGGAGCTCGCGGCAGATAATCCTTGCGTACGTGGATTGTCGCTCAGTCGCAACTGCGGACATCAAAACGCGCTTCTCGCCGGACTTATGGAGGTGCGTGATTGTTGTGATGTCGCCGTGTCGATGGATTGCGACGGGCAGGATGACATCGGTGCGATGTCCAAGATGATTGAGGCTAACAAGGCCGGTGCGGAAATCGTCTATGGCGTTCGTAACTCCAGGGCGACCGATACATGGCTCAAGCGCAATTGTGCGCGAGGTTTCTATCGTTTGCTCCATTGGCTTGGAGCTGAAGTCGTCTATGACCACGCAGATTATCGTCTCGTCTCCGCGCGGGTCCTTAGGGAGTTTTCTCGCTACGAAGAGGTGAACTTGTTTCTGCGCGGCATGTTTCCCCTCATTGGATTTAAAACGGCGGTAGTTTATTATGACAGATTGGAACGGACCGCAGGCAAAAGCCATTATCCTCTTGCCCGGCAGCTTGCTTTGGCGGCCAACGGCATAACAAGCCTTTCCATCAAGCCCATTAGGATCATTATGGCGCTGGGGCTCTTCGTTTCCTTTTTGAGCTTCTGCATGATTGCGTGGAGTTTCATTTCCCACGCCTGCGGCAATACAGTGCCGGGATGGACAAGTTGCATTTTGGTGTCCTCTTTTTTGGGCGGGGTCCAATTGATTTCCCTGGGGGTTATTGGCGAATATGTGGGCAAAACCTATCTTGAGGCAAAGCACCGTCCTCGCTACATTGTTTCTGAAAGGACTCCAAAATGAAGAAAAAATGGTTGTTCTTCCTGGCGTTTTCGGCGATATGGCTCGCCTTGCGTTTGCCCTGGTTGGATTGCGATGCCGGCATCCCATCCATGTGGGAGTATGGCTACAATGTCACGGACGAGGGGTATTACCTGGTTGGCGGGAAGGAAAAGCTACTGTGGGGATTGTTTGTTGACTTGCCCCGTGCCGAAACGGCAACGTATGGGTATGCGCCGGGGATGCATTTTCTAAGTTACCTCGCGCATGTTGTTTTCGGACTTTCCGATTGGAAATGGCGTATTCCCTTTGTCTTGATCAATTTCTCGGCTTGGTGTGGCATCTTTTGGGCACTTGCTCGCAAGATGCGCGCATTCGGGGCTTTCCTTGTATGCGTGGCGATTTCCTGCGCACCCTTGGTTGTCGCCTATGAACGTACGGCCAGCAATGACGTCCTCATCGGGTCTCTATTGGCGCTCGCTTGCATCGCCGCAGATGGGAAGGGACGGTGGCGGCTTGTTCTCCCCGCGTTTATTGTGACTCCGATTATGCTGATAAAGCCTTCCATGTGGGCTTTGCTGCCGTTTGTTGTCTGCTCGGTGATGGTTGAACGCAAAACACGTTCACGCCTAGTCGATGCGGCGGTTTTCGCCCTGTCCTTCGCACTCGCTTTTTCCCTTGTCAAGTTGTCGCTTTACTGGGTGACTTTGCCGGAGTCCCATGCAAACGGCATACCGGTGGCGGAGGTCATTCGCCGTATGAATGCCAGATATGCGCTCCCCGCTTTGTTCGATTTCGCAACCCATTTCAAAGGGCTTTCTTGTTTTCCCCGCGATCCGTCTGGGACAATGCTTGGGCCTCTTGCCTTGTTCCTTGTTCCGATTCCAATTTTGTTTTTCATAAGGCGCATTGATTGGCGTTCCTCGTTTGGGCTTTTCATTCCCGCTTATGTCGGCGCTGTTTCCGTTATGAACACCATTTACACGCATTACTTCCTGCCGGTGGCGATGATGGTGCCTCTTATGTGGATGCATGAGTGGACTGCCGAAAAAGAGGGTGCCGCAGGCGATGCCGGCGGAAATGAAAAGTGGCCAATGGTTTTTGTGTTTGCCTTGGTTGCCGCTTTTTCTGCGATATTATGGTTCTCCTTGCTGTCTTTTACGGCTCCAGACCGCTCAATGGCGGATTTTTACTCGAGAATATACAATTTGCCAGCTCGCAATGTCTGGATTGTGTCGGCCTTGCCTTCTGTTCTTTTCGCGCTGGGGGGTGGTTCTGTTTGCGCCTTGTTTAAAGTTGCGCGGAAAAATCTTCGCGGATTAGTTTCCATTGTCGCAGCCGCTCTTTTAACAGGGAGCATAGCCTTTGCCATGCTGCCGGCGGTGCGCATTGCCCCGGCCTTGCACCTTCCGGCGGAAAATTATGTGGCACCGCTTGTCACCACTCTTGCGTTAGGTGCTGTTTTTGCTGTTTTTAGCCTGGTATTCCCTGCGAGGTTGCATTCTTCATGGTGCGTGATCCCAGCCGTTGCAGTGGTTGCCGGGTATGCCCTTATTCCATCGTGGCGTGCCGCCGCCGTTGATTTGATGCGCCCTGGCACCCATTTCCACCGGGATGCTGCAAGAACCATAGCCAAGGTATTGCCTGACGATGCCATCGTGCTTGGAGAACGCGCCGACCAAATGCTGATTTCCCTGCCGATACGGACGTCTTCGACGTTTTTGGCCAATTGCGACGGAACTGTTGTGGCTGACAGCATCCTCGAAAAACACCCTGATGCGAAGTTGTACCTGCTTGCCGACCCTGAAAACGCCTATAATCTTCAAAATTTCATCAAGAACAGTGATCGCTATGCGCTTCGTCCCGTGCTTGATTTGAAAATGCCGTCATTCGGTGATGGTCGCCGCCTTGTTTCAGTCCATCTTTGTGAAATCAAGCCAATGAAAAGAAAGCGTCCCTAATTTTTTTTCTCAATAACTGCTATAATTACGTGCGCGTGTCAGTACGCGCGAATTTTTATGGTAAAGCGTACTGCTTTCCAGATGCAGAGTGGCACTATGAACGTGATGCTTTCAAAATTGAGCAGGATTTTCCGCGCCTCGCTCCAGTCGTGGCGGATTCTTCCCGTGGCTTTTCCCCTCGCCCTGGCAATGGTACGGCCGGCTGTCGCGGGGCTTCCCTTCTGCCGGGAGCTGACCCTCGCGGATCTGGGCGCCGCCCTGACGTCGGGCGTCTATACGGTTTCGCAGGACTTGTTTCTTTCGGCGGATGTGCCTGGCTTCGCCGCGCTGAATGTCGCGCCCGGCGCAACGGTCGCGATCTACGTCCGTGACGGGGCTGTTTTCACGGGCAAGGGCGCGCGCGGCAACGGGCGTACGGGAGGCTACCCGGCAATCCGGGTGCCGGCCACTTCGGAGCTTGTCTTTGTCGGCGGCGGCAGCCTGCAGTTCGCCGGCGGCGACTCCGGCATTCCCACGGCCGGTGGAAATGGCGCCAACGGGGAAATCAACAGCTCCACCGAGTATGGATACCGCGGCCAGGGCGGCGCCGGCGGTGCTGGCGGCGGAGGCGCCGCCGCCGGCATTGGCGGGGCGGGCGGTTCTGGCGGGGCAGGGGGCCTTCCCGTGCCCCAGTACTCGATGTACACGGACTACGAGGCGACCGAGATCAAGGATGGCAAGACGCATGCGAACTTGTGGAACCACCACACGTGGCACGAGGATCTCAAGTGCTACCAGGACGACAACGGCGGCGATGGCGGCACCGCCGACGTCGGCGAGGATTGCGGCTCCGTCTATTTCGTCGGGCTTGTGTGCGGCAAGGTCACCGCGGGAAAGTCCGGGGGAGGCGCGGCCAGGGCCGGGACTTCTGGAACGGGCGTGAAATACAAGTGGAACAACACCTACTTGGCGGGCGGCGGCGGCGGTGGCGGCGGCGGCGCCTGGGGGGCGCCGGCGAAACCCGTTGGCGGCGGCGGCGGTGGCGGTGGCGGCGGCGGCGCAGGTGGCGGCGGTGCCACCGCCTCGCGTGAAACGAGCACGAAGCAGGAAGCCGGCGACTATCTCGGGGCCGGCGGGCAAGGCGGTTACGGCTTCATCAAAGGCACTTCGGGCAGCGCCGGCGGCAACGGCGCCAACACGTGGAGCGGGGGCAGCAACTGGGGGCCCGTGAAGGGCGGCGCGGGAGGCCGTGGCGGTTCGGCCGGCGCAACAGGCGGCGTAAAAGGCGTTTACCTGTCGCCGACGGCCAATGTCGACATCGGCGACACGGCGGCGATTTCCAGTGTGCGGACGCACGC
Source organism: Kiritimatiellia bacterium (assembly GCA_045627605.1). Taxonomy (GTDB): domain Bacteria; phylum Verrucomicrobiota; class Kiritimatiellia; order RFP12; family JAAYLN01; genus RGIG5952. The sequence goes on along the minus strand of JAZQOA010000065.1, from coordinate 5,671 downwards.
GGCCGTCACCTACACGCTTTCCTTCGACGATGGCGTCGGCGACGTGCGGAAAGTTTCCATCCTTCTCGGCGATCGCTATCCGTCGTGTTCCATCCCGAACCGGGCCGGCTATGATTTCTGCGGCTGGGAAAACAGCCGCGGCATCCTTTGCTACGACTTCATGGGGAATGCCCTCTTTTCCATCTTCGACGAGCCGGCCGACGCCCTGCTCCGCGCCAAGTGGGTGCCGACGGGCAGCGGGGAGGGCCGGACCATCGTGATCGAGAAGGGGAAGAAACGCACCCTCGCCGGCCTCACCTTGCGGCACGAGGCCGCCGGCTTCCTCATCCATGTGAAACCGGGCGCGGTTCTCGATTTGCTCGACTCGACGATTTCCGGAACCGGCGTGGCGACCGAGTCGGGGCTGGGGGCGATCTACAACGAGGGAACGCTCTTTTGCTCGAATTGCGTCTTCAAGTCCATCGCCACGGCCTACGGGTGGGGGGCGGCCTACAGCGACAGGCCCGGCGCTGAAGCCGTCTTCTACGGCTGCACCTTCCAGGGCAACGAGGCGGACGAAGCCGGCGCGGTCGCGTCCTACGGCTCCCAGGTGTCGCTTGTGGGGTGCACCTTCTTCGACAACTCGGCGCATCTCCCCGGCGAAAAACAACCGGGCGGCGCGGCGCTTTTCGCCTTTGACGACGCCAAGGTCAACCTCGCGAACTGCACGGTGGTCTCCAACCTGGCGCACAAGAGCTCGGCAACCCGCGCCGGCATCGCCCTTGCCGACGCCTCGCTCCAACTCTTCAACTCCGTTCTCGTGGGCAACGGGGGCGTGTATGAGTTTGTCCACGGAATTGCAGGCAGCTACGGCCTTTACGCCTCCTGCGTTGGCGATGTCTACGGGGATTCCGGCGGCAACGTCCCCAAGAACCCCTCCTTCGGCATGACGGCGTGCGCCACCAACTACCTCCAGGCCCAGGCCTCGACGCGCGTTGTCAAGGGGGTCTCCCATCTCTTTTTCAAGCCGAGGGAAATCCTCCGGCGCAAGGGGGCGAACCTCTGGCGGTCGGCCGACTGGCGCACCTTCACTGCCGGGGCGGCGTCGGGCGACTGTTCGGTTTCCGTCGCCGTCGACCAGCTGGGCGACCCCGTCCACCCCTATGTCGGCGCCCGGAGCGGCAACAAGCTCCAGGATCTCATCGACGCGACGCCCGCGGGCGGAACCTGCGTCGTTCCCGCCGGCACCTACGAGTCGGGCGTCGTCGGCGGCGACCAGGGGCGGGGCTTCGTCCTCAAGGGCGAACCCGACGCCAAGATCGACGGTGAAGACGGGTGGACTTGCCTGCGCATCACGGCGCCCGGCGCCGTGGTGGACGGCTTCACGGTCGAACACGGCGCCGCGACGACCTTCGACTATCTCAATGGCGGCGGCCTTACGACCGAAGGCCTTTCCGGCGATGACCGCCCGACGATTCGGAACTGCCGGTTTTCAAACTGCGCGGCCAATTGCTACGGCGGTGCGGCCTATCAAGTCGGCGCTGTCGAGGACTGCGTTTTCACGGGCAACAAGATGCTGGATTCCGGCGGCGCTGGGGCGGTCGCGGAGGCATCGTCCGTCACGCGCTGCACGTTCAGCGGCAACAGTGCGAAACCCGCCTCCAAGGACAAGACAGGATGGGGCGGCGCCGTGCGCGGCGTCACGCGGGTCGATTCCTGCACCTTTGCCGGGAACTACGGGACGCACGGGGGAGGCGTCGATCTCGTCGACCTCCTCGTGGACTGCACGTTCACCGGCAACAAGGCCGAGTGGGGTGGCGCCGCCTCGGCGATCACCAAGATCGTTCATTGCCGTTTCGAGGGCAACGAGGCCGAATATGGGGGTGGCGCCCTCAACAATTCGATTGCCGACGGGCAGGTCCGGGAGATCGAGCGCTCCTCCTTCATTCGCAACGCCGTGACCGGAAACGACAGCGTGGCCGGAAAGAACGGCGTGGCGAACTACAACTCCGCCATTCTCCATTTCCGCTCGTCGCTTTTCGCGATGAACAAGGCGGCCGAAGACGGCGTTTGCGAGAAGGCCACCTACGAGAACTGCACCTTCTACAACAACAAGGCGGACGACTTTTACGACGAGCCGACGTCGATCGGCGAGTTCGCCGCGCTCCGCAACTGCCTCCTCTACGTCAACAGTCTTCCCGAGAAGGATCTCGACGGCGGCGCCGACGTGACGTGCGGGACGGCGACCAAGGTGGTCAATGCCGACCCCTTCTTCGACCGGTCGGGGGGCGACTACCACCTGAAGTCCGCGGAGAAGGACCTCGCCAAGGTCGTGGCCGACCTGGCGTCGCTGCCCGCGGCGAAGAGCGAGGCGTGGCCCGACCTTGACGGCGCGTTGCTTGTCAACCGGGTCAACGGCACCGACTACTACTACCTCGGCTGCTACGCGGCGGCGCCCTTCAAAATCGGCGGGCTCGTCGTCACGGGGGCCGACGACGAATACCCGAACTCCAACGTGAAGTCGTCGCTCCGCGAGGTGGTGGCCTACGCCGCGGAGTTCGCGGACGAGCTCGCGGTCAACGGCGAGGTGACGGTCTCCTTCGCGCCCGGCCTCTTCGACAGCCGCGGCGTCTGCACGATCAAGGCGGCCTCCGCGCAGATCGACGTCTCGGTCTTCACCAACCAGACGCTCGTGGTGAAGGGCCCCGCCGACAAGACCGTCGTCATCGACGGCGACGACAGCGGCGCCGGGTTCCGCGCCTTCCGCGTCAACGCCGGCAACCGGCTCCGCGTCGAGAACCTCACCTTCCGCGACTGCCTCGGCTCGGCCTACGGCAAGCCCGCGCCCGGTTTCTCGGGCGGCGCGATCCTCAACGCCGGCACCCTCACCGCCTTCAACTGCGCCTTCCGGTCGTGCAAGGGCGGCTCGCAGATTTCGGGCCGGTCCCAGGTCACGGCCGGGGACGGCGGCGCCGTCTACAACGATTCTGGTTCGACCGCGCTTTTCGAGCGCTGCACATTCGCCGACTGCGAGGCCGCGCGGGGCGGCGCCCTCTACAATGCCGACGGCAGCTTCTGCACGGTCGTCTCCTCGACCTTCGCGGGCAACAAGGCCGTCTCCGGGAACTCGGTTCATGCCCCGATGGGCGGCGCGATCTACCATGCGGGAGGCTCCGCCGACCTTTTCCTCGCGCACTGCACGGTCACCGGCAACGACGGCGGCAAGGCGGGCGGCGGCCTCTACGTCGGCTCCTCCAGCTACGCGATGCTTTCGGCCGTGGACACGCTCGTCGTTGGAAACGCCGCCGATGAAGGCGGCGACGTTTACGCCGCGGGCAAGGCGATCCTCGCCTACTCGGGCCTTGGCGTCCTCCGCGAGGAGAGCGAAGGCCTCCTCGCGCTCGACAAGGCGGAGACGAATAAGGCGGCGACGGCCTACCTCGCCGGAGGGGCTCTGGAATCCGACGCCGGCGCCGGGCCGCTGCATCGCTGCTTCCCGCTCCGCAAGGGCGTCGCGACGCCCGCCGGCCATTTGCTTGTCACGGCGGACTGGGCCAATGCCGTCGCCGGAGACAATCCCCGGGGGGCGGACGTCCTTCTCCGCGGGACGCTTCGCAAGGCGCTGGCCGGCTCCGCCATCAAAACGGACCAGCTCGGCAATGAAATGGCGACGCCCGTCTGCGGCGCCGTCACGCTGACGGGGGGCGAGGAGCCTCCGCCGCAGCCGCCGGACGACCCCGAACCCGACCCGCTTGTCGTGACAACGCCGACGGCAGACGCCCTCCGCGCCGCCATCGGCTACGCGGCGGAGTCCCCCCTGACGGCGGATGCCGACGGACGCCTCACCGTGACCTTCGCGGACGCAGCCGCCGGGGCGACAATTTCCCTTGACGCCTCAAGCGGCAACATCGACGCCTCCGCCTTCACCGCGACGACGCTCGTCATCCAGGGTCCCGTCACCATCGACCTCGGCAACCTCACGCGCTTCCTCTCGATGACGGACGCCAGCCGCGTCGAACTCCGTGATGTCACCGTGCGGAACGGGTCCGCCACCGAAATCGGCGGCGCGATTTTCATTGCCGAGGGCGGTTCGGGCGGCTTCCTCTCCTGTTCGAACTGCACCTTCGCCGCTTGTTCCGCGGGCTATGGCTCGCTCGGGTTTGGCGGCGCCATTGCGGAAGAAGGCGGCAAGTCGTCGCTGTCTTTCGTGCGTTGCGTCTTCACCGGCAACGCCGTTGGCGGCGGCACCTACGGCAACGCCATCTACCACGAGTGCGACCTGGCGGTTGCCGACTGCGACGTCGAGCGCACCGACATCTGGCCGTTGCCGCCTGAAAATTTCAACCCGCGCTCGAAGTTCACGCTGGCCTACGCGGACGGCACGTCCAGGGATTTCGACAGCCTCGCGGACGCCCTGGCCTCCATCGGTCCGGACGACGCGATTGTCCTTTCCGAAGGCGCGGAGAAGGACACGGGGATGACGCACGCCGAACTTGCCGCCGCCTTCAGCAACGCCTTTGAAAAGGCCGTCGCGGAGATGCCCTGGCTCTCGGTTGTCGCCGCGGGCGACGTGATTTCGACCGATCTCAACGCCCTTGCCATCCCGCTTCTCACGGGCGGCGGGGCCGTCTTCGACTTCGACGCCGGCGAAGAGACCGTCTCCTCGCTCCCCGGCAACGTCAAGCCGCGCCTCTTCTACGGCCTTGGCTACGCGGGCGTCCTTGGCGACGCCTTCACGGTCGACGAGTGGCTGCAGGCGGATGAAAAGGGCGTCCTGCCCAAGGCGCTCACGGCGCCGAAATTGCCGGACCGCTGCTTCTACAGGGTCTTCGCGAAACGCAAGCCATAGGCGGCCGAGGTGAAACGACGCGGAATGAACTTCGCAAGGAAAGCGACTTCAATGAAAACTTCTCGTAAAATTTTCACGGCTTTGGCCGCGCTGCTGCTGGCATCCCCCCTGGCTTTCGCCGGCTTCACGGTGGCCAAGCTCATCGTCGCGGGCGATCTTGATGCGGGAACCGTCTATGTCGTTCCCGCGGGCACGACGTCCCTGGCGGCAACCTCCGATCGTCCATCCCCCCTGGTCGTCCACGGGACGGCGGACGTGCCGACGGTCATTTACATTCCGAAGGGGGCGACGCTGCGGGTCGAGGGCTTGGATGGCGACGGCACCAGTCCGGGCGCGGCCGCGATCAAGATGGCGGACGCCAACTCCTGCCTCGTCGTCACGGGCGAGGGGCGGCTCGAGGTTGTCGGCGGCGACGCCGGCCAGGCGACGGCGGGGAGTGGCGGCGGTTCGGCCACGATCACCTATGACGACTCATACTCGGGGACCGGCGGCAACGGCAACCACGGCGCTGGCGGCGCGGGCGCCGGGATTGGCGGTTCGGGCGGCTCCGGCGGCGGGGGCGTGGATGGCGCCTCGCGGATCTACCAGCCAACGGATTACTGGGACAGCGATAACACATGGGGCAACAAAGGGACAAAGGGCAAGGATGGCGGCAATGGTGAAACGGGCGGCATCCTCTACGTCCTGGGGCAGGTGACGGTCGTGGCCGAAGGCGGCGCGGCGAGTGACTCTTGCGGTTGCGGCGGCATCGGTAGCAGCGCCCAGGATCAGTGGGCTTACGATTATGTCGCCGGCGGCGGCGGCGGGGGCGGGGGGGGGGGCGGCGGGCCGGGGGCGGCGGGC
>JAZQOA010000064.1:0-6686 GCA_045627605.1 Kiritimatiellia bacterium | reverse complement strand
CCGACGGCGTAGAGCGGCACGGGGATGGCCGCGCCGACCGCCCCCGCCGCCATGACTTCCGCCGCGCCGACGCCCCACAGAAGGTCGAAGCAGTCGCCGCACTTCAGGAAGTCGAACGCCTCCCCAAGCGCGGCCTCGCGTTCCATCCGCTCCTGCGCCGCGCGGCGGCGCGCAAGATGCGCGCGCTGGCTGGCGCGGGGCGCAGCCCCGCCCGGGGCGGACGACGGCGAGACGCCGCCAACCGTTCCGCCCGCAAGGGCGGGGTTGGACACACCGCTGGGCGCGCTGATGGCCGGGGCTTGCGCCGCGGGCCCCGGAAATGCTTGAAGGGCGACTGTTTTCTTCATGGGAACAACATGTTAGCACATCGCGCCGCGATGTGCAAGCAAACGATGAGAACACGGTGCGGAACTTCTCGGTGCGATGCAATGGCGGGCTTGGACAACTGCGGCGAACCGAGCGGCAACAAGTATTTTCTTTTACCGTGGTTTTACCATTGCCGTGGGAATTTTAGCCGGGAAAATCCGCTGGGGAAATTGACTAAATGCCTTGCGTATGGTAGACTACTTAATGCTTTGTCAAGGTCGTTTCGGTCGCAAATTTTTACCAAACGCGAAAATCAACGTCCGCACGGTTTTGGGCAAAACACTCGGATTCAACAAGTAAGGGCCTGTAGCTCAGTTGGTCAGAGCAGGGGACTCATAATCCCTTGGTCGAAGGTTCGAGTCCTTCCAGGCCCACCATCAACGCAACCTTTCGAGCCAGTATAGCTCAGCTGGTAGAGCAGCTGATTTGTAATCAGCAGGTCGTCGGTCCGATCCCGACTGCTGGCTCCATTTTTTTCTTGGCATGGCACTCTACGAATACGCTAATGACCTGGACACGCCGGTTCACCCGCTTTCCGCGCTCGACTACATGCCGCGCGAAGAGTTGGCGGCCTTGCAGCTCCACCGCCTGCAGGCGACGGTTCGCCGGGTCTACGACAATGTGCCGATCACCCGCCGCCGCATGGACGAGCTGGGCGTCCGGCCCGAGCATATCAAGACGCTTGCGGACATCCGTCTTCTCCCTTTCATGATGAAGAAGGACTTGCGCGACGAGTATCCGTTTGGCCTCATGGCGAGCAAACCGAGCGAAATCATCCGCTACCACTGCTCGTCGGGCACCACGGGCAAGCCCATCGTGCTGGCCAACACCCAGAACGACATCGAGGTTTGGCGCAACGCCGCCATGCGCGCTTTCGCGATGTTCGGCCTCCGCGCCCGCGACGTCCTTCAAGTTTCCTACGGCTACGGTCTCTTCACCGGCGGTCTTGGCATGCACTACGCGGGTGAAGGCCTGGGTTGCGCCGTTGTCCCGGCATCGGGTGGCAACACCGAGCGCCAGCTCATGCTTATGCGCGACCTTGGCGTCACGGCCATCGCCTGTACCCCGAGCTACTTCCTCCACCTCATCGACGAGGGGATGAAGGCGGGCATTGACTTCCGCCGCGACACCAAGCTCCGCCACGGTATCTTCGGCGCCGAACCCTGGACCCTGGCCATGCGCGACAAGATCGAGTCGCTGACCGGCATCTTCGCCCACAACATCTACGGCCTCACCGAGATCTCGGGCCCCGGTGTCGCGGGCGACTGCCAGCATCGGTGCGGGCTCCACGTCTTCGAAGACCACTACTATCCCGAGATCATCGACCCCGACACACTTGAGCCGTTACCCGACGGCGAGGAAGGCGAACTTGTCTTCACGACGCTTGACCGCACCGGCATGCCGATGCTCCGCTACCGCACGCGCGACATTTCGCGCATCATCCCCGAACCTTGCGCCTGCGGCCGCACCATGCGCCGCATCGACCGCATCAACGCCCGCAGCGACGACATGCTGATCATCCGCGGCGTCAACGTCTTCCCGTCGCAGATCGAGACCGGTCTCCTCTCAGTCGACAAGGTCCTGCCGCACTACCAGATCGTCGTCGACCGCGTTGGCGACCTCGACATTCTCGAAGTCAAAGTCGAGGTGACGCCCGAGACCTTCAGCGACGACATCAAGTCGCTTGAGGCGCTTCGCAAGCGCATTGGCGCGGCAATCCAGCACATCATCAACATCAACGCCAAAATCACGCTTGCGGAACCCAACACGTTGCCGCGAAGCGAGGGCAAGATCAAGCGGGTGCTTGACTTAAGGAAAAGGGATTAGACAACGCAAACGAAAGGCGGCGTCCACCAGGCTGGCGGACGCCGCCTTTTGCTTTCAAGACTGGAGAAGGAAATGGAGTCACTTGAGAAAAGCTTTTTGCATCCCGGCGCCGAATTCCGCGGTGCGCCGTTCTGGGCCTGGAACGGCAAGCTCGATCCCGAAACCTGCCGTCACCAAGTGCGCCTGATGCACGATGGCGGGCTCGGCGGCTTCTTCATGCACTCCCGCACAGGCCTCGGCACACCGTACCTTTCCGACGAATGGTTCGACTGCATCGGCGCCTGCGTCGACGAGGCGAAAAAGCTCGGCATGCGCGCCTGGCTTTACGACGAGGACCGCTGGCCTTCGGGTGCGGCGGGCTCGCTCGTCACGAAAGACCCGAAGTATCGCGCCCGTTCGCTTTTCCTTTATGTCTGTCCAGGCGGGCTTGTCCCCGCGGCCTTCGGCAAGGGGAAAGGCGCGAAGGTCACGGCGGCCTTCCTCAAGGAGACGAAGGCCTGCGTTGCCTTTACGGCGAAAATCGACGGCCGGAAGGCGGCGGATGTCCGCCGTGTCGCCGCCGGCGCCGATCCTGCCCCGGCCAAGGGCGAGTGCGTCGTCTTCGCGAAGATCGATTCAGACGCGACAAGCTCCTGGTACAACGGCGCCACCTACCTCGACACGCTCAATCCGGAGGCCACTGCCCGCTTCATCGAGGTCACGCACGACGCCTACGCGAAAAAACTCGGCAAGGACATCGGGGGAGTCGTCCCCGGAATCTTCACCGACGAGCCCAACCACCACCCGGTCGTGGGCTCGGCCCAGCCCGGGAAGAATGGCGTCGCCCTCCTGCACCAGCTCGCCTGGACGGACAAGCTTCCCGCCGCCTTCAAGAAGCTCGCGGGCTATGACCTCGTGCCGCGCGTACTCGAACTCGTCTACGATGTCGACGGCGTGGATTCCCGCCGCCTTCGCTATGACTTCAACAACTGCCTCACCGAACTTTTCGTCAAGGGCTTCGTGAAGCAGATCGGCGACTGGTGCGGCCGGAACAAGTGCGATTTCACAGGCCACATGCTCGCCGAGGACACGTTGGCGAACCAGACCGATACGGTCGGATCCTGCATGCGCTGCTACGAGTACATGCAGGCTCCCGGCATGGACATGCTCACCGAGCGTTGGCGCATTTTCAAGACAGCCAAGCAGGTTTCCTCGGCGGCGCATCAGTTCGGAAAGAAGTGGCGGCTTTCCGAAACCTACGGATGCACGGGCTGGGACTTTCCCTTCGCCGGCCACAAGGCCCTTGGCGACTGGCAATTCGCGCTCGGCATCAACCTCCGCTGCCAGCACCTCGCCTGGTACACGATGAAAGGCCAGGCCAAGCGCGATTATCCCGCCGCAATCTTCTACCAGTCGCCCTGGTGGAACTTCTACGGTAAGGTCGAGGACTACTTCGGCCGCGTTGGTTCGGTCATGACGCGCGGCGAGGAAGTCCGCGACATCCTCCTCCTCCACCCCGTTGAAAGCGTCTGGACCATCACTTCGGCGGGCTGGCGCGACGATCCGCGCCTCAAGGGGCTTGAATACTCCTTCGCGTCGCTTACCGACCAGCTTCTCGCGGCACACCTTGATTTCGACTATGGCGACGAGGACATCCTCGCCCGGCATGGCAAGGTCGCCGCCGGCGGAAAGGACTGCGCCGCCGCGCTCAGGGTGGGCAAGGCCACCTACAAGGCCGTTGTCGTGCCTTCCATGCTGACGATCCGATCGACGACGCTCACCCTTCTCAAGCGCTTCGCCGCCAAAGGCGGACTCGTTGTCTTCGCCGGCGACATCCCCGGACTCGTCGATGCCCGCCCGTCGGAATCCGCCGCCGAGTTCGCGGCCGCGATGCCGCAGCCAACCGGTTCCGCGCTTGAACTGCTCCTCGGCGCCAAATGCCGCCGCGTGTCGATTGCCGACGCCGCCACGGCCGCCGAGTTCGGCGCCGCCCTCTACCTTCTCCGCGAGGATGCCGACTACAGCTACCTTTTCATCTGCAACACCGGGGAGAAGTTCTATGGTGGCGAGACGGCCTACGGCCATGGCGGCATTGACGCCTTCGCCAACCTCTGCCGCGACCGCCGCGAGGCTTGCGCCGCCGCCGTCACTGTCGCTTGCGCGGCGGCGGGCGGCGTCTTCGAACTTGATCCCGAGACGGGCGCCATCCATGCCGCCACGGCCACCGTGCGCAAAGACGGTGTCGTGATCGCGACATCGCTTCCGGCACTCGGTTCGCGTCTTTTCGTCATCGCCAAGACTCGCAAGGCCAGGCTTGCGGCATCTGGCGCGAAGCCATTCGCAGGCAAGACCGTCTCCACCGAGCCGCTGGCCGCGTCGTTTGAGCCACGCCCAAGCGAGGCGAATGTCGTCGTGCTTGACCATCCGTCCTACAAGGTTGCAAACGGAAAGTGGCAGGCCGAGCTTGAAATCCTTCGCCTCGACCACAAGCTGCGCGAAAGCCTCGGGCGCGAACGCCGCGGGGGCCACATGACGCAGCCGTGGAAGACGCCGCCCAAGGCCAATCCCAAGAGAATCGATCTTTCCCTCCGCTACGCCTTCGACGTCGAGAAGGTGCCGGGCGGCGATTTCGCCGTCTGCCTTGAGTCGCCTGAGAACTTCAGGCTGCGCCTCAACGGCGTACCCATCGAAAGAACCGGGGATTGCGGCTGGTGGACGGACACCTCGCTCCGCCGCATCCGCATCGACCCTTCGCTGCTGAAGAAGGGTGAAAACATCCTTGAGGCCGACGTCGATTTCAACGAGAACTTCTCCGGTCTTGAAATCATCTATCTCCTTGGCTCGTTCGGCACGAAAATCACCGGCGTCAATCGCGTCGCGATCGTTGCCGCGCCGACTTCGCTTAAAGTTGGCGACCTCACGGATCAGGGCTACGCCTTCTACGGCGGCAACATGGGCTATGCGGCGATGGTCACGCCCGTCTTCAAGAAGGGCGAAAGGGTCTCCGTGAAATGCGGCGCGTATCGCGGAACGGCGGTGCGCGTCCTTGTCGACGGCCATCCCGCGGGCGTTGTCGCCTGGGATCCGAACGAAGTCGACGTGACGGACTTCGTTGAGTCCGGCAAGCCCGCCGAAATCGTCGTCGAGCTTCTGGGAAGCCGCCGCAACTCGCATGGCGCCTTGCACTACGCCGAGCAGTGGCCCTCGTGGCACGGTCCCAACACCTTCGAGTTCTACCCCGAGTGCGCACAGCTCTGGAAGGACGGTTACAACACCGTTCCCTTCGGCCTCATGGAGCCGCCGAGCCTGGTCGTCTCGGAGTAGCCGTATGCGGCCATTGAGGATTCGCGCCCTACTTTTTCCTCACGAAGAAGTAGAGCGCGACGCCGATGCAGATGGCGCTGTCGGCGATGTTGAAACAGGGGAAGTGGTAGGTGCCGTGCCACAGGTCGATGAAGTCCGTGACATAGCCGAAGACCGCCCGGTCAATGGCGTTGCCGAGGATTCCGCCTGAAAGCAGGATGCCCGAAACCTGTCCCAGGGCACCGTTGAAAAGCACGCGCCACTTGAAGGCGATGAGGGCGAGCATGGCGATTGCCAGCGCCACGAAGAAAAAGCGGAAGCCCGCCATCATTCCCCAGGCGGCGCCGCGGTTGAAGACGAGCGCGAGATTGAAGAACCCGGGGATGATCTCGCGCGGTTCGCCGTAGGTCAGGAAGTGCCTCGCAAGGAACTTCGCGGCTTGATCCGCCACCACGACGCCTGCGGCCCAAAGTGCGGCGAAAAGCCCGGTCCGCAAAGATTGACTTGGATGTTTTTCGCCGCCCGCTGTCATTTTGGAAGCCATACCTTGACGATTTTTTCCCTCTTGCCCCATTCAAGGGCGTCCTTGTGCCGCGGAAACCAAAGGTCGATGTGCTGCTTCTTGATGCCGCCGCCGCGATCCTCGACTCTCCCGTATCCGTAGCCTGGGATTTCAATGATCGTGCCGAATGGATAGAGGGAGGTGTCCGCCGCAATGGTCCCCGCATGTGCGCGTACGCCCGAAGCGGTGAGCCCGACTTTCTTCGGGCGGCCCGAGAGGGTGACGGGCTTGCCGTACCAGGTGTACTTCCAGTCGCAGCACTTGCGGCAGTTGCAGTAACCAGTGGTCGTCATCTTCACGGACACCGGCGCACGGTAGTCCTTCGCGTTTGGCCGTATTGTCGCCGTCGCGCATCCTTCCGAGCAAAAGGCGGCGGCAAGACCGATGGCCGCGGCGGCAAGAAGGGCTGCGGCGACGCCGAGGCGCGCCGCGACCGCCTTGACCGCGCGCGTGGCGTGGCGGCGGCGCAGGATGAGCATTTCTGGCGTGTGGTTGGTCATTGCGGAATATTATAACAAAAAGACCGGTGCAGGTTTTGCCCTGCGCCGGTCTTTTCGCAGAAGCGCCCGGAGGCTACTTCTTCATCGCTTCCTCGACGGCGACGGCGACCGCGACGGTCGCGCCGACCATCGGGTTGTTGCCCATGCCG
>JAZQOA010000063.1:0-2103 GCA_045627605.1 Kiritimatiellia bacterium | reverse complement strand
GCTCCCGAAGAAGTAGGTTTCAAGTTTCAGGTTCCACGTTTCAGGTTTCAGGTTTCAAGTTTCAGGTTCAGGAGATTGCGAATTTTCTACCTGCTGACTATGTGCTGTGCGGCATCACGATTGTGATGGCCGTATTGGGGTTGTTCAGGGGGTTTTCGGGTACGCTCGGATTCGTTCTCGGCGTGATTGCCGCGGCAGCCGTCGGATCGTTCGGATGGGCCTATTCCCTTTCGTTCACCGCCGTCACATGGCAGCGCGGGGCGGGCGTCCTCGTCGGGGCGCTTCTGGCGTTCGGTCTTGTGCGTCTCATTGTGAAAAAGCTCGTCAACGGACTCCTTGCCCAGCCGTCCGACGCGATCTTCGGCTTTCTGATCGGAGCGGCACTCGGAGCCCTCATTCTCGTCGCCTGGGCGTATTCGGGCGCGTATCTCGAATACTCGAATCTAGCGAAGGAAGCCGCCGCCTATGTCCGATGAGACGCTGATGGCGGAAGCGAGGAAGTTCGAGAAAAATCTTCTGAACTTCTTCTGGCGCCAAGGCGTTTCATATTCGGAGGGCGAGGATCTTGTGCAGGAGACGTACTTGCGGCTCTGGAAATACCGTCGCGAGTATAAGCCTGCGGCGAAACTCTCGACCTTCCTCTTCCTGATGGCGCGGCAGGTGCGCATCGACGCTCTGAGGCGGCAGACCCGCCGCGAGAACCGGGAGGAGTCATGGGGAAAGGAGCAGCCGACGAGCGAGGGGCCGAAGGCATCCGGAGTCCGCGAGGACGTCCGCTGGGCGCTCGCGAAGCTCTCGGAGCCGCTGAGGGATGTGATCGAACTCGGGGTCTTCCAGGATCTCCCGTACGCGGAGGTCGCGGAGATTCTTGGGATTCCGGTCGGGACGGTCAAGTCACGCATGCATAATGCGCTGAAGGAACTGAAGGAGATATTCAATGAGCAGGGATCTTGAAAAGCAGCTTGATGAAATGGGCCCGGAGTACCGTGCGGTCGTCATGCGCCTGCGCAAGGCGCAGAGCGCAGGGAAGAGGGAAGAGGGAACAGGGAAGAGGGGTTGGCTTGTCGCCGCGTCTTTGATTGTGGTTGTTGGTCTCAGCGTTTTCTTCCAAACCTCCCAAACTTTCCAAACTTCCCAAACCTTTTCTTATGGCGCCCATGAGTATCAAATGGATGTTGCGGAAATGATCGCGACGCAGAATCCCGATGGCAGTTGGAAGAACGATTTTCTCACGCGACGCAACGCCGCCGCGCTGAAGGTCTGCGGCGATCCGGCCGCGCAGGTCGCCTATAAGAAGGCCATGCGCAATTTGCGCTCACGCGGTGTCCTTTGATATAATCCGCAAAAGAAGGAGAAACGGACATGGAAATCGTCTTTGAGGAAAACCCGTGCGGTGGCAAGGGCCGCATGAAACTCGAGAAGCTGCTCGCGCCGGCCGAGATGAAGGACAAGTGCGGGCTTTACGCGCGCGTCACGCTTCCGCCCGGCGCGGTGCTCGGCTACCACGAGCACCACGGCAACAGCGAGTGCTACTTCATGCTCGCGGGCGAGGGCGTCTACGACGACAATGGCGTGAAACGCACGATCAAGGCGGGCGACGTCACCTGGACGCCCGACGGGTCCGGTCACGGTCTCAGTAACGAGAACGGCAAGACGGACGTCGTCTTCATGGCGCTCATCATCAACTCCTGAGGTGAGGCTCCTCATCACAGGTACGACGGGCGGAATCGGCGGCGCGGTGAAACGCGCCGCGCTTGCCGCCGGGCATGAAGTTGTCGAGGTGAACCGCGGCGATTTCGACACGTTCTCTTCCGTGGGGTCTAATCCCATTGATGGAATCGTGTTCGCAACCGGCGTGTGTCCGGTGAAACCGCTCGGTGCGATGACGGACGCGGAGCCCGAGGAGACGTTCAGGGTCAACTGCGGGCTCTTCGTCAAGCTCATGCGGCATGTTGTCGCCGGGAAACTGAACAATCCGAAGGGCATGAAGGTCGTCGCGGTCTCGTCCGTCAGCGCCATGGAGGGCTGGGCAGGCGGCGCGGCGTACTGCGCTTCGAAGGGGGCGCTTTCGGCGGTTTGCCGGGCTCTCGACGTGGAACTGAA
>JAZQOA010000062.1:0-31336 GCA_045627605.1 Kiritimatiellia bacterium | reverse complement strand
CCCTGCAGACGGATCTCGCCCGAGATGTCGCCGCGGATCGGCGTCGTGTTCGCGAAGTCCTCCGCGAGCCGCCGCAGGAACGGCTCCCATTCGCCGCGGTAGGCCATGCCGCTCGCGAGCTTCGACCAGCCGATCCAGTCAGGGAGCTTCACGCGCCGGTAGCTGTCGCGCAGGTAGTTGAAGATCTGCTTTTCGACGCAGATGTTCGGCACGCGGTAGAAGATGCGCCCCTCGCGCCGCTCCGCCATTGAGAGGATGCCGTAGTAGTGGAAGAGCGAGCGGAAATTCTCGGGCCTGATGATCGCGTCCGCCGGGAAGTTCGGCACAAGCTCGAAGGTGATCTCGCCCTTCGCGGCCAGCTCCTCCGTCAGCGGAGAGACGTCCTCGACGTTCTGCGCGCCCGCCTGGCGCTGGAGATCGACGATCGTCTCCAGCTTGTCGTAGTCCGTCGAGATGTTCGCGTCGACCATGTTCTTCGGCGGAATCCCGTCGAGAACCATCGACTTGAGGTGGTAGAGCACCCTGTCGGAGTTGAAGACGCACTCCTTGCCGACCTTGTCTTCGGAGAAGCAGTAGCCGTCGTACCAGGGCTTGACGGACTTCACGACCTCCTCGGGCTCGCCCTCCGTGAACTCGCCCGCGCCCCTGAAGTCGCGGTAGATCCGCAGGACCTCCTCCTCGGTGAAGCCGAGCATCGCGTTGAAGCGGCGGTCCTGCGAGATGTTCGTCGCGATGTTGAAGCCGCTCGTGAGGTCGTCGAGCGTCACAGGAGAGACCCCCGTCATGAAAATGCGGTCGAAGCTCCCCTTGAAGCGCTTGAACCACTCCCGGTAGAAGCCCGTCCCGTGGGTGATCGTCCTGTAGGGGTCGTTCCCAGCCGACCGGATCAGCGCGTTCGTGAAGTTGTCGTATTCGTCGATGACCAGGTAGAGGGGGGTGTCGCGCAACTTGGCGCGGCCAAGGACGAGGTCGAGCTGTGTTCCCGCGCCAACCTTGTTGAACTCGGCGAGGAAACCGGCGTCAAAGATTTCGGGATAGGACTCGGTCAGCGCCCGGAGCTGCGACGACATGTAGGCCGCGAACCGATCCTCCAGCGTGAGGTGGCTTTCGCCCCTGTTCACCGCGGAGAAGTCCAACGCCAGCACCATGTACTTGTTGCGGTTTTCCGTTGGCGCCTGGCCCACGGCGAGGTCGCCGAAAAGCGCCTCGAAGTCGCCCTTCCCGTTCAGGTCGTAGTAGCACTTCAGCATGTCCACGAAGAGGGACTTCCCGAACCGCCACGGACGCACGAAGAAGATGAAGTCTCCTGCGGCCTCCAGCCGGTCGATGTAGGCCGTCTTGTCAACATAGTAACGGCCTTCCCCGCGGATTCGTCTGAAATCCGAAATGCCGTACGGTATGCTCTTTGCGCTCAGTTTTCCCATGCGAAAATTATACCAAAATCACGCATTCCCTAAGCATCATGGTGTTCGGGGAGCGCCGGCGGCGGGACCGCGATCCCCGCGACAACGCGCTGGCGGACGGCCTCGAAGAGCAAAATCGTCGTTGCCGCCGAGACATTCAGCGAATCGGCCATGCCCAGCATGGGGATCCG
Source organism: Kiritimatiellia bacterium (assembly GCA_045627605.1). Classification (GTDB taxonomy): domain Bacteria; phylum Verrucomicrobiota; class Kiritimatiellia; order RFP12; family JAAYLN01; genus RGIG5952. The sequence continues at coordinate 29,742 of JAZQOA010000062.1, read as the reverse complement.
AACCTTGAGATCCGCCTCGTCCATCCACGTGTCGGTCAGCCCGAACTGCTCGTTGCCGACGACAAGCGCGACACGCCCGGTCAAATCGACTTCGAAGTGGAGGGCTTCGGCATGGGGGGTGGCGGCCAGCGTCCTGAAGCCCAGTCCGCGCAGGAACTCAAGGCCCTCGCGGCTGGAACATTCGACGACCGGCATCGAGAAGATGACGCCCGTCGAGGCGCGCACCACATTGGGGTTGTAGATGTCGGTGCAGCGGTCGCAGACGATGACGGCGTCGGCACCGGCGGCGTCCGCCGAACGGAGGATTGTGCCGAGGTTGCCGGGCTTCTCGATCGTCTCCGCCACAATGACCAGCGAATGTTCGCCGAGGCGCGGGCGTAGCTCCTCCAAGGTGCAGGAAGGCTGCGGGCCGACGGCAAGCAACCCTTCGGGACGCTCGCGGTAGGCCATCTTGAGGAAGACCGGCGCGCTGCACGAATAGACTTCCGCCCCGGCCGCCCGCGAACGCTCGATGAGCTTGGGTTCGTTCGTGCCCTTGAGGAAAAGTTCCTCGCAGTAGAAGAGCTGAACGGGGGCGTAGCCATGGTCGAGGGCGCGCTTGATCTCGCGGTAGCCCTCGGAAATCATAAGCTTCATTTCGTCGCGGTGGGAGCGCTGCCGCAGCTTCACGACGTTCTTCACCTTGGGGTTGGCAAGGCTGGTGATCTCGGCGGCTTCGTTCACTTCGAGGCAAACCTTTCGGCGGCGAGCAACGTGTTGCGCATCAGCATCGCGATCGTGAGCGGCCCCACGCCGCCGGGAACGGGCGTGATCTTGCCGGCGACTTGCAAGGCGCTGGCGAAATCGACGTCGCCGACAAGCCGGTAGCCGCGCTTGGCGGTGGCATCCGGCACGCGGTTGACGCCGACGTCGATGACCGTGGCGCCGGGCTTGACCATGTCTCCGGTCACGGTGCCGGGATGACCGGAGGCAACGACGAGAATGTCCGCCTGGCGCGTGAAGACGCCCAGATCCTTCGTCCCGGTATGGCAGATCGTGACGGTGGCGTTGCCGCCGGGAGCCTTGCGGGCAAGGAGGTTGGCGACGGGTTTGCCGACGATGTTGCTGCGCCCGACGACCACGGCATGGGCCCCGCTTGTCTCCACGCCGCACTCGACGAGAAGCTGGATGATTCCGTTGGGTGTGCACGGCAGGAAGCAGTCCTCGCCGATGAGCATGCGGCCGACATTGACGTCGGTAAAGCCATCGACGTCCTTTTCCGGCGAGATCGCATCGATCACGGCCTTCTCATCGATGTGCCTTGGAAGGGGCAGTTGCACGAGGATGCCGTGGATGAGCGGGTCGGCGTTGAGCTTTTGGATTTCGGCGACGACATCGGCCTCCGTCGCTTCCGCCGGCAGGCGGATCTCGCGCGACATGAAGCCGTCGTTCGCGCAGGCCTTCTCCTTGGCCGTCACATATGAGATGGAAGCCGGGTTGTCACCGACGAGGATCACGCCCAGGCCGGGCACGACCCCTTTTTCCGCCTTGAGTTTTGCGGCGGCCTGGGCCGCCTCGGCATGCCACTTGGCCGCAACGGCCTTGCCGTCGATGATTTCAGCTGACATTTGCAATCCTAAAACTGGGAACCAATCACAAAGCCAAAATAGAAGGTGTCGTCAAGATCAAGCGAGTCGGAGCCATAGCCGCCCTTGGCTTTGAAGTCGCGGCCGGTGACGAGACCAAACTCGATGGCCGCGCTGACATCTTCCGTGAAATGGAAGGAAAGGCCTGTGCCGACGCGCCAGAAGTCCATCGTGATATCGTCGGGATCGTCATCCTCGCCCGACATCGCATAGGTGGCGTTCTTCCACTCGGCCTTGCCATAGAGCCCCACGCGGCCAAGGCTGATGTCGACGACCGACTGCGGCACGCCGAGTTCGAGGCGGAAGATGTCGTTCGGTTCCCAGGCGAGACCGACAAGGGGCATCACGACGCGGTCCCAGCCGGGCCGCGCCTCGACACCGGCGCGGAACGAAAGCATGGGGTTCAGCGCGTAATAGAGGCAGCCGCGCAGCGGAAGGCCGAACATATCGAAGCCCATGGCCTCAAGGTCTCCGTAGAGGCCGGGGGCCGCCCCGACTTCAAGGGACCAGGCGTTGACGAAACGCCACACCCACTGGATGTCAAAAGGAACGTCGAGGAGAAGCGCGGGGAGAATCTTGTACTGGCCGTCCTCGGTGAAGACGGTGAAGGACGGGTCGATCTTCATGGACAAGTCGCCGCCGAGGACGTCGCGGTACTCGGCAAGCAGGAAATGCAAATCGACCTCAAGCGAGGAAATTTGGTGAAGGCCGTCTTCATCCGCCTCGGCATCCGTCACGTAGTCCACGCGATACCAGTGCTCCGATTCGACAGGCGAATCCAGAAAGGGCGAATAGAGGTCGTCGCCCGGCGCAAAGGCGAACTCGGGTCTCGACGCATTGTAGATCGAATCGTCGTTGTAGATGGGCTTTCCACCGGGCGCGCCACCCTCGAAAGAGGCCGAAGCGGGACGCGAAGCCGGCCGCGTCTGTTGCGCGGGCCTGCCCGCGGGCTGCGCCCCGACGGGGGCTTGCCAGCCGTTCGACACGGGCGCCGGTTCGGCGACGGTGATCTGCGGGGCGGAAGCCCCTGTTTTGCGCGCGGGGGCGCCGGTATCCTCCCAGCCGGCGAAAGCGGCGGAGGCGAGGGCGGCGGCAATCGCCGCCATGACGGTGGTGTTGGCGTGCATTTTTTTCTACTCCTTGAAAAGCATGTCGTTGAGGTAGGTGGTGCGACGCTGGGCGATTTCGTAGTCGATCTCGGCCCAGAGCGGCGCATATTTCGAGAAGAACTTCTCGACGTCCTTGTCGGCGCAGGGGGCGAGGAGTTCCTCTCCGGCCTTGTCGAGTTCATCGAGAAGCGGCGCGACTTCCGCCGCGTAGAAATCGGGATCGCCAAGAAGCTTGTCGTTCCAGCCCTTGATGAACTTGCCGTCGTCCTTGCGGAGGGCGCTGTAGCGGTTGAAGGCCATCACGGAGACGCGACGCTTGAGATTGACAAGCTGCGCCGGCGTGAAGTCGAACTTGATGCGCATGCCGCGCGAAATCTCGTGGACGATGCCGCCGATGGTGTAGAGCCCCGCGGGGCAGCCGCGGATGATTCCGAGTTCCCACACGTTGCCGCCGACAGGCAGGTCGTCGTAGAAGGCGATCCACGGGATCGAGAGGTGGGCGACAACGCCCTCGGCCGTCAGCGCCGCGTCCTTCGCGAAGGTGTCGGCATTGCGGCGGTAGTGGCGGCCCGGCATCGCCCACTCGCAGTCATGCGGGTTGTCGGTCGCGGGAAGCCCGCAGAAGAAGATCGAGTGATAGGGTTTCTCCTGGTCGCCGGGCCTGAAGCACATTTCAAGCTCTCCTGCCGCGCGCTTGCCGAGCTTGACCTCGTCGATCGCGGGATCGTCGCAGCGGATGAAGACGTGGACGCCCTCGTCGTCGTAGACGACACGCACGCCGGTGCGGTACTTCTCGTCGCAGACGGGTTGCTCGGCGTCCCTGAGGTGGCGCTTGGCGTCGACAGAGGAGTTTTCGCCGTAGCAGTCGCCATACGGGTAGAAGCGGGTCTCCATCTTCGCCCAGTCGCCGTACATGTCGGTACGGACGAAGCCATCCGCCGACTTCGGGGCGTTGGGCATATAGGTCGCCGTATGTTCGCGAATGAGGTCGGGCGCGTACATTTTCCCCGTGATTTCATTGAAGATCGCGCGGCAATCGTCGTAGCGGCGGTAGGTGAAGAGCTGGCGCGAAGTCTGGCGCAACGCGGCGAGGCGCTGCTCGGAGGTGAGCGCAAGCGGCGCGTTCACGCCGTCGAAGCCCTTGATCCCCTTCCCTTCGAGGAAGGCCACGACGCGGGAGACCTCGTTGGTCGTCTGCGCGTTGGTCCCCCGGAGAAGAAGCGTTTCCCTGAGGAGGCCCGCCGCGCCCTTCGCGTCGCCGCGGATGGCAAGGACCTGCGCCTTGAGGTTCATGAGCTTGCGGTCCGCCGGCCAGAGCGCAAGGGAGCGTCCAAGCATCATCTCCGCCGTGTCGAGGTCGTCGAACCACACCATGCGCTCGATTTCCCAGACCTTGCCGGCGGCGTTGGTGAAGAACCGGGCCCCGGCGTCGTCCTTGTTGGCGTCCTCAAGCGCAATCCGCTCGCGGATGACGTCGCGCCAGGCCTTGTACTGCCCGGGCGAATTGAAACCGTAGTTGAAGATCGGCGGGTCGTAGAAGCCCTGCTTGACGGCGAGGTAGGCCTGCCGTTGCGCGGGCGAGAGCTTTTGCGCGAGTTCCTGGTCGAGGAGCTTGCGCGCCAAGTCCGAGTCGAACTCGTGGAGCGTCTTCAGAATCTGGCCGTAGGGCGAAATGCGGCTCTCAAGCGGCAACGCCTTGAGGCGCGCCAGCACATCGTCAAAGCCCTTGCGGTTGTTGCTGCCCTTGTAGGACTTCGCCAGCTCGGCGTAGAAGGCGTTTTGCTCGCCTTCGGACATCTTGTCCTTGAACTGGTCAAACTGCTTGAGCGCCATTTCCTCGCCAAGGGGGAAGAGCCCCTGGATCATGCCGCGGATGCGGTTGCCCTTGGCCCCGAGGAAAGCGTTGGTCGAGGCCTGGTTCCCGACGGGAACAGGTTCGTCGACGACCTGCCCAAAGAGCTCGTCGTAGCGTGCCTTGGCGCGGTCGCGGAAGAGCAAGACGCCGATCGAGGCGAGGTCCGCGCGCTTCGACATGCGGTAGTTGGCGTCGAAGGCCGCGGCGTCCTTGCCGAAGACGCGCAGCGCGGTCTCCCACCCTTTCGCCCGGTTGAAGGAGTAGGTGTGGGTGGCGGCGTCGATGAGCGTGCGCAGGTTGGAGATTCTGACCTGGGCGTTGGTCAAGGCGTTCAACTCGCCGAAAAACTGCTCGAAGCTCTTGCCTTCGTCGTTCAGCGCGGCGGCGTGCTCGGCCAGGCGGCGCGTGACAACCGCCTTCTGCACGTAGGTGAGTTCGTTGGTTTTTGCGAACGCCTGCATGTCCGCGACGATCTTGGCGTGGTTATACTGCCCGTAGCGGGGGCTGCCAGCCGCCTTGATCCCGTCAAGCGCCTTGTTGACGTCTCCGTCGGAAAGCGCGGCGAACGACGCGGCGGCCGCAAATGCAAGGGGAAGGGCGAGGAAGATGGGTTGCTTCATTATTTGCCTCCTTTCAGGAGGGAGTCAAGGGCGAGGATGTGGTTGATGCATTCGGCGCGGAAGGCGGCGGGATCGGCCCGGTAGCCGTCCCAATAGGCCAGGAACGAGAGGACGCGGCGTCCCTTGAGCATGATGTCGCCGACGTCGGACTTCGCCGCCTTGAGGGCGAGCTGCTTGCAAAGTGTCGCGTAGCGGATGTCGTCAAGTCCTTCGCGGATAGCGTCCCACGCGAGGGTGTCGATCACGCTGTCGGCGGCGCCGTAGGCCGAGACAATGGCGCGGAGATTGGGCTCGTAGGGAACGGCCATGTCGTTCCAGTTGTTCCGCCACCAGCAGTAGTTGAGCGAGACGTCGTAGCCCGCCTGCCAGGCGCTGAGCCCGTGGATGCGGCGGAAGTAGTCCGGGCTTTCCGGGCCGCAGTGCGGATTAGCATACCAGCCGCAAAGGGCATCGGGGTTGGAGTCGTGGAAGAGCTTGACTTCCTTTTCGCGGCGTTCGACGGGCATGCCCGGCATGATCATCAGGTCGAGGGCGAAGAGCAGCTCGCGGTGGGCGAAGGTCGAGACGCCGACTTTGCCGCCGGCTTCGTGGGCGATGCGCCAGGCATCGCGTTCGGCGCGAATCGTGCCGGGACCGCCCTCGTCGATGCCGTAGCTGAAGAAGTCCGTGTGGCCAAGCTTCTCAAGCGAAAGCGCGCGGGTCTTCGAAATTGTGTCGCGGAGCTTGTCGAGTTCGGCGAGATCGCCCGGCGACGGCGGGTTGGACCACACCGCCTTGCCGACGCCCGAAACGCCGAAGAGCACCGGTCTTGTCAGCAGGCCGTATTCCTTGGCGAGCCTGATGTCGCGGTCGAGCCCCGCGGGATTCATCGGGTCGATGCTTGGGAACCCCATTGGCGTCTTGCAGTTGTGCTCGGCAAGGTCCTTCATGATCTTGGGGTTGCGCGTGCCCGTGCCGTAGAGGCAGAGGTAGAAGCCTTTGTCCGGGTTGTAGCTCGTCATCGGGTCGGGAAGGTCGAGCGGAAGGACGCGCACGCGCATGTCGAGCGAGGCGATCTCGGCGCCGCCCTTGTTCTTCAGGGTGAGCCTGCCCTTGTAGACGCCCGGAGCCTGGCCGGCCGGGACGTGCAGCGTCGCGAGAACCTGCTTGAACTCGCCCTTGTTGAGGACGAAGGGCTGGAGCGTGTCGGCATCTTTGATGAGGCCCTGGTTGGCCTGGTTGTCGAACCGGTAGTCCGTCACCTCGAAGCGGGAGCTCAGCCAGGCGTAACGGCGGCCGCCGTCTTCGTTCTCGTAGCGGACGTAGTAGTCTTTCGTCGCGTCGTCGGTGTAGACCAGGTTCTCGTCGTGGAGGAGAAGCTCGGGGACAAGCGTGCGCTGCGTGGCGTCCGCAAAATAACCGTACCAGGCGCTGCCGCCCTGGTACCAGAGCTTGACGACCTTGAAGTCGATCGCCGAGGCGGGGATCTTGCCGGCCTTGCCGACGAGGTCGGAGGCCTGGACCGTGACGGCGTCCTCATCGGCGCCCGCGTACATGACGAACGAGGCGGGCTCGAACTCGTTGCGCGAGGCGATCCAGGAAAGCGGGGCGAAAAGCGCACCGTCGTCAGGGTAGGTGTCGGCCAACCGCTTGACAGCGCTCATCGCGGGAACCGTGTAAATGGCAACCGGTGATTGGGGCGCCGCCGATTGCGCAAGGTCCCGGGAGACGCGGGAGGCATTGGCCCGCGCCTTGGCGGGATCAAGTTTGTAGCGCTGCCTTACGGACGCCGGATCCGGCGCCGCAGCCATCGCCATCCCCGCCATGACGGCGGCAAGAACCAGGAGAGTGGATGATTTCATATCGTTCCTTTCGGTGAAAACCTATTTACAATAATATCAAATGGCAAGGATTCCCGCCATTTTCCATCCGCTTTCAAAACCGGTGGACATCTGCCGTCACCCTCCCCGGATAACGGCAGGTTCCGTCCCGGTGCGAAGCGCGACCCGCCGCCTACGAAACAATCTGCTCCTCGCGGACGCCGCCAGCCGGTGTGAAGGCCCAGCCGACCGCGTGGCCGCGCCCGTTCACCGCGCACTCAAGCTTGCCGCACCCCGGTTGCTCGCGGACGCGGAGCCACGCCTCCTCGTAGGACGGCACGGAGGGAAGGCCAAAAGGCTCGCCACGCGCCATGCACCTGAATTTCAGGAGACAGTCGATTTCGTGACGCCAGCCGACATCGCCCTCGACGAAGCGCACTTCGCCGCATGGCGCATAGTAGCTTTCGCAAAAAGCCTCAAACGATGTCGGCGAATTTCCAAGAGGCAGGAACGTGGGGCCGCCGTTTTCCCCGAAGCATTCCCGGAATCCGTACTTGCCGTAGTGGCGCTCGATCATCGAGTGCGCCGACGTGCAGAAAAAGGCCAGAGGGCGCTGGTCTGCGGGACGGCTTTCAAGGTCGGCATGCCACATCTCAAGCAACGTCGCGCCGATGCCCTGGCCGCGCCAGGCGTCGGCGGTGCGGAAATTTCCGAAATTGCCAATCGCGTCGGCATGCCGCCCCCAGCCATGCCAGAGGCGGGAGACGCAACGCCCATCGTCGTCCGCGAGGAAATAGGTGTCGTCAGCAAACGCCGCCGCGTCGCCGGCGAGCCGCCGCCGCATCATGCGCGAATAACTCTCCCCGGGTCTCTCGCCCTTCAGCAATTCGGAAAGCGATTCCGCCACCTGACAGGCTCCGGAAGCCCGCGTGGCGGACGGCACAAAAACATGGTAGTTGATCATGGCTCCAGCTCTTTGAAATCCGTTGACTTATGCTATAATTATATATCCATGTTCACAGTTAACACAAGAAGGAGGGTAGAATGAAATTACAAGCACTGGCAACTGCAATCGTCTTCGCGGCCATTTCCACCGCGCTGTTCTCCGGGTGCACGACGTCGGCCAACAGCGGCGTTGTCTTCGGCAGGGACGAAACACTTCACGCGCAAAACGTCCTTGAAGGAACGGTGACGGACGTCCGCTACGGCAAGATCGAGGGAACAAAGTCCGGGGCCGGCACACTGGCGGGCGGCGCCATGGGCGCGGTCGTCGGCAACCTCTTCGGCGGCGGCAAGGGCAACACCATCGCGACCGTCGGCGGCGCCGTCGCCGGCGCGCTGGCCGGAGCCGGGGCCGAGGAAAACCTCACCTCGAAGAACGGCATCCAGATTACCGTCAGGCTCGACAACGGCCAAACCGTGGTAATCGTCCAGGAGGCCGACGTTACCTTCCAGCCGGGCGAACGCGTCCGCGTCCTGACCCGTCCCGGAGCGAAAGACCGCGTCCAGAAACTGATGTAGTCAACACGCCGCCTTACGCAAAAAGGGCGCCGGGTCATCACCCGGCGCCCTTTTGCATTTGGCGTCAGCTTGTCAGAGTTCAAACGTGACGAGCCAGGCTGATGAATTCTTGTCGGACTTGACAAGCGTCAAAACGCCATCGCGCCAAACGACATCGCAGGGAATGTTGTCGTGCGTATCGTCAAGAATGACCGCCGAGACATGTTTCGCCTTCCCTGCGCCCTTGACCGCGACCTTGAGAACCTGCCCGGCACCGCGGTAATCCACGACAAGCAAGGCGAGTTTTTTGCCGTCGGTGCTCTTGGCCGCAAGTGTCGTGACGGCATCCCCGGCCGAGACGCCAGCGCACATCAACGGGAAGTCGCGGACAATCCCGCCGAAGAGCTTGAGCGCGTAATACGGCTTGTTGAACTGCTTGTACTCGTCCATGTAGCCCCACTGGCCCTGGTGGCCGCAGCCATAGTAGTAGGCCTGATCGAGTTTTGAGGTCTGGAACTTGACAAGCGACGAAAGCGCAAAGCAGGCCGAATCAATCTGGTTGTGGCCGGTTGGGCCTTCAAGAGCGCGCTTAACCATCGCAGGCGTCGAGTTCGAGCCGTGGATGCCGTCCCAGCTGAGGATGTAGTGCCACTCGTCAAGGATAAGCTCGCACTTCGTAAAACCGAATTCGTCGCACATCTTCCGCGCCCGCTCGGCGCAGCGCACCATTTCACCGGGGTCGGAACCATAGTAGTGCCACGAGATGAAATCCGGCGCGACACCAGCGTCCTTGCAGGCCTGGAGAAGCGGGCGGAAATGCTCCTGCTCCTTGAACGGCGAAAAATCACAAAGCGCGGGGCCACCGACCTTGACCTCGGGGAACTCCGCCTTCAGGCGTTTCAAAACGACGACGAAAAACTGGATGAACTTGTCGCGCAAGTACTTCCAGTTCTCCTCCGCGTTTTCAGGCGTGGACTCCATCCACGTACGCCCGGGCTCGCACCACATGTTGCCCGTGCCGTCAGGCTCGTTCCAAATTTCCCAATAGCCGATATTCCATTTCTTTCCGTCCGCCCAGCCACGGTTGTAGTGGCGGATGATACCCGCGAAGACTTCTGCGACCTTGTCGAAATCCTTTGGGACGAGCGCGTTGAAATGGACCGTCCCCGTGTGCTCGATGGATGTGCCGAGGCGGTAGAAGGTCTTGAGCCCGACGTTGCGCGAGAGTTGGAGCAAGTGGTCCGACGGGGCGAAGTAGTAGTTCGACGGATCGGTCGCGTCCTTGCCGATGAGCGGGAAGATGTTCTGGTAGTCGATCACGCGCTGCCCTGAGTTGACAAGCGCCCAGTCGTGGGTGCGGGCATAGGCGAGGTTCATGGATTTCACCGCCTCGTCGTCATTTTGGATATCGCGCGGATAGCTGCGAGGCGTCCAGCCCGACGAATGCAGCTCCGGACGAATCTTGCCGGTTTCCCTTGTGAAATCAACAGCGGCCGCCAACCCCTCCGCGACCTCAAAAGCTTTCTTCATGATAAATGCTCCTTGTGTTGCCGGTGCAGGATGCCCTCGCATCTTCAACAGCGTATCATACACGCAGATTAAAAGTCAACTACGAATAAGATTAAAAGTCGGTTAGAAGCAAGATTAAAAGTCGGTTAGAAACAAGATTAAAAGTCGATTAGAAGCAAGATAAAAAGTCGCAATACGTGCACCATGTCTCGTGTCTCATGTCTCTCGTCTCACGCCCTTGCCCGTCTCGCGAGGCGTGAGAGCATTCGCCTCGGCGGTGGCCACAGGACTTGTCACCTCGCGACCGCCCGCACCCCCACCATCCACCCAGGGGAACTTCATCGCGTCGGCGAAACTCAGACCTCTCGCCCGACGCCTGCGCTCAGCCACTCGCGCTTGAGCAAGCGCCAGAAAACGACGATGAACGCCGTCAGCGGGACGGCCAGGAAAACGCCGGAGATTCCGCCGAGAACCGCGCCCCAGAAGACGAGCGAAAAGATCACGGCGAAATTGCTGGCCTCCCCCGCCACGCAGACGGCGGCCACGGCGCAAACAGCGCCAAAAAGCAAACTCCGTTTCAAATTATGCATCCTCCACAGTTATTTCCCCGCAACACGCGCATTTCTTACGCAGAAAGTCTTTTCCGAAAGCGACAACACCCCCATTTTCCGCAAAACATCAGCCGATGAATGCCATGAAAACCGAACGGTTCAACGGGATGCGCTGCCCAGCAGTCCGGTAGTTTAATACAAAAATCCGAACAGCCAAAGTGGAATCTTGTTTCCAAATCCAATCTCGACATCGTCGTTCACCACGAAACTGTTGGGCATGTCCTTGATTTGCTCGAACCCCTTGCCCTTTCCCCCGACCTCGAACAAGTACTTTCCGTCAACCCTGAAGTCCCCCTTCGGCGGATAAACAACACGATGACCGGATGACTTGATCTGATTGAGAAAAAACGTCTCCCGCATTGTGCCCATGTTTACTTCGGGGACGAGTGCCGACATAAGGTTCGGATTGTCGCAGTAAATTTTGTCAGGTCTCGACATGTTGCCCAGGTCAGCGGACTTGGACGACAGAAGCGACAGTAGCCCCGCATTCTCAAGCGCAGACAGCATCTTCAGCCCTTGGTTGCGATCTGTTTCCAACTGGGCGTAAAGCCCGTTCATCTTAGGCACCTGAGGACAGGATTCCGCAAGGATCATCAGCATTTTCTCGGTTTTCTTAATCGTCGCGATGGACACGTCTTCCGTCTCTGGCCAGTCGTGTTCAAGCGTCTGGGTTACGATTTGCGACACTCTGTCGAGATATCCGCCGCGTGCCTCCTTGTAAAATGGGTAGTATCCGTTCCTGACGTACTTGCGGAAATGGGGCAAGACCGTCGTCTGCGAGACAACCGAGCGGGCGATCTTCCTGTGATTCGCGAGCAGATCCTCCAAGCCGACTTCCGGGAAACTCCCGACTCCCTCAAACTCAAGATATTCGCGGAAGGAAAGCCCCTTGAGTTCATAGGAGCGTTGCCGACGGGAAAGGTCGCCACCGCCGGCATTGAGCTTCATCATCGACGAACCGCTATAGACAATGCGAATGCGTGGATAGTCATCGTAGATGTTCTTGACGAGCGTCTGCCATTCCTTGAAATGGTGTACCTCGTCCATGAAAAGCCGCCCGCCACCATTGCAATGGAGCCAGTCGGCAACGTCGAAGGGGCTGTGGTTCGCGAACCACAGACTGTCAAGCGAAACGTAGATCGACCGCTCCAGTTCCTCCGGGTGCTCCTTGAGAAACTGAAGCATCATCGTTGTCTTGCCGGTACCCTTCGCCCCTTTGATGCAGACGAGCCTGTCATCCCAGTCGATGCGGGAATAGAGCGGCCGATGATACATCGTTGACGTATCATCCAGCCGACGTTCCATCGCCGCGACAAGCTTTTCGATATTCACTTCCACCAATCCTCCGTAGTGTTTGTATTCACTTTTTTAAAATGAAAAAAGTGTTTTCATTCATTAAAGTAATTATACCACACCAATTGCACCAGCGGCGGGGAAAAGACGCGCAGACAGGTTTAGGCCCATTTGAAACTCACTTCGCCGGATAGTGCCGCCCGGCAAGGCGTCCTTTCGGGTGCTTCTCGCAATTCGTGTTCGTCATCGCCGCGATGGAGGGCCAGGAGCGCCCGCAGTACTTGCACTGGTAGGATGACTTCTCTGCGCCTCCGTAGGCCTTGTGCGGCCCCTTGTTAAAGCCGTCTGGATGGCGCGCGCAACTGGTGTTCCCCATCGCCGCGCGACTCGTCCAGTATCGCCCGCACTGCGCACAGTACACCTTCTTCGCCGCCTCCCCCGCCAAGCAAACGGCGGCAACCGCGCAAACAGTAAAGACAAGCAAATTCCGTTTCATTTCCAAGCCTCCATGTTTATTTCCCGCAACAGTCGCAATTCTTACGCGAAAGTTTTAAGAAAGCGGATACGCCTCACCTTTCCGTTTTTGACAGCACACAACGGCCCATGTTCCGGCTTGGGATTGCCTTTTGTGAACGGGCGTACTGTCCGTTTCAAATAGCAAAAGAGATATCTGGGCTATTTATTGCCACATCAAACGAAGGAATTTTCGTTTAATTTTTGATGGAATAAGGAAGAATGGACGTTGGTGCCGGAGAGGAATAAATGTCCGCATAAAGGATACCCTTGGCCATTTTTCGTGAATCTGGGATAAGGCACTTCATGCCGTCCCCCGTTAGATTAAACCCTATGCGCTTGGGACACCCATCGAAAATTGGTTTCAGCTTCTTGTGACTTGTACTTGTTGGACTGCATGAACTGTACAATCTTTCAAAATCATGCATAAAGAGGATGACCTTAAACGGAAATGCAGTACCAGTAGAGAAGGCAGACATGAAAACTGATGCCGCATCTTCTTTTCTCGGCACTTCTCTATCTTCCCTTGCCAATGATCGACTCGGCCGAGATTCCTGCTCATGGGGCATAAGCCAATGCGCCTTTTCAAACCCCTCGACTATTAGGAACTTGTTTTGGGCTTGGGAATCCCGCAAGATTGTCAAAGCCTCTAAAACCTCTTCCCCACTGGCTACATCTTCCAAATATCGCCCATTTGCGGGCATTATGATCGTATTGCCATCGTGGCAAGCCCTGTAATAGACGAACTCCGCCTGAGCCCGTTGGGCCACGAGACTTCGGATAACAGACTCGCACAGGCCTGTCCAAACATCCGCGCCCTCAATATTACCGCCAACATCGCATGTACCCCCCGCAACGAGCAAGTTATCGGTCTGGTCTTTTTCAAACCCGACAAAGAACTCGCTACCAAGGAAATCGTTCTTCTTGCCTAAAAGCAGATGGCAGTCAAATCCCGAAGTCGCACAATTCCTTATCTTCTCTGTGAATGTTTCAGGCTTTTCTATTTTTGGTAGCCTTGTCCCGTCAAAGATTCGGCAGGACGCGGGCTTACCAAGACTTGCGCATTTGGTTTCAATGAATTTGCGGTACTTCTGCGCTTCGCCCTTGCCATGATCAATGAATGGATGCCTGAAAATTTTGCTTTGACCTTTCATCCCTCCGTTTTCGTTTAAAATACATTGGGGTTTTCGGATGGTCATCGCATCATTTGAATCCAAGAAGCCGCCATCGCCCGTAGGGCATGGAAGAACCAGCCGGATCGGTATTTGATCCAGCATTCCCTGCAACTTATGAATACCATGCAACGACGAAAGCGTTTGCGTGGCCAATACCAGATGAATCCCGTAGGCCCGCCCTTGCTTTAGCAAATCTATCATTTCATCCGCGATTTCATCGTTGTTGTCATCCTCAAACATCTTGTGGAATTCATCAATAACGACAACAATCCTCGGAAGTTTCTTCCCGCTCTTGCGGTAATCGACATAATTTCCAAGTCCCCCATATTGACGTTTGCGACTTTGTCGTTCTGCCTTGAGGAACTTGAACATCTGCAAGGCATATCCAGGGTCATTACTCACCGAAATCGTCCTTACATGAGGAAGCCACGCCCGGTCTACGAAAGAAGAATCCGCATACTTCTGAAATTCAAGTCCATCCTTAAAATCCAACAGATACAGTTCAAGTTCATCTGGCGAATACCTCAGGCACAGGGAATGAACCAAGACATGAATCAAGTTTGACTTCCCGGATCCAGTTATGCCTCCGATTATTGCATGGTGCAAAGTTTCCGCACTGCTCCCGATTCTGAAATTGACAAAATTGCCATTTTCATCAAATCCAATAGGCACTTCAAATCCATCTGTGGCGTCTCCCTTCCACAATTCGGACTTCGGGAAAATTTCATCAAAAGTCTTGATTGGCGATTTTGCAACTTCGTCAATGATTTCCGCAATATCTTTCATACAAGACACAACAAAGCTTGTGTCGGGCAATTTCGGAGGAATGTATTTGACTTGTTTTTTTGAAAATTTCGCCCGCGTCATTTTCTCAAATGCATTTTGCGATTCCATTTCACCCACGGCGAGAGGCGACATTGCAGTAATTTGCTCTCGAATCCCCGCGTCTGCCGTCGCTAACGCTTTTGAGGCAAAGACAAAGAGGATTCCACACCTTTTCCCGTTTTCCATGAGCTTCCGTAAAAGCTCGCAGGACCTCACAGAAAAACCTTTCAAGGAAAAGACAACAACGACCTTGTACGGCAGTGGTGTGTTTTGATTCGCAGCGTTGTATTGCGCCCAGTTGCTTATTTCATCCCTGAAGTAGTCGTTTTTGACTAGGCCGCCTATGTAAACGTCAAGTTCCTTGAGAACGGCCTCAATCTCGTCGGCTTCGGTAATGATTTTCATCAATTTTCCGATACCAGAAAGCCGGGCGAAACTCTGAACGGAAGCCCCGGCAGTGTCCTGATCGAGGATTATTGTCTCAAATGACCTGACGGGCATCGAAAAGAACATCCGCAACAACAGGGCCAGGATGTCACCGTGGCTTTCCGCCAAAACTGGTCTTTCAAATGGGAATGGATAAATTACCGGTGCGACAAGTTCGCCTGTGCGGTCGTTTCCGCACGAAACCTTCATATGTCCGTGCACGATGAAGGTTGGGAAACTTGCCGTCAAATTCACGTTGTCCTTGCCAAGCTCTGCCAACGGAGGTTGTAACACCGCCACTTCCTTGCAATATTTGACAACAAGATTATGATAGCCACGTTGCTTATCCAGCAAAGCCCGTTGCACGGCGTTCTCGTCTTTCAGCCTGTACCTGACGACACCATTGCCATCGACATAAGACGAAACGACATCTTGTGAAATTCCAATTGTCCTCAACGTTTCGCGAAGGTCGTGCATCTTTGATTCGACCTTGTTCTTTGCTGCACAGAGCCGCTCCTTTCGCTCCTGATCACGATTTATCTGCGCATGAATTTTACCAATTGAATTGTGGAAACCAAGCTTCCGTTTGTTTATTTCCGCAATTAGTCGGTTCCCTGACGCCACCTTGTCCTTGTATTCACTTTCCAGTGTCGCAAGTCCTGATTTAATATCGTCAAGGCGTTTTTTGAGCTCTTCCGCGCTTTTGTCAATTCCCCGCCATTTGTAGCAAAGCCTTTCGATAAAATTGTACTCATGCGACATTTCAGAAGGAACGATTTCACTGTATTCGCTCAGTGCTTCATCGACACTTTTGGACAAGCCCTTAATCTTCTCTTGGCATTGGACGATAAGCTGTTCAACTTTCTTCTGCAGACGATCGCAATTGCCAACCATTCCTTCAAGCTCATTTATTTGCTGATTCGCAGACTTGACGTCACAGACGGGATCTTCAAGGGTTTTCTCGTATTCGGACACAACACCCTTGAACTGACGAATCCGTTCGATGAGCGGAATATGGACTATGACACTGGCTTCAAGTCCCTTTAATCCGTCCACGAAATCATTCCGGCCGACGGTAAGCGACATGTATTTCTCGGCAAGCGTTTTGTCCTTTTTTTCATTCTTTTCGGGCATGGCTTCTTATTCTCCAAAACAATCACACATTTCGCGCCATTTAGCGCATCCGATACCTCACGGCATCATTTGTCCACTGCTATGCGTTGCCGTTCTTCAATCACTTCTCCCAGTATTCCTCTATCCAGTCCAATTGCTGCTGAATGTTCCCTTTCAGCAGCTCAAGGCTGTCAACAGCTTCGTCAAGCTCACTGCGAATAGCATCCACATACTCCGTGACATCAACCATTGAATTGTCTTGCCACGCCTCCGAAACCTCCGCCGTGGCCTTCAGCAGTCTATCAAGCATCTCTGTTATTTCGTTGGCATGGCTCGTAAGCCGATCATGGTAAAGAGACACCGCTTCGGGATCGATTTCAACTTCGTGCATCTTCTGTTCTCCTCTTTAAAAACTACTCGCAGACCTTGGCGATACATTCGACAAGCGGCACCTCGGAATGGCCTTCCGGTCGGTCGCAGACAACAACTACATTGCCGTTCCCACGCAAGACATTCACGGAGCATCCTTTATGCGAGAACGTGACAGGGGCTGCATTGCCTACAAGAACATCCGTGAACCAATGTCCCCAGTTTTCGTAATCCGTGATCATCACGACGACCCTTGGACGCAACTCCTCGACATCGATCTTGAGAAGCTCGCGGCACTCATCCTTCTGCGCCCAGAAAAGGGGATCGGTTGGATTTCCTTTATCCTTGAACGAAACGCGGCAAAGGTTAGACCAGGCAATATGGCTATACCATTCGTCAGGGTGTTGTCTTTCCGTCACGGCGCGGATGACGCGCCAAAATGGGGAACGGGCTCCCGACCAACTGCCCTGCGGCTGGTCTGTCCAAACATCGTCAATCCAGCGCATTTGGTCTTCAGCGTTAAAGAGCGTGTTCTTCAAATTCAAGATTGCATCGGCGTCTAGACCACCGTCCCAACCATTCGTCGCGCGCCCGACAAAAAGGATGCTATCGCCACGCCGCCAGTTACTTCCCCACTGCGTGCAAAAGAGGCTCAGTTCCCGTTGCTCATTGATTGCGCAAACCTCGTCGTTGTCGCAAATCGCCTTGTAATGCGGGTAGATTCGCCGACGGTACAAGTCAATCCGCGAATCAGACATGACCGGCTCATCTTTGTCGTTGTTTCCGCCATTCTTAGCGACTGCTCCGGGGACATTGAACTGTCGGTCATGGGAAAGTCGTGCGCGAACCTGATCCTGGTTCTTGCGGCAGTCTCCGTCGTTCCAATGCTTTGCTTCCCGGACGGATGCCACGGAATTCTTGATAATGACATGAACTTCATACCCATCCGCTGGACGTGCATCGACCTTCTTCTCCGGCGGGTTGTCGACATCATGCTGGATGCGGCCGACAAAATCGACGGCCTTCTTGTGGTTGCGTTCAAGAGATTCAATTTTAGAAATTTCTGCGGCGATGTCATCGGCCACAACAGCTTCCATAGGAGCAGATTCTCCAGCCAAAGCAGCTTCTTCCTCTGCTGGAGAGGCTGACTCCTCGGAAGACGCCACTTCTTCTGCTCCTTCTTCAACCGCTTCATCTTCGCCCGCCTCCGCAGGTTCCGCGGTGCCAGGCTCCTCCGTCGCTTCAACGGCACCTTCATCCGGCATAAGAGCATCGTCAACGGCGGCCTTTGCCTCTTCACTGGAGGAGGGAGAGGACTCGGCAACTACCTCATTCGCCCCGTCAGCGAGCTCTTTGACCGGGACCGGCATATCGTGTTTGGAAGATGCCGTCCGCAGTCTTTCTTGTCCACCGTAATCCGAGAACTCGCCAGCAGAAGCATTAGGTCTGTTTTCAAGTGACTCGAGTTTCGCGGAGACATGCGGTAGTAACTCGCCTTCCGCAATCGCCCTTGCCCTGTCGATGATTGATTTGATTTCATCGGAAAGCACGGCCACCTTGGAGAACTCCGAATCCCGCCAAGTTTCCCCCAGCTGATCCGTGTCATCCTCCAGCGATTTTGAACATTCATCGAGGAAATCCACAAAATCGCGGCACTCACGTTCAAATGCCACGATTGCGTCCCCGGTATCGACACTAACTTTTCTTGATGAGTCCATTGCTCTTGTCTCCTATGCTTTTTAGGTCGCTGGACACAGAATCCAGCTCTGCTTGGAAATCTGCGAAACAGTTTTCCGAGACACGCATGGATTTTTCGAGGTTATCGAGTTTCCCAGCAAGCTCATCCATTGACTTTATGACACTGGCGCTATCAGCGTTCACAGAATATGAGGCAATGGCAAAGGCAATGGCAACAGCAACTACCACCTCACCGAAAACACTGGCGAGAAAAAGTCCAGGCTCTTCGGAAATCAATCCACATACAATCGCGAGGATGAACAACACAACATCGGCAATCCACCAGCCGACATTTTCGGAATCAGAGCACTTAAGAATCTGAAATAGAACAATCGCAATCGCAAAAACAACACAGGATGATAGCAATGGAAACTCTGAAATTGTGGGGATACCCCACCATATTATCCCACCTGCAATCGCGAGGATGAACAACACAACATCGACAATCCACCAGCCGACATTTTCGCCGGAATCAGAGCTCTTAAGAACCAGAAATAGAACAACCGCAATCGCAAAAACAACACCGGATGATTGCAATGGAAACTTTGAAACTATGCGTATCAACCCCCATATTACTCCACTTGCAATTGCGACCAAAGCCACACCGAACCAAAATACGCCATGGGAATCATCAGACATTGCGGTCTCCGTTTTTGCGCCGACTTGTTGAGGCTCGCCGCTCCGGCGCAAAAATAGAGAGTGGCGTGCCTTCGATCACCACGTCTTCTGAGAGGCATCGCCAAACGCCCTTGATGAAACATGAATGATGAAAACACGCCACGTGGTTTCCCACGTAGCGCGATTCACCGTATTCCGCTTCTTCTTGAATCTTTGGCGAAGTTTCTCAGAAAGCGTCATACGCTGAACTCGCGTACGCTGCGCGGGTTAGGTTGCCCACCACCGCGCATCTCCCACTCCGGGCTCACCCCGTGGGGAAGCCAGCCGCATCTCATCCCGCGACCGGTATATCGTTAGTCAATAGTCTTCGTTCTCCTTCTGTTGAATGAGAATGAATAAAACTTTAACATTCTACAAAATCCACGGCACAAACGCAAGACACCCGGCCCGCTCCTTGAATTTCAGCCGATGGCCAGCGCCGTCGACTTCCCGCTGTCGCGGGGAAGCACCTACTCCACCTCGCCCAGATCGAGCGTGGAGAAGACGATGTAGTTGGAATCGTGGAAGGTGTGGGCACCGTTGTCCGCGAGGCGCACGAGAAAGAGGATTTTGTCGCCTTCGATTTCGAAATCGACATACTGCATGCCGACTTTCCCGGGGTCGTCGGCAAGGCGGTCCTGGATGTCGGTGACGACTTCCCAGTGTTCAAGGTCGGCCGATTTCATCAGCGAGAGCAAATTACGGCACCAGACATGCTGCGCGTCGGGAATGCGCGTGGCAATGGTGTAGTAGCACTTGCGCCCCGCATGGTACTTGACCGAGAACTTGGAGTGATTGGCGGGGAACTCGACGGCATGGTCGAATGTGAGCGGGGCCTCGGGATTTTCCGTGTCGACCAGATACGACAACGCCAGGCCGTAGTTGGGCTTCAGCGCCTCCATCTGGTAGCGCATGATGTTGTAGAGCCGCCCGTCCTTCACCGCCAGCGCCCCCTCCAGGCAGCCCGCGGTGCGGCCTTCGGGCAGCCCCCAGGCCGTGCCGCCGTAGGGCAGCGGTTCCGAAAAGCTCCAGCTCGACGCATCGAGCAAGTCCGCGCCCAAGGGGGCGGACATGACCATCGCCGCATGGAACCCCTGCCCCCAGCTTCCCCATTCAAGGGTGTTCCAAAGGCGCCCGCCAAATGTCACGAGCGGCTGCGGATTCTTGTGGACGCCCGTCCAGCCGCCTTTGCCGTTGCTCCCGCGCAGAAGCACCGTTGGCATGCCGAAGGTGCGTCCGCCATCTTTCGACTTGCCAATCAGGAGATCACCGTATTCCGTCGAAGCCGCAAGCGCATGGACCTCGCCGCCGTAAAGGAAGAGTTTCGTCCAAAAGGCGGGGAAAAGCTCGCACTGGTAATGCCAGGTGGCCCCTTCATCATCGGAGCGGAAGATGAGCGTGAGGTTCTGCGGCCCGCCCCCCGCGTAGAGGTCCATTGAGGCGAGCAGGAATCCATCGGGATGGCGCAGAAGCGACGGACTGCAAAGATAGCGCCCGGAGAACGAATAGGCTTCATCCTCGGGATGGAGGTAGTTGACGACAGAACCGAAGACGGCACCCGTCCGCGCCAGCCTCGTCCGGCTCCGCCCCGCCCCCGATTCGACATACAGCTCGTAGTCGCGGTGTTCGTCGAGCCCCCCGACCGTGAAGCTCCCCTCGGCGGACTCGCCCGCCAGCGCAAAGTTCCCCTCGCCCCGGCGGCGGAAATAGACCTTGCAAGGGGTCGGGCCAATCCCGGCGCAAAGCCATTCGACATGGATGTTGTTCTTCCCGGGTGCGACGCGCGACACATACGGTTCGCCCGCGGTGAAAAAAGGATGACGATACGGGGTGAAGCTCCAGGAGTCTACTGGCTTGATTTTCATTCTCGAAATTCTCCGGCGGCCGACGCGCTACTCGGCGACGACACCGCAAATCAGGGGTTCGTTGTAGGTGAAAAGGGCGTCGTTCACATGGAAATAGTCGGTGTCGCCCGCCTCAAGGAAATAACGGATAATCAGGTCGAACTTGCTGGCCGCCGACAAGGCAATGCTCGCGGATCTCAGCAGTTTCTCAGCTGACTCAAGATCGAGGCGCAACGCGAAGACAAGCGAGACGGCCGTCAGCTTGTCGGGCTTGTAGTCGCGGTTCGAGCGGATGCGGCTGAACTTCGCGCGGCTGATTCCCGCCTGCTCGTAGATTTCAACTTCGCTGCGCCCGTCCTTGCCGATGAAATCCCAGAGCAAGTCGTGGAAGGAACTGCCCGAAAGCGACTGGAGGTATTCGTCGAGCGGCGGGGGCGGCGTGGCGGCGGCAAGCTGCGCCGCCTCGATGAAGGCGTCGATCCTATGGCGCAGGTCCGCGCCGATTTTACTTGGCTTTGCCATTTTTCATCCCTTTCACATTCTCGAAGGCGATCCACGCGGCCAGCGCCAGCATAACGACCGCGGAAGCATACTGGAGGTTGGCGTAGGCCCGCGGGCTATCGGCGAACCAGGCCGAAACCGCCCCTCCCGCAAGCGCGACGGCGTTGAAGACGAGCAGCGTCGAAAGCGCGAAGACCGCGCCCAGGAGCATGAACTGCCCCGCCACATGCCCTTTTTCAACGACGATGAAGCGCGGCATCAGGGCCAGGAAGAAAAGCATGACCTTCGGATTGCAGGCGTTCATCACGACGCCGCGGAAATAGAGGGCCAGGGGCGTCAGCGTTTCCGCGCCGGAAAGGCCCGGCCCGCCGGCCGCCGAGGCCCCGCGCCAGGTGAGCCAGGCGAGATAGGCGAGGTAGGCGGCGCCAAACCACGTCACGGCGGAAAAGGCCCTCGGGACGCGCCGGAGAATCTCGGCGACGCCAAAGGCGGCAAGCGAGACGTGGAAGCAAAGCCCCGTGCAGAGGCCAAGCGTGACAAGCGCCCCCGCCCTCGCGCCATGCGCCAGGGACTGGGTGAGCACGAAGATGATGTCGGGGCCGGGCGCCACGCCAAGCGCAAGCGACAGCAGGAAGAAACTTCCCAGCCGCCTGAAGGTGGAGACTCCTCTTGCATCGGCGTCCATCGCAAAGCATCCGCCGTCTTTCGGCGCGTTAGTAAACGGAGAGATCCTTGAGGAGGATCGACCGCGGCGTCTCCTCCATCTCAAGCAAGTTGAGCGCGTGCGGGTACATGCCGACGCCAAGGCCCGTGATGGTGATCGGGTAGTCGACCTTGCCGTTGCCCTTCTCGCCGTCGCGCTGCCACTGCCACTCGTTCTCGCCGGGGCTGAAGATCTTGACGGGCGAATCGCGCGTAATCGGGAACTCGACAAACTGCCAGCCGTCGAAATTGAGAGAGGCCTGCTCCGGCCAGTCGTAGACCATGCAGCCATAGCCGCCGGTGCCGGCGCTGAGCCACTTCTCGCCCTCGGCGTCCGCGAACTCGAAATAGAGCTTGCCCCACGAGGAGTTGCCCTTCACCCAGACGCCGATCGTGGAAGGCGTTCCTTCGGCGGGCTTCGCCTCCGGGAAGGTCAGGAAGGCGTATTCCTGCACCAGCTCGGGGCAGGCGTTGGTCGACGTCCGCGTCAGCTCGATGCAGTCGCCGCCCTCGGGGACGGAAACCGAAAATTCACCGGCGCGGTGGAAGGCGAGGAACGGCGGGTCTTCGCGGCCGATCTCGATGCGCGGGTCCTTGCCGCACACAACGCGCACTTCCGATGTGCTGGCCAGCGGCTGCACGACGGCGACGCCCTGGAGAGGCTCCCGCCGCAGGGCGAACTCCTCGTTGATCTTGACGCCGCCAAGCGGCGCCTCGGTCGAAACATAGCATGGGCACGGGCCAACCACGAAGTCCGCGCCGACGTCAACCTTGTCCGCGACGCCCAGCATGTCGACGACCGTCAGTTTCTTCACGCCCTCGTCGGAGGCCTGGAGGGCGACCTTCACGTCGGCGCGGGCCGTCCACAGCGCGTAGACATAGGAGGTGTCGGGCTTGCGGAACTCCAGGCAGTAGGTCGTCAGCGACCCCGTGGGCAACATGCGCGTGAAGGTGGCGCCGTCGAGCAGCAGCGTCATCGTGGCGGTCGCAGTGAAGCACTGGTGCGGATATGCGAGGGGCCAGCGCTCGAAGCAGCCCTCGCCCCAGATGGTGTCGTAGTAGCTGTTGGCCATTTCCGTGAGGCCGCAGAGCGGAATGCAGGAGTAGTTCCAGGCGTGGGCGACAAGGGCGTCGCGGACTTTCATGGCGGCGAACATCGCCTCGCCCTGGTGGCGGAAGACGCGCGACTTCCACTCCCACGGCGCATCGGGGACGGCGTCGTAGCCGTAGGTCCTGGCAAGCTTGCGGAGCGTCCACGACGGATAGGCGACCGAACGCTCGGGCGGCTGCGTCATGCCAACCGATTCATCGCCCATGGCGTCGATCATGTCCTTCGGGTAGCCGGCGCGGAAAAGCTGGCCCATGATCCCGACGGACGACCCGGAATTGCCGAGGATGAGCCTCACGCCGGGGTCGATCTCGCGCCAGATTTCCGCCGTTGTGAGCGCGGTGTTGAGGCGGTTGGTGTCGCCGGCGGCAATCGCGGGCGTGACCTCGGTGTGGCCGTCGATCAACTCCTGCGGGAAGACGCCGCCGCCGCTCTCGTGGAAAATGATCGCCGTGCGGCAGTGCGGGAACTTCGCCATTTTGTCGCGGATCGTCCCCTTCAGCTCCGCAATCGCCTCTTCCCGCGTCTGGCCGTTCCTGGGCCGCGGCGTATAGAACGGGAACTGCCCGAGCGTGAGCTTGTAGGGCTTGACGAGGTCGTTGGTCTCGCAAAGGACGTCGTCGAGGAGCGTACGCCTCACGCCCATGCGCATCAGCATGTCGCCGTAGTCCTCGAGCTGCCGGGGCGTGCCATGCGCACCGCGGAAGTTCCACACGTAGTAGGGCGACTCGTAGCCGGCCTTGCGCGTGTCCGGCGGCAGCATGGCCAGGGAACCGCGATGCGTGATGACCGGGGCGCCATCGGCACCCGAAACCACGTAGGAGACAGTGTAGTGCCCGTAGGGGAGCGTCGAGAAGTCAAGCGCCTTCTCCACGGGTTCGGCCGCCGTGAACGACGTGGACTTGACCACCTTCCCCCTGGTGTCGGAGAGTTCAACCGAAACCGTGTACTCACCGGGGGCGACGGGCTTCAGCGAAACCGTTGCGCCCGGTGTCTCGTTGGGGTAGTAGACGCTGTTTTTGCGGTTGGGCGCGACAACCATCTCGACCGGGGTCTTCTCAAGCGTGGCGCCGTAGATCTGGACGGAGCTTTGACGCTCGTAGGACGGGGAGCGGCGGCGGCTCAGGTAGTAGGTGTCCTTGTCCCAGAGGCAGCCGACGAAATCGAGGTCAAGGTGGTCGAGGTCGAGCATCGAGGTCAAATCCTGGATGGAGCCGATGTCGAAGTCGAACGCCACGAGGTAGACCGGGACGCCGCCTTCCGCCTCGCCGAAGACCGTGACGCCTTCGGGAAGTTCACCGCCGGCCTTCGCGGGAAGAAGGCGCGTGCATTCGCAGGCGGCCTGCGAGCGTCCGCCATTGCCGAGGTAATGCGTGAGGCGCGCCGTCACGGTCGGGATGAAGTCGGCCGGGGCCGCAGGATCGGCCGCGCACAGCGCGTAGGCGCGGATGTATTGGGCGACGGGCACCGAAAAATGCATCGACGACGGCATGCCGTCGAACGCGCTGCGCGAAAGGTACCCGTTGCACTCGAGGGCGAACGATCCCTTGTTCTCACGGCAGAAGGCGAGGTTGAGGGCGTAGGCGGGCCGCGCCAACGCAAAGGGCACCTTCTGGATGTTGGGCACGCCCTTCAGCGCGGGGACGGTGCCATAGGGGCGGTTGAGACCGTCCACGTCGAGCGCCAGGAACCTGCTGTCGGCAAACGCCGCCATCATGTCGCAGACCTGGTAGGCCGCGAACTGGGGTTCGCCGCTGAAGCGGGCCGCCAGCGACTTCACCGGCGCCTCCAGCCGCATCTGCCCCGCGTAACGCGCGTCAATCCACACTTCGTTGGTCGTCCAGTTCGCGCAAAGCGGACGCAGCCTGACCGTGACGACGCGCCGCGAGGCGCGCGGCAATTTGTCGCGCGCAGCAACGACCTGGAGGATGTCGGGATCCTCGTAGCGGTACTGGAGCCGGGGGATTGCGTAGTCCTCGGCGCGGAATCCCGGGCCGGAAACAAGCGTATAGGCATCGGACAGCGCGACATTGGTCGAGATGTTTTCAAACTGCCCCTTGGCGGAATTATAGTTGCGAAGCGTGACTTTCTGCCCGCCGTCAACCGCCCGGAACGTGAGGGATGCCTTCTTGCCGTTCTCAAGCAGGAAGTCCACGGCGTTTTCCTTCGCGCGGTCGACGTCGCCGCAGCGGTAGGCGAAACAATACTCCTTGCCCGTCTCGGGGGCGAAGGCCATTTCCTGCCTGTTCGTCAACACAGCGGCGTCCTTTGGAGGCGAAAAGACTCCATCGTCGGCCGGCACCGTCCGCGAAGTCCAGTCCGCAATGTCGCCAATCATGTAGGGGCGCAGGCAATCGTCGACAACGCGCACGGAGTCGATCGAAACCGGGGACGCCGCCGAGAGGTTCCAGCCGACAAGCGGCGCCTTGGGAAACGTCCCCGTGGCGTCGGCCGTCAAGACGCCATTGCGGAAGACATAGAGCGTCGCCTTGCCGTCCGCCTCGACGATGGCGCCCTTGTTCCACTGCCAGGCGCCCAAAAAACCGGGCATTCCCTCTTTCGGGGACGGCTCACCAGAGAAATACGATCCTTTTTCCGCCACGACGACGCCTTTCATCACGGGCTTTTCGGCGTCGCCGAAGTAAAGTTTCAATCCGAACTCCCGGGGCTTTTCCCCGACCGGCATCTGGAAGGCGAAATGGACGACGTAGTTCTTCGACTTCGGCGGCGTAGCAATCCTGAAGAACCCCCGCCGGGCGTCCGATGCGATTTCGGGGTTGAAGGAAAGCGACTTCAGGGAAGCCGGGGCCTCGCTGATTGCCGCGCCCTTGTTGAAGCACGCGACATAGTCGCCCAGATTGTCGAACTCCTCGAGGTAAACGGTCGTCTCTTTCGCCAGGGCGAGAGCCGAAGCCGCGGCGGCGACAATAAAAAGGAAGAATGTCTTTTTCATGGTTCTCCTACGATGGAGAAATCGGCGGCAAGAGCGGCGTCGCGTCCGGCGCGGATGGCATCGTCGGCGCGCGTGAAGTCAAGCGTCGCGATGCCGCCAACGGCGGGTTCGATGAGGACGTCCGGCGGATTCGCCGCGATTTCGTCGATGGCAATGCGGTTTTCGCAAATACGGGTCGTCTTGAGCAGGATGTCGAAAAAGCCAAACCCCGTTGACGCGCCCGAAAGGAGCATTTCGAGTTTCGGCACGCGGCTTTCCAGTTGCGACCGGAGTTTGCTCGACAAATCCACGGCCCGGCCGACGACCTTTTTAATCTTGGCGTCGATTCTGCGCGTATGGTAGGGGCTGGCTTTCGCGTTGTCGATGTTGACGGCGATGACCTTTTCCGCCCCCATGAGGCGGGCCGTCAGAATCGGGACCGGGCTTGAAATGCCGCCGTCGACAAGGTGGCGGCGGCCGCGCCAGACCGGCGTAAAGAGGCCTGGAATCGAGATCGACGCACGTATCGCCGAGAGAAGACTTCCCCTGTCCATCACGACAGGCTCGCCGGTTTCGATGTCCGTGGCGACGGCCGCGAACTTCACTGGCAGATCCTCGATGCGGCAGTCGGGAAGCAGTTTCCCGAGGCATTCCATGACGCGCGTCCCCTTGACAAGCCCGTCGCGGTGCATGCCGAACTCGAAGAATAGCCCGGCGGCTTTCGCGAGGTCGATTTCCGCGGCGAACTTCTCGATTTTGTCCATCCGCCCCGCGGCCAGCGCGGCGCCGACAACGGAGCCGATGCTGGTGCCGACGACAAGACCGGGCTCAATCCCCTTCTCGGCCAGGACCTGCAACACGCCCAGGTGGGCGAACCCACGTGCGCCGCCACTGCCAAGGACGAGGCCGAGGCCAGGATTCGGTTTTTCCCGAGATTTCGCCATGCGCAACCCGCGCTAAAAAACCAGCTCCGCGAAAACCGGGTAGTGGTCGGAGGCGAAATCCCCGAGGAACTTGCGGTCGTCCGTCACGAACGAATTCACCACGACGCCTTCGGAAACGAAGATGTAGTCAATGGGTTCCTCGCGCCGGACTGGTCGCCCGTAGTTCTGGAAGGTGACGAAAGGCCCACGGCGACCGGTTGCCGAAAGGTCGCCCGCGTCCCTGAGGAGCGTCGCCGCGATTTTGTAGGTCTCGCTGTCGGGATAGGCGTTGAAATCGCCCGTGAGCACGAGCGGCAATCCGCTGCAGTTCCTACCGGCATGCGCCACGACCATCTTGATGCCTTCGACGCGCGCAAGTTCGCTCACGTGGTCGAGGTGCGTGTTGTAGTAGCAGAAGTCCTTGCCGGACTTCACGTCGTGGAACTTGCCCCATGACGCGATACGCGGGCAGGCCGTGCCCCACGATTTCGAGCCGGGCACGTCTGGTTGCTCGGAGAGCGCGAAGGTCCCGCCGTCAAGAAGCCTGAAACGCGCCGTGTCATAGATAATGCAGCTGTGCTCGCCCCCGTCGAGGAAGTCGTCGCGGCCACCGCCGATCTTGGCAAAGGATGTGCCTTCGAGGACGTCGGCCAACTGCTGCCTGACCGCCTCCTGGACGCCGAAAATCTCAAACCCGTCCGCTTTGATGAGCTCGCGGACGCGATCCCTGCGGTTCGCCCAGTCGTATGGCGCGGGATCGCACGGGACCCTGAAATTGAAGGTCGCAAGAACGACTCCAAAATCGTTTTTCTTCATTTTTCACCCGTGAATCAAAGTTGCTCGACAATGACCGCCTCGGCATCGGCGATGTCCTCATTGCCTTTGCCAAGGATCGACGAGGCCTGGAGGATGACCCGCCGGAGCGATTCCTCGCGGGTTTGGTAAACGCTGATCTTGTCGGAAAGTGCCTTGACATCGCGGAGTCTCGTTTCAAACTCCTCCTTTTCCTTGAGGAACGAGACCTCGGCGTTCTTAAGTGCGCGACGTGCGTCGGCCGCCTGGTTTTCGAGCTCGGTTTTGAGCGCCTTGTTTTCCTTCGCGAGGTCACCCATCTGCTTTTCGAGTTCGGCGATGCGCGCGAGGTCGATTTCCCGCGACTTGGTCCGCACCTGGGCGTCGGCAGCCTGCGCCGCCAGCACTTCCGCGCGTTTCTCCGCCTTGGCGATTTCGGCCTTGAGCTTGGTCTTCTCCGCCGCGAGCCCCTGGCGCTCCGCCTCCATGCGGCTTTGCTCGGCGGCGAAGGCTTGCCGCTCCGCTTCGAAATCAAGATCGCGGGTCGAAAGCTGGCTCGAAGCCAGGCGCTTGGCCGCCTCGCTTGCCGCGAGATCGGCTTCAAGCTTCGCTACGCGGGAAGCGAAATCCTTTCGCAAAAGATCGATCTGCCGACGGAGTTCGTCGTTCTCGGCGCGAAGCGCGACGGGCGACTCGTCAATGGACTTCACGCGCACAAACTGCGGCATGTCGTCCGTGATATCGCCGGTGCGGATGAACTCCTTCATCGCGTCGCGGTTGACGGGGCCGAAGAAACGCCCGTCGGGCAGCTTCGTCACCCAATCCATCTCAAGCTCGGCAAAGGTGTCGACGGGAACCCAGTTCTTGCCGTCCGAGGAGACAACCTGCCCGGCGACAAGCCGACCGTCGCGCGCCCACGCCTTGAGAGACTCCATCGTGGCAGGGCCGAAGACCTTGCCTTCCGCATCGCGGATCTTCCACTTTTTCTCGTCCATAAAAACCACCGGCGCCCTTGCGCCCATTCCCCTACTTGATGAAAAGCCTTCTGACCAGGCTGTCTTCGGCGACAACACCTTGGTCGATCAACACGCAAATCGCCGTCACTGCTGCGGCGGCGATAAAGACGCCGACGAAATTGGCGATCCAGAACTTGTTGCGGTCGAGCCGCAGCAAATACGCGCCGACGGCACCCGTGTAGGCGCCGGTCCCCGGCAACGGAACGCCGATGAAGACCGCCACGCCCCATACGCCATATTTCTCGACGAGCGGGCGCAGCTTCTCGCGACGGCTCTCCACAAAGGGCCAGACCTTCCGCTCGAACCAAGGCCACTTGCGCAATACAAGCTCAACGAGGCGCATCAGCCCGAAAACCACCATGCCGAGCACGATGTTGGCAATCAGGCACACGGCGACCACGCCCCCGGCGCCAAGCGAAGACCGGATGTCGCCGCCGAAAAAGCCAACGGGGATCGACGCGCGAAGCTCCAGCCCCGGAATCAAGGTTGTCGCCACAAGAATTGCAATTACCTTAAACATAGATACTCATTATATCAAAATTTGGAGGGAAATTGGGGGAGGAAACTTCGCCTGGGGTGCGACTAATATTTGTATTAAAGGGGCGATCCAACCGATTTCCTGCGTCCCGCCTACGCTGATTGCGCACCGCCACCCACCCCAACGGACTTCACAAGCGCCCAGAGGGGCTCCGACACCGCCTCAAGCGCCAAGACCAGTGCCACCTGAGTCACATGCTTTTCGGGGACGTTTTTTCCACCGTTAGCACCGTCACCCCCGGCAACGCCATTCTCGACCTTCCTTCGTGGACGGCCGCCGCGCCGACGAACCCGTTCATCGCGTTTTTCAGCGTCGTTGAGGATTTCCATCAGCTTCCGCCGCCATTCCGCCATTCTTCCGCCCACCGCCCCGTCGGCGATACGCCCCCCGCCGTCATTGTTCCTCGAGTCATTGCCGCTTTTGCCAGCATTGCCGCTTTTGCCAGCATTGCCGCTTTCGGTAGCATTGCCGCTTTCGGTAGCATTGCCGCTTTCGGTAGCATTGCCGCTTTTGCCAGCATCATGTTGACTTTGTTCCGTACATGCAGTAACTTCGCATCCAGCATTAAGGCGCAAAATCTCATAATCAATCAAAAGTCGCCCGCCGACGGCGGGCGACCCACCGCTCCCCGCCTTCCCCTGTTCGCCATC
>JAZQOA010000061.1:0-10251 GCA_045627605.1 Kiritimatiellia bacterium | reverse complement strand
CGCCCCCGCCGCCATGACTTCCGCCGCGCCGACGCCGCACAGCAAGTCGAAGCAGTCGCCGCACTTCAGGAAGTCGAACGCCTCCCCAAGCGCGGCCTCGCGTTCCATCCGCTCCCGCGCCGCGCGGCGGCGCGCAAGATGCGCGCGCTGGCTGACGCGGGGCGTTGCCACGCTTGAAACCGGCGATGCCGGGACGGCAACGTTAGATGCCGGCGCGACGGCAGTCGCGCCAGGCTGGACAGATTGGATTCTTGATTTCATTGTGGGATCATCTTAGCACATTGAAGCGAAGTATGCAAGAAAGCGATGAGAATATGGAGCGGAACTTTAACAAACCACTTCGCCGCCATAATCTTTCCCTTTGTTATAATAATTACCTGTGAACACCAAAATCAGGGACAAGTTGAAGGATCTGCCGCGGAAACCCGGCTGCTACATGATGCGCGACCGGCGGGGGACGATCATCTACGTTGGCAAGGCAAAAATCCTCGCCAACCGAGTGCGCTCCTACTTCAGGCACTCGACGATGCTCCGCGGCCACCCCAAGGTCCGGCAGCTTGTCCGCGAGGCCGACAGTCTCGAATGGGTGGTCGTCCGCACCGAAGACGAGGCCCTGCTCCTGGAAAACAAGTTGATCAACGAGCACAAGCCGAAATACAACATCCTCCTCAAGGACGACAAGCACTACCTGGGTATCCGCGGCACCGCCGGCGAGCACTTTCCACGGCTTGTCCCCTTCCGACTAAAGCGCGACGACGACTCCTACTACTTTGGTCCTTTCCCGACCAACGGCGGCGACGTCTACCCCGTGATCGACTTCCTTCAGCGGCGCTTCGGCCTTCGGAAGTGCACCATCACGATCCCCAGCCCCGAAACCTACCACCACTGCAACAACGACCTGATCTGCACCTGCTCCGCCCCCTGCATCGGCAAGGTGACCGAGGAGGAGTACCGGACGCGGTTCGAGGAGGCCTGCGACTGCCTGCGGGGCAAACGCATAGACATCGTCGAGGAACTCAAAGACAAGATGCTCGAAGCCTCCGCGAAAATGGAATACGAGGCCGCCGGCCACTACAAGGAGATATGGGAGGCGCTCAAGGACATGGCCCACGCCCGCCAAATCGGCCCCGCCGCCACCGAAGCCATGCACCGCGAAGACGCCCTCCACGGCCTCAAGCTGCTTGCCGCCGCGCTCAACTTGCCACGCCCGCCGCACGTCATTGAATGCTTCGACATCTCCAACACCTCGGGCATCCTCTCGGTGGCGAGCATGGTCGTGGCCGTCGACGGCATTCCTGACCACCGCC
Source organism: Kiritimatiellia bacterium (assembly GCA_045627605.1). Taxonomy (GTDB): domain Bacteria; phylum Verrucomicrobiota; class Kiritimatiellia; order RFP12; family JAAYLN01; genus RGIG5952. The sequence goes on along the minus strand of JAZQOA010000061.1, from coordinate 8,944 downwards.
GCTACCGCACCTTCAACATGGAGGGGTTCGACGGTCCAAACGATCCGGCCATGATCGCCCAGGCCGTGACACGCCGCTACACGGGTCTTAGGGAGGCAAATCTCCCCTTCCCCGACCTGATCATCCTCGACGGCGGCATCACGCAACTCCGTGCGGCACGCGCCGCGCTTGAAAAAATCGGTGTTGAAGGCGTCCCCACCGTGGGACTCGCCGAAAGGCTCGAGGAGCTCGTGATGGACAACGGCGAACCGCCCCTCCTCCTCCCGCGCGACTCCGACGCGCTCAACGTCGTCCGCCGCCTCCGCGACGAAGCGCATCGCTTCGCGATCACGCACCACCGCAACCGACGCAACAAGACCGTCCGGGAATCATTGCTCGACGAAATCCCCGGCATCGGCCCCGCGAAGAAAATGAGGTTGCTCAACGCCTTCGGGTCGGTCTACGCGCTCGCGCGCCAGCCACGCGAACGAATCGCGGCAATCCCGGGCATCGGCGACGAACTCGCGGACGCCATCCTCCGGGCTCTCGCCGCGCTCTCACAGGAACGTACGGCACAAAGGCCGCCTACCCGAAAAGACGAGGGAACATTGTGAAAACAAAGGGAATTTTCATCAATTCCGACGCCTGGAACTTCTGGCATACGGACAAGCACGAACTTGGCGAACAAGACATCCGCGACGACGTCGACTTCTACGTCGCCGGGGGCGGTGTAGAGGCCCTGCTCTACAACATGAACTTCCAGCGGACCTTCTTCCCGTCAAAGACGTGGACGCCATACTGGAAGGACATCACCTTGGCGGACGACGGCGAAATCCTCGTCCGCGGCAAGCCCATCCCGTCGCTTCCGGGGCAGACAGTCCACAAGGCGGACGCCTACCGAGACATGTTCCTCTCGGTCATGTCGATGCTCAGGAACTGCCCCGACTACATGCGCGTCCGCTACGCGTACTGCCACGAGAAAGGCATCGAAATGTGGCACTCGATGCGCACCAACGACGTACATTGGACCTCCCCCGGGCTCGAAGACCGCCCCCAGCACGGCGACTTCTGGTACTACAACAAGGAGGCCGTCACGCGCGCCTGGTACCGCCGTCCCTGGTTCAAGGAGTGGAACTGGTACAACTACGCGCTCGACTACGGCCGCCAAGATGTCTTCGACTACAACGTCGCCCTCGCGCGGGAATACCTCCTCGACTACGAATCGGACGGGCTCGAAATCGACTGGTTGCGTTGCATTCCCGTCTTCCGCCCCGGCTGCGACGACGAGGGAACGCCCATTCTCACGGCCTTCATGCGCGAAGTTCGCCGCGCCGCCCGGGAAGCCGAGGCCAAGTGGGGCCACCGCGTGCGCGTCGCGACCCGCTGCCCCGCGCGAGTGCAGGACGCGCTCGACGTCGGCATGGACATTCCCGCCTGGGCCGAAGAAGGACTCGTCGACATCGTCGTCCCCGGGCCGCAATCCGTCCGCACGGAACAGGACTGCCAGGTGGCGCTCTGGAAGCGACTGCTGCCGGATGAGACAATTCTCGCCCCGACAGTTGACATGTACGTCGCCTCCGGCTGGATGGCGCGCGGCGATCTCGCCACGGACGCCGCCTTCGCCGCAAACTACTACCACCAGGGTGCCGACACGATCTACGTCTACAACCACTTTCCCCAGTTCCAGCGCCAAGACTCGCCCGAGCAGCGCTACAAGGACATGCAGGCGTTCTTCCCGATGGCGGCGAATCGCGCCCAATGCGACGCCGCCACCCGCCGCCACGTCGTCACCTGGCGTGAAACCGCCGTCGAAGGTGCTCGCGCGGAATGCCCTTTTCCCGCGTCCATCGCCCCCGGAAGCGCCGGGGCCGTCCGACTCAACATGGGGGGCGCAACCGACAACCGCTCCGCCACGCTTATCATCGGACTGGCGGACAAGGCAATGCCCGAAGTCTGGCTCAACGGCGTATGCTGCGGAATTCCATCGGCGGCGCCGCCCCCGGAAATCCGCATCCCGCAGGCCTCGGACAACCCGGTTTCCTATGCGGCGCTGGAAATTCCCGCCGGAACCATCCGCGACGGCTGGAACGTCATCGACCTGCACAATGTCGCGGACACCGCGCTCCGCGACGCGGACTTCGTCTGGCTTGAAATCAGACTTGCGTGACGGGTTTGCCAATCAGCCAGCGATAAGGTATAATTGAAAAAACATTTTGCTTGGACGATTAGCTCAGTTGGTTAGAGCAGGACCTTTACACGGTCAAGGTCGGGGGTTCGAGTCCCTCATCGTCCACCAAGCCACAAATCCCACTTGGAGAAGTAGTTTTTATTGCGCCGCAAAAATTCCCGATGACGCGGCGCGTCCTTTGGCAAGTCACCTCGGCACGAAAAATGCTATAATCAATGGCAAACTTTTCACCCCAACGAGGAGACACTCATGGCCAGTACAAAAGCAACGGCCCTTTCCGCGACGGCACTCTGCCTCGCCGCGGCAATGGCGTCATACGGTCGCAACGTCTTTGAAGAAAGCTTCAAGAACTACGGCGACACCGCCCCGGGCGTGACACGCGCCGAGGGCCTCACCGTCGGCAACGACCCGATCTGGGTCAACGCCGCCGAGCTCAACGTCAAGGTCGCGGCGCCTTGCAAGATTTTCGAGAAGGACATCGCGTTGCCGGCGGACAACAAGTTCGACGTTCTCACGAAGTTCCGCTTCCTGAATTCCACCATGCCCAAGAAGGGCAATCCTGAAAAGAACGAGAAGGACGTCGCGGGCGTCGCGTCGTTCTTCGACATCGTCTTCAAGACCGCCAATGGCAAGTCGCAGAAGATCACCATCGCGGCCGACGCCGTGGCGGGCCAAAAGCTGCTCTTCCCCGGCAACACCAACGCCCTTTTCATCGCCAACTGGAAGTGGGAGGAGGTCGCCGTCAAGGCCAACGGCGCCAATGCGGACATCTTCGTCTCGAAGGACCGCGCCTTCTACAAGATCACCTCGGTGAAGCTCGACGGTGTCTTCGAGACGGTGAATTTCGCCGCCTCCCCGGAAAAGCAGTTCTCGCTCCGCGACGTTGTCGTGCGTACTCCGGAAGGCATCCGCGGCTATCCCGTTGAAAAGCATTTCGCCTCGTTCAAGAGCCTCAACCAGCCGATTGCCGACGCCAAGGTCGCAACCGGAACCGAAACCAATGCCATCGCCACCAAGCCAATGGCCGGCGTGCGTTTCGTCCCGGGCAACGCAAAGGACGGCACGACAAAGTTCGTCGTCACCTTCTCCGACGGCACGTCCGCGGACTACCCCGTCACCATCGGAACGCAGGGCCACAACCTGATGACGCCCTTCGCCGACAAGGCGAAGAACGCGCGCATCGACCTCGCCGACTCCTTCATCTCGATCAAGGGTATCGGCGAACAGTATGTGCGTCCCCTCATGCGCAACTACTGCTCCTCCTACGACATGGAGCCGCAGGGCCTCGACATCCTCCGCGACTGGAACCGCCTTCCCCCGGCGTCGCAGCACCCGCTTGACGTCAACTTCATCCGCAAGGACGGCGCGGCGCAGGTCTATGTCGACGGTTCGTTCATCACGACGATCGCCGGCAAGGACGGCGCGACCGTCACGGACATCAAGTTCCTTCCCGCCAAGGGCGTGAAATACGTCCTGAGCGAGGGCGACGACCTCTTCGGCTCCCCGCGCTTCACCGCCATCGACATGTCGAAGAACCCGCGGGCCAAGGCCTTTGCCGACGCCACCTACACCGAGGGCGTCAAGACCGGCCTCGCGAAATTCGACGGCGTGCCCGTGATGGTCGCCGCGCCAATTGACTCGGCCGACGTCGCGATCTGCAAGCAGGGCAAGGGCAGCTGGGCGCTCGAGGTCGAGGAATACCATGGCCGCAGCCCGCTCTGGGGCTTCCCCTCGGCCATCCACTACCGCCTGCCCGCCGCCGACTACGCAAAGGCCCACATCCTCTTCGCCATCGACCCCGATGCGCACAAGGACAAAATCCTCACGGTCCGCCTCGGCTACTACGTCACCAACGGCGTGGGCGGCAACATGCTCGGCGACGCGATTGTCGAGTTCAAGGACGGCAAAGTCCCCTTCGGCTGCAAGGAGGTCGGCAAGATCAAGCGCGGCAACCAGGAGCTCCCCGTCTATTTCATGACCGTCGACCTCGGCCTCGGCAACGTCATCGACATCGCGGCGCGCAAGGGCTACATCGACTTCGAATTCTCGGGCAAGGGCTGGGAGAACTTCGAGCAGCTCAACAACGAGATGAAGCCCGATCCGAATTCCGACAGCGCCTTCAACATCTTCGGCGTCACGCTTGAGAAGGCCCCGGTTGTCGTCGACTTCCGCCAGGAGCAGCCCGCCAACGTCTTCACGGCCAACGAGACCGTCCGCAAGACCACCGTCCTCCTCAAGGCCGCCATCGACGGCGCCAAGGGGTGCGTCCGCTGGGTCGCCAAGGACATCAAGGGACTGCCTGTCTTTACCGGCAAGCAGGACTTCGCCCTCGCCAAGGCCGGCGACACCAGTGAAATCTCCATCGACCTCGGGGCATCCACGCCCAAGGGCTTCTACACGCTCGACGTCACGCTCGACGACGCGGACGGCAACGCCCTCTTCACCCACAACGCGCGCTTCGCGATCCTTCCCGAAGCCGGCCGCAAGGTCGGCAAGGTCGCGTCGCCCTACGCGACCTGGTGGTTCAACTCCCACGGCTCGCCCGGGGACATCGAGCTCGGCGGCCCGCTGATGCAGAAGGCCGGCATCCGCAAGGCCTCGTGGCGCCAGCCGAACGCCGAGGAATGCGCCAAGTACGACATCACCGGCGTCGGCAACATCGGCGCGCCCGGCATGCGCGACTTCGACACCGCGACCGGCAAGTTCAAGCCGAGCAAGATCGACGACCCCGCCGATCCCGAAAAGGATCCGCGCAAGCGCCGCAAGATCGAGATCGACGGCGAGGAGACCTTTGTCAGGAAGGTCCAGGCCGCCATCGACGAGCACAAGAAGAACGGCCGCCACGCCGACCACATGCTCATCTGGCACGAATCGGCCCCCGGCTACGGCATCCCCGAGGAGCTTCTCGGCCTGCCCGTGCCCGCAGTTCCCGAGAACGACAGGAACATCGCCAAGTACGTCAATGAAGTCGGCCGCATCATGCGCAAGCACTTCCCGCAGATCAAGCTCCAGTTCGGCAACTCCTCCGCCTCGATTGGCGCGGCGGTGCGCCCGCTCCGCGCCGGGGCCAACCCGCAGTACTACGACTACATGGGCTTCGAGACGCCCGCGCAGGTCATCAAGCCGGAGAAGATGCAGGAATGCGGCTTCCAGGGCATGCGCGTGACGCTCGACATCGCCGAGAAGCTCGCCAAGCGCCCCGTCAAGGGCAACGGCAGCTGGGAGTTCACCTACCGCTGCGAGCGCGACATGGGCGAGCAGCAGCAGGCCGAGTGGTACATGCGCGACGTGCTCATCTCGCTGGCCAACGACTTCTTCCTCATCAGCCCCGGCATCTTCTTCGTCTGCTCGTCGGGCTACTACAACGGCCTCTGGGGCGGTTCGGGCATCCTCCTGCGCGGTCCCTACGGCTACCCGAAGCGCGCCTACGTCGCCTACGCGGTCCTCACGAAGTGCCTTGACGGCGTGAAGTTCGTCCGCCAGCTCGACACCGGTTCGACGACCGTCTACGCGATCGAGTTCAAGCGCACCGATGGCAAGACCGCGACGGCGCTCTGGGCGGCGCGCGGCGACGTCGACTTCGTGGTTGACTCAGCCTCCACCGGCACCTGGACCGAGATGTACGGCACCGAATACGCCATCCCGGCCGGCAAGTCGATCGTCAAGGGCGGCACTTCCCCTGTCTATGTCGTCACGGACAGCCCGCTCAAGGGCGTCTCGATCGGCGGCCGCACCTTCCCGAAGGAAATGGACATCGCCCTTCGTGCGCGCGTCGCGGACAAGGTTGACGATATCCGCGACTTCACGCTCGAACCCGATCCGTCGCTTGAATCCACCCACACGGGCTTCCTCCCGATTCTCCGCCCGTCGGAATTCATGCTCGCGCAGGCCGACGACGCCGAGAAGGGCGCATGCGTCGAGATCGCGCTCAACACCGACAGCAAGAAGTACGACTCCCGCTACATCACGGAGTACACCACACTCCGTTTCAAGGAGCCCAAGGCCATCCCCGGCACGCCGTCCGTGATTGGCGTCTGGGTCAAGGGCAACTCCAACTGGGGGCAGATTCGCTTCGAGATCGAGGACGCCAACGGCGAGGTCTTCAAGAACCTCTCCACGGGCCGCAGCTGGGGCTGCGACATCATGGACTGGCCGGGCAACCTCTGCGTCGACTTCGACGGCTGGAGCTACGTCTACCAGTCGCTCGCGCCGAACAAGATCGTCAACGACCACAGCCCCGGGCCCTACAGCGACCAGTGGGTTTCGGAAGGCGGCGACAAGAAGATCCAGTTCCCGGTCAAGGTCCGCGCCATCACCGTGGGCATGTACCGCTACAAGCTCGACCTTCTCGACTTCAAGCCCGCGTCGCCCGCGATCCGCCTGCGCGACGTCGGCGGCCTGTAAGTCCCGACAGGGCCGGGGCGGCACCGCCCCGGCCCTTCTCTTTTCCAATGTTCCAATTTGACAAGGAGTGAAATCTCACATGAGCGAAGAATGCACCCACAACTGCTCGACCTGCGGCAAGAACTGCTCCAGCCGGACCGAGAAGCAGAGTCTGCTGGCCCCACCCAACCCGAAGTCCAACGTCAGGAAAGTCATCGCCGTCGCCAGCGGCAAGGGCGGCGTCGGCAAGAGCCTCGTGACCTCGATGCTCGCCTGCCTCGCCGCGAAGCGCGGCCTCAAGGCGGCGGTACTCGACGCCGACATCACCGGGCCCTCGATCCCGACCGCCTTCGGGATTGACCAGGCGATCGGCGGCGAAGAGCACGAGCTGATCCCGGCCACGGCCCGCAACGGCGTCAAGGTGATGTCGCTCAACCTCCTCCTCGAAGACCCTTCCGCCCCCGTGATCTGGCGCGGGCCCGTGATCGCCGGCGTCGTGAAGCAGTTCTGGAGCGACGTGGCCTGGGGCGACATCGACGTGATGTTCGTCGACATGCCGCCCGGCACGGGCGACGTGCCCCTCACCGTCTTCCAGTCGCTCCACGTCGACGGCGTCGTCATCGTCACCTCCCCCCAGCAGCTCGTCGGGCTCATCGTCGAAAAGGCCGTCAACATGGCCAAGATGATGGAAATTCCCGTCGTCGGCATCGTCGAGAACATGAGCTACTTCGAGTGCCCGAAGTGCGGCGAACGCCACGCCGTCCTTGGCGAAAGCAACGTCGACGAAGTGGCGAACCGCCACGGCATCCCCGTCGTCTGCAAGCTCCCCATCGCCCCGCTCTACGCCTCGGCGGCGGATGCCGGCAAAGTCGACGAACTCGACGCCTCGCCCCTCGCCCCCCTGCTCGGCTAATCCCGTTTCAAAGGAAATCTCCGCCATGAGAAAGTCGCTCCCCCTTGTTTTCGCCGTCCTTTCAGCAGCCGCCGCCGGAGCGGCCCCCCTCGCCTTCACGGGCGAGGCCTCGAAACCCGACGCCCTCTACGGCGAAGGCGAGGAAGTCGTCCTCACCCTCTCGCTCATGGCGGACGGCGCCCCGACGTCGATGCCGATCCGCGCGACGCTCAGCATCCCCGGCAAGGTGAAGCCCGTCGTCACGGACGCCACGACCGACGCCGGCGGCAAGTACACAGCCAAGGTGAAGCCCGACCTCCCCGGCTGGGTGCTGCTCGAGGCGTGCGTCCTCAACGACAAGGGCAGGCCGACGCCCACGAGGACGCAGTGCGGCGCGATCTACCGGGCGGACGCCATCAAGGCCGCCCTCCCCCCGCCGGCGGATTTCGCGGACTTCTGGAAAAAGGAAATCGCGGCGCTCGACAAAATCCCGTTCAACGCGAAACTAACGGAAGTCGAGATTCCCGCTGAACAGAACAAGGACGGCAAGATCCAGGGCGCGGAATTCGCGCTCGACTGCGTCGGCCCCCACCCCTCGACGGGCTTCATCGCCAAGCCCCGGGACGCCGCGCCAAAGTCCCTGCCGATTATCGTCGCCTTCCAGGGCGCCAGCGGCGTCCGCGCCTGGAAGTCCTGGTACTACGGCGACGTCGCCATCTCCGTGACGACAAGCAAGTTCGGCCTCCCCAACCAGCTCACGGACGCCGAATACGCCGAAATGGGCTACAACGTCAACGCCATCTACAAGCTCTCGAAGGAAAGCGCGACCAACATCTGCGACAACGTCTTCAAGTGGATGATCCTCCGCGACCTCCGCGCCATCCAGTACGCCAAATCGCTCCCCGAGTGGGACGGCAAGACGCTCATCGTCAACGGCGAAAGCCTCGGCGGCGGGCAGTCCATCGCCTGCGGCGCGCTCGACCCCGACGTGTCGCTCGTCTGCGCCTGCGTTCCCGCGCTCTCCGACCACAACGGGCGCCTCGCCGGCCGCCGCAACGGCTGGCCCCAGCTTTGGGAGCCCGACGACGAGGGCAAGCCCATCGACGAAGGCAACGCCAAGATTTCCGAGACCTCGCGCTACATCGACAACGTCAACTTCCTCTCGATGATCACGCCCGGCAAGGAAGTCACGATCGGCACGGGGTTTCTCGACACCACCTGCCCGCCCGAAGGCGTCTACGCGGCCTTCAACGCCATCCCGACGAATGTCGTCCGCCATATCTGGACGAATCCCAAGGCGGGACACGGCGCGGGCAACCTCCACGGCGGCCAGCGCATCCAGTCCATTCTCGGGAAGTAGGGTGCGCCGCACGGGGGCGATATTTTTTGGTATAATGGGACTTCACCATTTTAAGGAGAGGACAGCACCATGGCAGACGAATTACAAGCCCTTTTGGACCGCATCAGGAGCGAAGGCGTTGAAAAGGCCGGCGCCGAGGCGA
>JAZQOA010000060.1:0-3777 GCA_045627605.1 Kiritimatiellia bacterium | reverse complement strand
CGATGCCCGGGGCGTTCTTCGCGAGCAACGCGGTCGATGTCGTGACCGTGTTCTCCTCGGACTTGCCGGCCTGCGGCACGGTGACGCTGTCGCGGCTGGGGGCGTACGACGGCTTCGCGCCGTCCATGCCCATCGCCCTTGTGGTGCCGGAAGGCACGAGGCGCCGCGCCTGGACGAACACGTTCTTCTGCGCGTCGCCCTCCGGGTGCGCGGGCGACATCGTCGTGGAAGCCGCCTTCGAGGACGCCGGGGGCCTCGTCGCGGCGGGTGTCGCGACCTCGACGGCGGTCGAAGTCGGGGATGTGGAAATCCCCGCCGCCCCCGACACGGGGCTTGTCGTCCTCGCCGGAAGCACGGTCGGGATGAGATTGTCCTTCCTCCCGGAGGATTTCGACGCCGCAAGGTTCGCCCGCTTTTCCTGGTGTCTTGGGCGGCGCAAGGCCGACGGGACGTATTTCGACTGGGAGCCCGTGGCTGCGTCGAACGCCCTGCCCACCCTGGATTGCGCGATGCCGACGGGCGGGGTATTCCGCGTCAAGTGCGCGATGGAAATCGGCGGCGAGGAACGGGCCGGGTACTTCAGAATCAAGTCGCGTTCGGTGCTGGATCCGCCGGAACGTGTTTTTGCGGCTGGAAACTGCGATCATGTCGGCGTTGCCTCGACGCCGGAGCAGATCCAATTGAGAAACGTGGCCTTCTCGAAAATGGGAAGCACGAACTATGCTGAAAGTGCGTTTCTAGATGCTGCGCATGGGTTCGCCTATGTTATGCCGCGCACCCCCAAATGTAACTTTTTCGTGGCGCACTGCGCCGAGGAGGCTGGTCTCAATGTGCCGGCCATTCATGGCAACAATCCTTTTCTTCCCTATCCGCCCCTCGCGAACGATTGGGCGACTGGTGCCGTCTCCATTCGGGGCTGGACTTTTCTTGGAACGGGCATCCCGCCTGAGCCCGGATGGATAGTCGGCCATCCTTCGCCATCTGGCATGGGGCATTGCGGAATCGTCGATTACGACGGTTTCGGAATTGCGGCGGGGTTTTCCGAAGTAAACAGAAGGTTTGAACGGTTCCTCGATGGAACCTGTGGCTACAACAGAAAGGACGTTGATTGATGAAACGCATACTTGCATTTGCCGTTGCTTTGATTTGCATGGGAAGCCAGGCGGATATGCCGCTTTACAACGATGTCCTCGCCATCGTGTCGATGTGCGAAACTTCAAGGTATTGCGCGGTGGAGAATGTCGCCGACACGGGCCTGGACCATGAGATTTGGCAAAGTCGGACTTTCAGGGAGATCGTTGCCGATGTCTCGAACAACTGGACGAGCATCTCCAATGAATGGCCGTCGATCCGGGACAAGTACGAGACACGCATTGTATTCGGAGAAATGGCGGGGTTCACGGGCACGGACGCCTACCTTGGATTTCTCGGCGTGATTGTCGCGGACGCGCAGACGAATGCGGTTTCCAAGGCGATGCTCCCCAGTTTTGCAACGGCAATGCGAAGCCCTCTTGGATATTATGTCGTCGACAATTATTTCAAGCCGGCCGTATCAAACCTCGTCCTACAGCTCACCTCGGTCTTTTCCAATGCTCCTGGTGATCGGGCATACTACCGTGGCGTGCTCTCGGGCGAAGTTAAACGCGAACTTGACAAGGTTCGCTCCTACGGGGCAATTGAACTTTGGCATGGGGAGGGATGGTGACTTAATTTTGACAACTTTGCGTGAAACCTGTATAATCTCATGGGCAAAGGGTCACGGGCGGCATGGGGTCGCCTCGCCCTTGGGAGATACCGCAATGCACATCAATCCATCCGTCTCGGCTTTCATGGCCAATTTCCCCGGCGAGGCGCTCACCTACGACGACGTCACGCTTGTCACCCAGTACGCCGACTTCCTGCCCGACGAGGCCTCGACCGTGACGCGACTCACCTCGCGCATCAACATCAACGCGCCTTTCATGAGCGCGGCGATGGATACCGTGACGGAATCGAACATGGCGATTGCCATGGCGCTCGGCGGCGGCATCGGCGTCATCCACAAGAACCTCTCGATGGAGGAGCAGACCCGCCAGGTCCGTCTCGTCAAAAACCACCTCAACGGCCTCATCCTCGCGCCCGTGTGCTTCCACGAGGAGGACACGCTCGACACGATCATGTCCTACAAGCAGGAGCAGGGACTCCGCTTCGGCGGCTTCCCGATCCTCGACGCGGCCGACAGGGTGGTGGGCATCCTCACGCGGTCCGACGTCCGCTTCGCCAGCTCAATGGACATGAAGGCGCGCGACATCATGACCCGCACCACCGTCACGGCCGCGCCCGGCACTTCGCTTGAGGAGGCCTACAAGCTGATGTCGGAGCACAAGGTCGGCAAGCTCCCGCTTGTCGACAAGGAAGGCAAGCTTACCGGCCTCTACAGCTTCACGGACGTCAAGAACCTCGTCGAGAACAAGCACCCGCTCTACAGCCGCGACGCCCACCACCGCCTGCGCGCGGCCGCCGCGGTCGGCGTCACGCCGCACGACCACAAGCGCGTCGAGATGCTCGTTGACGCCGGCGTCGACGTCCTTGTCGTGGACAGCGCCCACGGACACAGCAAGGGCATCCTCGACATGGTCAGGTGGATTTCCTCCAACTACCCCGACGTCGACATCATCGCGGGCAATGTCGCCACGGGCGAGGGCGCCCTCGCAATCCGCGACGCCGGCGCCCACGCCGTCAAGGTCGGTATCGGCCCCGGCTCGATCTGCACGACGCGCGTCGTCTGCGGCGTCGGCATCCCGCAGCTGACGGCCGTCTACGAGGCGGCCAAGGCGCTTGAGGGGTCGATCCCCGTGGTGGCGGACGGCGGCATCAAGCTTTCGGGCGACGTTCCCAAGGCGATTACCGCCGGCGCCGACACCGTCATGCTCGGCTCGCTTCTCGCGGGCACCGAGGAGAGCCCGGGCGAGAAGATCATCTACGAGGGCCGCCAGTACGTCGTTTACCGCGGCATGGGTTCGCTCGCCGCGATGAAGGCCGGCGCCGGCAGCCGCGAACGCTATGGACAGGCCGCGACGGCGGCGGACGACCTCGTCCCGCAGGGCATCGAGGGCGTGGTTCCCTTTTCCGGTCCGGTCCACCGGATTCTCGTGCAGTTCGCCGGCGGGCTCCGCGCCTCTCTTGGCTACTGCGGGTGCCGGACGATTGCCGAGCTCCAGCGCAAGGGGCGCTTCTACCGCGTTACCGGCGCGGGCATGCGCGAGGCGCACCCCCACGACATCAAGATCACCAAGGAAGCGCCCAACTACCGCAGCTAAGCTGTCGCGGAGAGGCCGATCGAAAAGATGAGAATCACGGGAGGAGAGTTCCGGGGACGCGTCTTGAAGACCCCGCGCGGCGATCGCGTGAGGCCCACGCAGGACCGCGTCCGCGAGGCTCTCTTCTCGATGCTGATGGCGGAAATCACCGGGGCGCGCTTCCTCGACCTCTTCGCCGGTACCGGCGCCGTGGGCCTTGAGGCGCTGAGCCGTGGCGCGGCTGAGGCGACGTGGGTCGAGGGCGACAAGGGCGTCCACCGTCTCGCGGTGCAAAACGTCACGGACATTGCCGGCGCGGAGAGCGCCCGCAACGTGGTCTGCGGCGACGTGATGCGCTGGATCCGCACCGGGGGCAGGGGGCTTTCCTTCAACATCGTCTACGCCGACCCCCCCTACATCCTCGCCCGCGACAGCGGCCTTGCGGAAATCGCCGCGGCCCTGCGGGCCAACTGCACCATCGCCCCGGGCGGCCTTCTCG
>JAZQOA010000059.1:0-6187 GCA_045627605.1 Kiritimatiellia bacterium | reverse complement strand
GGGCATCCAACCCGACTTAGAGGATCACCCGACCCCCACATTTGATATGGCGATGACTTTTTGAAATGGGAAGTAAATTTTTCCCGAGGCGGCGGAAGCCGCCTCGGCGCCTGTTGCCGGGGCCTTGCCCAAGGCGGGCGCAGGGATGGTCATTGTCCATCCCTGTTGGCTGGCCGTTCCGGGGTGTTGAAATCCAGGGGCCTGCCTCTGCCGCCCCAGGGGGTGAACAGTCCCCCCCCCTGCGATGCCCGGCCGTGCCTGTCGCGCGGGGGCGGCGCCCCTTCCCGCGCATGCATACGCGCACACGCATACGCGCCTACGCACACATACGCACGTAGATATTATCCCTGGGTAATGTTACCCAAATATATTACCCTCGGAATTTATAATGCGCGCACAGGCGGGAAGGGTTCCGGCCAACAGGCCTTGAATTTCATTCGCCGGGGTTGACACGGCCGCGCAGGGCCTTCTTTGCGGAGTGCATGCGCTTGTCGGCCAGCATGCGCACCTTCTGGCGGCGCGTCCGCAGAGCAGGAGCGTTGCAATCCCTCACGCGATGCCTCGCGCAAATACCAATCATCTGCAAACCGCTGTAGCTTGCATAGAGAAGATCCGCAAATGTCTGATACTTATACGTCATGACCTATTCGTCCTCCACCACTTCCCAATGACCGCTGAATCCATGTCCAACATAACGGACATTCTGCAGCTTGGCAAGGCGACGCCTCAAAGTACGCAATGGCACACCTGTTACCGAAGACAGTTCCTTAGCCGTGATCTTCGGGTTTTCCACTATTCTCACAACAATATCTTCTAACAAACCCTGAGTGCCAGATTGAGTGCCAGATTGAGTGCCAGACTGAGTGCCATCTCGGGCAGCAACCAAGCCTGAATCGTGCGGCACTCCATAGTTCAGATTCGGCAGAACGACATGGAACGACCCCCTTGAAGAGAAGAACTTCGGCTCCAGGCCTCGTGGATTAGGAGTCTCTTTCGCATATGCGTCGAGCATCAAGGCGAGTCCGCTACCTTTCCGCTCCATGTAGTCCATCTGCGCGAACATATCGGCAAGCGTCGGGTTGCGACGGTCGGACGCAACATTGCGCCAATCGAGATCCTGCACCGCCGAACCGTCAGGCATTCCGCCGGGCGAAACGATCTCCAACCGATCAGGATAGATGTCCACATGGACTTCGCTACCGTAAATCGTGTAGTCACGATGGACAAAAGCGTTCACCAGAGCTTCGGTGACGGCTCGTTCAGGGTAATCAGGATAGTTTAAACGATCCGTCGGGAGCTTCTTCCAACCACGTTTCGTGTTCAGCTTGATGAACTTTTCCGCCGCATCCAGAAGGTCAATCAGTCCGCCCGAATACTCCTGATCATTTGACGAATCCTCTGACTTTGTCAATCCGTTCCAGACCGTGCAAAATACGCGAGACTGAGGAATTGGGCACTCGTCGGCGAACAAGGCACCAACGTTCGTCAACACGCCGTCTTTCGTCTTGAAACCAATGGAATCGAACCATCCGTCCTTGAAATCCTTACCGGTTCTTTTCGCATAACGCAACTTAAACTGTTTGAAACGATAATCCTGGAATGCAAGACATCCTGCCGTTTCAACCGCATCCCACGAGAGATGCATTTTGTGAAAAAGAAATTGCGTCAAGGCAAACCCCGTCAACTGCTGCTTCGTTGATCCTGTGCGCAAATGATATTCACCATGGTAGGCGACAGGGAAATCACTTTCGGGAATGTCAATGCGGAGTACATCCTTCTTCTGCTTGCGAACAAGGGCAACCGACACAACAAGTCCCATCGTGTCCTTAACTTTGTTCGGAATATCCTCCATCAGCTTCTTCGAGTCTTCGACGCCATGAACGCTCTTATCGTCGTCGATACCGATCCAGATCGTACCACCCTTCGCATTGGCAAAACCGCATACCCACTTCAGGTATTCGTCATGCCAACTGCGCTTGTATTCCACGTTTTGCGATTCAGTCTGCTTCATTTTAACACTCCCTGCCCGAAATAAGCCACCAGTTTGGGGCAAATTATATCAAAGCTCCTCTTGTCCCTCCATTCGTCTTCTTCCTGAGAGAGATACACCGTCGGGATCGGAATGCCGATAAGGATAGACTCAATCAGTCGCGACGCCTTCCCGTCATCAAACACGTAGCTTCGCTGATAATCAGGATCAGGAATGATGTTCCCATCCGCAATCATCTTCCGCAGATTTGAAAGCGTTAAATCCTTCTTGTCAGTATGAACTATTTGCATGACATCCTCCCAATCCTATCTGATTTTCTTCTCATCTCCGCGTCTCCGTGACTCCGTGAAATCACATCCCACACCCTGCACCAGCGCACGTTCCTCCGCCGTCAGCCCGTGGCGGCGAACGCGCAGTACGATGGCCAAAAATCGGTCTGAACGCCCCCACGCGCCTACTTGAACTCGACGGCGTCGCCCTCTCCAGCGGCTATCAGATCCTTTAGCGTTTTACTATCCATAAACCACCTCGTTAAATCATCACTATTATATCATCCCTTTCACAGCAACGTACCCTGCTCGTAGTCGTTCGTCGATCTGCTTGTACGACATCGGAATTTCATTCGCCGGGGTTGACACGGCCGCGCAGGGCCTTCTTTGCGGAGTGCATGCGCTTGTCGGCCAGCATGCGCGCCTTCTGGCGGCGCGAGCGGCGGCGCTTCTGCCGGCGGATTTTCTCCGCCTCCTGAATCCGCGCGCTTTCCGCGCTTCTGGCGGCTTCAAGCATCTTCTCCGCGAGCATGCGCCGCGCCAGCCAGCGGTTCGCCTCGCGTGAGCGCGTCTCCTGGCAGCGGATTTGCGTCCCCGTCGGCCGATGAAGCAGACGGACGCACGACGAAGTTTTGTTGATTTTCTGCCCGCCGCTCCCGCCGCCACGGACAAAGGTTTCCTCGATGTCCTCCTCCGCGACGCCGGCAACAGCCATCTTCGCCTTGATGCGCTCGATGGTTTCGGGCGAAAGGAGCGTGGAATCCGCCATCGCGGCTACTCCCAGCGGCAGGTGGCCGAAACAAGCACGGCGCCGTCGGCCTTGCGGCGCAAGGTGTGGAGCGTCGTCCGCCCGCCTTCAAGGACCGTGACCTCGCTGGTCACCGCATCCCCCATGCGGGCTTCCGCGCGGTAGGAGATGTCAAGCCGCAGGAGCCGCCGGGCGAAATCCGACTCGGCCATCGGCTCGAAAAGCCATTCGATATAGTGGACGTTGTTGACGTGGCGGTTCACGTCGGTGTCGGCGCGGCGCAAGACGATGTCACATGCGGCGGGGGCGGGGCCGTCCCCCCCGGGGCGGCGCACCTTCTCCGCGGGTTCGACGCCCGCCCGGGGGACGCCTTCCGGCGCAAGCCCCGTCAAAACCGGCGTGAGGCGGTCGATCCTGCGGTTTTCGATGTCCACGTAGATCCAGTCGCTCGTGGCGCGCGCAATCCTCGCGCCATCGGGAGCGTCAATCGTGTAGTCGCGGTAGCAGACGATCTTGCCGCGCACACCGCTCGGCCAGGTCGTGATTTTCACGGCGTCCATCGCCTTGGGCCAGCGGTCAAAGCAGACGCTCATAGAGGAAAGCATCCAGGTGTGCCCCTCCTTCATGAGGTCGTGCATGCCCACGCCAAGGAGATCGGCATGTGCCGTCGCCGCCGCCTGCAGCAGGTCGCAGATCCGGGCGATGCCCACGCGCCCCGTGCAGTCGAGGTCTGAGTCGAAAAAGGTGTGCGACTCTTCGAAACGCGGGAAATCCTGCATGGCCAACCCCATCCTGCGCCCGCTACTTTGAAAGGGCCTCTGCAACGAGGCGCCCGACAAGCTTCGGGTCGGCCTTGCCCTTGCTAAGCTTCATGACCTGCCCCACGAAGAAGCCCGCCGCCGCCTTCTTGCCGGCCTTGAAATCGGCGACGGACTTGGGATTCGAGGCAATGGCCTGCTCGACAAGCGCCTGCAGGGCCCCGGTGTCGCTGACCGCGCCAAGACCGCGCTCCTCAACTGTTTTCGCGGGATCGGCGATGTCGCCGCGCAGGACTTCGGGAAGCAGGTCCTTGAGCGTCGGGCCGTTGATCTTTCCTTCGGCGTTAAGGTTGAAGAGCGCCGAAAGAGCCGGGGCCGTCCGCGAGACGTAGTCGCCGGAAATCTCCGTGCCGCTCTCGTTGAGCCAGGCCATGACGTCCGACATGAAGAAGTTGCAAAGCGCCTTTGGCTTCGCCGATGTGGAGGCGGCCAACTCGAAGAAGTCGGCCTTGGCCTTTTCGGCGCTGAGCACGCCGGCGTCATATTCCGTGAGGCCGTATTGGGCGACCATGCGGGCGCGGCGCGCCTCGGGAAGCTCCGGCAACGCGCGGCGCCATTCCTCGATCTGTTCCTCCGAAAGTTCGACGGGCACGAGATCCGGCTCCGGGAAGTAGCGGTAGTCGTGGGCGTTCTCCTTGTTGCGCATCGACTGCGTTTCGCCGAGTTCCCCATCCCACCGGCGCGTCTCCTGCACGACCGCGCCGCCATGCGAGATCAAGTCGATCTGGCGGGCGACCTCGTACTCGATGGCGGCATGAATGCCCTTGAAGGTGTTCATGTTCTTGATTTCCACCTTCGTGCCAACCCGCTCCTGCCCCTCCGGGCGCACCGAGATGTTGACGTCTGAGCGCATGTTGCCCTCTTCGAGGTTGCAATCGCTCACGCCTGCGTAAACAAGCATTTCCTTGAGTGCCGTCAGATAGGCGATCGTCTCGTCGGCCGAGGAAAGGTCGGGTTCGCCGACGATTTCCATCAGCGGCGTTCCGCCGCGGTTGAAATCGACGCCGCTGTGGCGCGCGTAGTGGTTGATCTTGGCCGCGTCTTCCTCGAGGTGGATGTGGTTGATGCGAATGAACTTCCGCCCTGCGGGCGTTTCAATTTCAATGCCGCCGCCAATGCAAAGCGGAGCGCCGTTCTGCGAGATCTGGTAGTCCTTCGCCATGTCGGGATAGAAGTAGTTCTTGCGGTCGAAGGTGCTGTGCCGGCCGATTTCGCAACCCAGCATCATGCCCGACATCACCGTGAATTTCACGGCCTCACGGTTCATCACCGGCAAGGCGCCGGGGTAGCCAAGGCAAACGGGGCAAACATTGGTGTTGGGTTCGCAACCGGTCTTGAGCAGGCAGCCGCAGAACATCTTCGTGCGCGTTTTGAGCTGGACGTGGGTTTCAAGCCCTATCGTGGCGATCATTTTCATTGCGCCATTTCCTTTTCGAAGGATCTCGCCACCTTGAGGACGAGATCGTCCTTGAAGGAGCTGCCGATGAACTGCACGCCCACGGGAAGCCCCGCGGCGGTCTTGCCGCATGGAACCGAAACGGCGGGCAGCCCGGCGAGCGACGCCGGAATCGTGAAGAGGTCGTTGAGGTACATCTTGAGCGGGTCCTGCAACGCGCCGATCTTGAAGGCGGGCGTTGGCGCGACGGGCGTAAGAAGGGCGTCGACCTTGCCGAAGACCTCGGCGAAGTCACGTCGGATGAGGGTGCGCACCCTCTGTGCGCGCCCGTAATAGGCGTCGTAGTAGCCGCTGGAAAGCACGTAGGTGCCGAGGATGATGCGGCGCTTAACCTCCTGCCCGAAACCTTCGGCGCGGCTGCGGCAGTAAAGTTCCATCACGTCGCCCGCCTGCCCGGAGCGATGGCCGTAGCGGACGCCGTCGAAACGCGCCAGGTTGGCGCTCGCCTCGGCCGGCGCGCAAATGTAGTAGACCGCCATCGCATATTCGGTATGCGGAAGGGAAACCTCGGAGATTTCCGCGCCGGCGCGAGCGCAGACATCTATCGCCTTGCGTATGCATTCGCCAACTTCGGGATCCGTGCCGTCGACAAAATACTCCTTGGGCAAGCCGATTTTGAGCCCCTTCAGCGATGCGCCCTGGAGCGCCGCCGCGAAATCAGGGACAGGCTCGAGCGCCGTCGTGCCATCGTGCGGGTCGGCGCCGGCAAGCGCGTTCATGAGCATCGCCGCATCCGTGACGTCGCGCGTCATCGGCCCGACCTGGTCGAGCGACGAGGCAAAGGCCGTGACGCCATAGCGCGAGACGCGGCCGTAGGTCGGCTTGAAGCCAACGATGCCGCAAAACGACGCGGGCTGGCGGATCGACCCTCCGGTATCGGTGCCAAGTGCGCAAAGCGCTTCGCCG